>CALHLB010000153.1 GCA_938034375.1 uncultured Alphaproteobacteria bacterium | reverse complement strand
GAATAGCGTTGAAATATGGCTTAAGGGATTGAAATTCTTTCGCGCTTTCCTGCTGTTTGTTGATCTTTTTAGCTCTCGCCCTTAATTCAGCCATTTCACGCGAAATCGCGCTCCCATGGCTTTCGGCATTGGACAGGGTGTTTTGTTCGGGGCTCTCAAACTGCGCTCGTTTTGCCTCTTTTTGAAGTACCCTCTCTTCTCGCTTGCGCTTTAGTGACTTTGGTGCAGGTCGGACAGTGTATCTTTCTGGCGCAACGGGGTTAGGTGTAATTTCATCCGTTGAGGCTTCCCTTTGAGGCCTTGTTCTGTTTGTTGTTTGTTGAGTTGCTGCTCTTTGTGGCGTTGCTTGCCGTCCTTGTCGGGGGGGGCGGCCATTATTTATTTCAATCTCTGGTCTTTTAACTTCATAAAGTTCTTTTGACTGGTCATTGGTGCGAACAGAACGTGTTTTTTCATTTCCAAGCCATCCATTTAAAATGCCAAGATTATCATAATTCCCTGCAACGCGTTTGGCATGAGCGGCGACAAAGAAATCTTTTTTGCTGAATGTTTCACCAATTTTTTCTTTGGTTTTTTCAAATGTTCTGTGAACGTGTCTATCATTAGGGTCAAAGAAATTATTAACCACGGCATCGGACGCGTTTTCTGCCTTTTTGTTAAGGCCTGAATAGGCCAAATAGGCCTTTTGTTCAACGCTGCGAATTTGCTCTAAAATTGCATTCCGCTCATTTGCAGAGGGTGCTGTTTCTGGCTCTGCGTCAAATTTCAAGGCCTTAACGACTACATTATATCTTTCATGGGCATCTTTGGTTGTGGTTGTTTTTTTCCAACCTTTTGTAAAAAAATCTGGTTTATGGGCAATTAAATCATCCATATAATCCATGCGGTCCAACATGGCCATATGTCTTAGTGTATGGGGTTTTTCAGGTTTTTTATAATATTTTTCGTCTGTGAATTTTTCTTGTTCGGTCCTATCTGGGTTAAATTTATTGACGGCTTTTTGATAGTCACGTTGAATATAACCTTTAAGATGCTCGTAGGTTGTACCTTTTTGTGTTGTTTTATCAAAGGGGCCTTGTCCAAGTTGTGACATATCCAGATATTTGATAAGGCCGCTATTTTCTCGTTTGCGATTTTTTTCCAGAATATTTTTACCAAAGGCTTCCGCGATCCCTTCAAGGATTGTTTGATTTGTTTTATCTATTTTGTCGGTAATTGATTTGGTAGCGCTTATGGGCGCGCGGCTTTCCTGTGCCGAACGGTTGGGCCTTGTTTCTTCAGTGGGTTGAATATCGTCTTGTGAATTATTTAAATTTGTTGGTGACATGGTTACTCCTTAAAATACGCATTGTGTGAGACACATATTTGGTTAGAGGCATATATTGGATGCAGCCGGATTATAGTGTGGAGACGTTTTATGTATTTGCACTGTGATAACGTTTTTAAATCTGGCGTTATCACAGTGCTTTTATTTGTTTGTCACACTATCAAAGCATTTTTATCCGATATTCATCGCAGTACGGTCCTGTTGATTTTGCTGCCTTCTTCTTTCAATGAAATCGGCACGTGAATTTGTATTGGAGTGATCACTGCTTGTTGGGTTTGAAGTCGCACTATGCGTGTCTGGCTGTCTTTCCTGGTTGCTGCTTGATGTAGTTCGGCCGGGACTTGTTTGTTGGTGAAGTTGGTTTGCTAGACGTTGGTTTGTTTGCTCCAGCTGCGTGTTTTTTTGTTCCAACTGTGTATAGCGTTCCTTTAGCGCCATGAGTTCTGACTGAATGTCGCTTAAGCTCATGTCTTTATTTGGTCTATTGGAATTAGGCGCACTGGAAATATCATCACTAAACTGCCCACCAATGCGGCTGCTATGGTTATTATTATCGTTATAGTGTGATGATTTTTGAGCAGTTTGAGCTGATAAATAGTTATTCTGTCCTTTATCATAAGAACCGTAGCTATTGGTTCTTGATGATGTGCTGTTTTCAGCAGGTTCTACTTTTTTCAAAGCAACACGCTCATAACCATCAGGCGTGTCATGATGGTGGTGTTCATGGTGGATGGCGTTTTTCTCTTTACCTAGACCATAATTGGTCATGCTGGCTGAATCACGGACTGTTTTTAAACCAATTTCCAATCGTTCAGGGGTAAGGTTGTGATTGCCCGTTACATCTTTGAAATAGTCCAAAAGAGCGCCATTATCATCTTTGAATTTACCAGCTTTAGCTGCTGGCGCAAAAGCTTGGGCCATTCTAAAGGCTTCATAACGATTTTGATCGCTTATTCTTAAATCGTCCAACCCAAGTGCGTTGACGCCATCTTTCATAATTGTTGGTGTGTGTTTGGAATAGACCGGATAACCTTTTTCTCGATTTTGGAAACGGTCATAATTTGCAACATCTTCTGCCGCTAGTTGATCGCGCACAAGAAAATTTTGGGCCATTTCCTTCGTAATTTTAACAATTTGCTGGTTATCATAAGGGCCAGCCCATTTGCCATCTTTGCCGCCAATTGATTTAACAGTATTTGCCAATTTTTCCGTTTCTGCCGGATCGTTGGATGCATTTGCAATGCCTTCTGCATATTTTGAGACATATCGCACGAGCATGTCACGCCCTTCACCCTTTTGAGTTAACATACTGATATTATTGTGTAACTCACCGTGTACGTATCGAATGTCTTGACCGATGTCATTTTCTGAGCGTGGCATATTTGGAAGTTTTGATCGAGAAAACTGTTCTCTTAATGCATTGACTTCGTTTGTACTCGGATTGCTTCTAATAACTTCTGATGGGAGAGGTTCACGATTATAATTCTTTTCAGAGCCTGTACTTTCTGTTCCCAAATGTTTCAGTAAAATGGCGCTATGGTCTTTAGTTGGCGCTTCATATAGTTTTTTAGACATCTTTGCAGATTCTTCGAGCGATATATTAATACTTAAATCGTTTTTGTATCTTTCAAGACGTTGATTAATTGTTTCGGTAAGGGGTTTGCCTTTGTCATCTTGACCATAAACAATTCTTTCATTGCCATAGGCTTTTAATTTATCTGCTGTCCAGTTATCAGCATCCGGGTTAGACCACCGTCCGGTTGTTGGGTTTTTTCCTCCCGATGTTTTACTTATCTCCCATGCAATTTTACTTGTTTGGGCATGGTCTGCTAGAAGGAAAAAGGATTGTTTGTCGGATAAGTGGCTATGTTTGCCGTGAATGCCTGATATATCAACAACTTCTTTATAGGCATCATATCCTTTTGTTGAAAAAGTACCATTTGGTTTTTTGCCAGAAAAAAAGTCTTTATCACTTACCATCAAATTAAGCGCTGCATCTTCTTTGTTCCATAAAGGATCAAAAAATTTGCGCTTTTCAGAATCCGGCCCACCATTGCCGCGATAATAGGTTGCATAAGCAGAATTGATTTGTGTTCTTGCATTATCATGGCGTTTTGCTGCTTGTTCATCATATTCAGCGCCATTTTTCATAATTTTTTGAAGGGATGTCGGCGCCATTCTTTCATTGGTTACCATGTCTGCCATTGTCTTATTGGCCTGGTCAATTTTGCTAAACAAAGCTTTTGAAGCTTCAGAAGGCGTATAATCTCTGCGAATGTTATTGCTGTATTTCTCATTTTTATTAGGGCTATATTGCTGTTGTTTTTCTACAAATTGCCCGTAACCATAGCCATAGGTGTTTTTATCACGTTCAAAGGCCATATTGTTTTTCCTTTCGTAATTGTTATTTTCGCTAAGTTATTGTGAGATAAAGATAAAACTTAAAGACCGCGCTGTCTTTTTGTTGATCTTGTATCTGTATCTGCTCCGTCAAATTCATCGCGTGAGCGTTTATTATCTTCCTCCATAGCCACATCTTCTGTATCAAGTCTGTGGGTGGAGCTGGTTTGTGCATTTTGTGTTGTTGTGAACCGGATTTGTGCAATCTGTTCACGTAGTTTTTTCAATGCCTCAAGATTGGCATTGGCACTTTCTTCGGCAACATTCATATGGCCTGTTGTTTGCTCATCACTTGCATTATTATCATTTGCGGAAGGCAAGCTGATGCTTGCGCCATAACGCAGATGGTCTTTTGGCAAGTCTGATTGAGGTTCATAGGCCACATCATTTGTGATGCCTAATTTAAGCGTATAGCGGGCAAATTGTTCTTTTCTGCCCCGTTCCAGAATTTCTTGAACGTCTTTGTGTAATTCCGGAATTTCCTGAAGTGTTTCACGCTCATTCTTGTTGGTTGCTTGGGCAATTTTTTGTGCCAGCGTTTTGTCCCACTGATCTGCTAAATTTGTATTGGCAGGGGCAGTGCCATCAAAATGCAGGCGCAAATAATCTGGTTCAAGATTATATTTTTCGGCAACCGCATCGAGTTTTTTAAGTGTTTCCTCCTTAACTTTTTTGCCGTCTTCATCATTAAAATCAAACATACCAAGATAACGGGTCTCGCCTGGTGCAAATTTCAAGAAATCTTGCTGTGAATTATCGGCCAGTTTTCGGCTAAGGGTTGCTCTTTCCTCTGCTTCCTGGCGTTCCAGTTTTATGCGTTTGGGCGATCCTTCATCCATTTTTGTAATTTCAGTATGTTTATGCTCTGTTTTTTCAAGATGTTCCAAAACATCTTCAACTTCCATGTAAACTTCTAAGATCCGGTTTTGTGCAATAGGGTCTTTTGTAATGGCATTAAGATGCTGCCTGCCCTTTTCTGCTTCTCTTATCCTTGATGGATCATTCCAGACGCGTTCATCATTAAGCTTTTCTATTTCTTTTACCGCTTCTGGTGTGAGAGATGATTTAAAATTACTCAAATAGGTTTTATAATCATCACTCTTTGTTTCTCTTTTGTTATATAAAAATGTGGCATGTTTAAGTAAATTTGAATGAGAACTGCTTATATTCTCAATATTTTTAGATAATTTTTCTACTTCTTCATTGAATAGTGTATTAGTTATGTTATTTTTTTCTTTGTTGTTATATATTTCTTCAAAGTTGTTTATGGTTTGCTCGTACCAACTATTATTTATATTGGGGTATAAATTATTATCAGATTTAATACTTCTTTCAATGAAACCCATATCCAGACTTTCTTTTTGTCCTATCTGGACAATTTTTTGCAGGCCCTCTTCCATTGCTTTGGTTTTAAGGGGGTCACTTTCTGTTTGCTTTGGCAGGTTTTTGAAAGGATTTTTATCCAAAACGTCCATAAATGTTGCTGTTGTTTTTGCAAAATTGGCCAGTTTATCCTGCTGTGCTTCATCCTGCGTTACGCGCGATAGGGTTGTGCGTATATGGGCAATGACATGGCTGTTATTGTCTTTGTCTGCATTATCGTGCAAATTTTGTAAATTAGGAATTTGTTCCTGCTCGGAGGGGGTGAAAAGAACTGCCATTTTTTTGTGAAAATCGGCATGGTCTTGAAACGGCATTTTCAGCGGATTATCGTTTGTCTGCACTGTTGAAAGCAGGCTTTGGCTTGCTGTGTTGATTGTGTGTTGGGTTTCAAACACATCTTTTACATAAGCGCTAAAGCGTTTTTGCGCGTCCTTGTCTGGCGAGACATATTTTAAGAGCTCTTGCGCTTTTTGTGGCTCTGGCCGACTTTCTGGTTCGTCTTTCATTGCCTGTTCAAGGGCTGCCAATTGTTCATAAGGGGCCAGCTCCAAAAGCCTTTTTCCACGTGCATTATTTTGGGCCGGCGTTGGCTTTTCCCAGCCTTTGTCCCCGCCTTGTGCTTCCTGCATATCTGCGTTGATTTGGTGTAAAAGGCCATTTTGATTGCGAACAGTAGCGCCTACATGGTCTATATATTTTGCAAGGGTTAGCTGGTCGTGCTTGCCTGGTAAAAACAGGTCTAAAATGCCATGGGTTTCTTTTAGGCGCGGGTCGTTTTGGCTTGTGCCTCTTTCCAATAATGTTGGCACTTGACGAACGGTTTTAATTTGCTCTGGCGTGAGGGATTGTTCAATCGTATTATAAAGGTTTTTATGATCGACATAACCTTTTTGCGTTTCACCATTATAAGCTTTTGCCTCTTCCAAAATCTTTTCACGGGCATTTGTAACCAAAGCTATTTTATTGCGACCGGTTTCAAGGAAGTTTTGCGTCATGTCATAAAGTTGCTCGGTTGAGTTTATGGATGTGTTGGAAGTATTGGCCAGCACATTTGCAAAATGCCCGTCCCATTCTTCTGCCCTTGCTGGTTCAGCCGGCGTTTCATCCTTAAACAGCGCCTTGAAGCTTTCAATATCGAGGCCTAGCGGGTCTGCAACATTGTTTTTAATGGCCTGCCATGTCTCTTCATGGATTTTAAGGCCCTGTTGATCCACTGCTTTTACAGGCGGCAGACCCTTATATCGGGTGCCTTCTATGGTAGGTATAGGAATATTTTCCTCTTTCGGTAAAATGACCATTTGTCCAACAAGTCGCTTCTTCTGGTCATATTCCCGCTCCAGCAAAATACGTTCTGGTGAGAGGGGAATAGATATAGGAATATTTTCCTCTATCGCGGAAAGTTCCTGTTTTCCTTTCAAAAGATTGCCCGTATTGGCCATATCTTTCAAAATTTTGGTTTGTTCTTCCGGTTTATCTGTTACTGGTACCAATGCCTCATGCAGGTCTTTTATGGCTTCGCCGGAACGGGCAACCATGGCACTGTGGGCTATGCTGTCTTCTTTCCATGTATCATAAAGACGCTGGGCAAGATCTATCTGGTCTGGTTTGAGAATATCTTTAAACATGTCAAACCTTGCTTGATGCACAGATAGGGGCGCTTTCTGATCAGCGGGGTGATCTTCAAGGTGTTTTTTAAGGTCTTGGCCGGTTTTTGTTACCTTTTCCAGTTCAACTGTTTTTTCTCCAACCTGTTGAACATAATCGACAATTTGGCCCTGCATGGATTTATCGGCAGTAATAAAGTTCAAAATCTTGCGGGCAGCCTGTGAGGGACGGTTGGAATTTTTAACCCCTTCAAGGGTTTCACGCTGTTCTGGCGTGAAAATAGTTTTAAGAATGTCCTCTTTTTGGCGATAGGTGTGGAGCGGCGGTTCATCGCCATCGGCAAAGCGGCGTACATCCAGCCCTAATGTTTGGTGAATATAAATTTGGGCTTCTTCTCTTTTTTTGCCAATATGGCTTATGTAAGAAGCCAGCGTTTTTTGCTGTTCCAAATCAGGGGTAACAAGCCCTAAAACGGCGCGGGCTGCTTTAATATCGGCTTTATTTTCATCAATTTTTGCTTGCGGCTCGATTGGTAAAGCGCGGATGGCGGTTAATTGTGTGCCGGTGAAGCCTTGCTTTAATTCCTGGTTCAACTCGGCATAAAACAGCGCTTGTGCGGGTTGATCTTTTGGTAAAGTGTGGGCCTTGGTTAAAATATTCAGGCGCGTTTGGGTAAGTTGGTTAAGGTCTTCGCGGCCTTTTCCTAGCTCTTTTTGCAGGGCGTCATGGATTTCATCCAAAGATTTTGGTTCGCCTTGTTTTGTGCGCGGCTGTTCACCAAAAATATGTTTATCCCATTCATTGGCTGTCTTTGTATTAACAGGGGTATCACCATCAAAAAGGGTTTTGATTGTTTCAAGGTTTTGAAAACTTGGGTTGCTGTCAAGATCGTTAAAGACTTTGTTTTTAATGCTATTAAAAGTACGCGTTTTGATTTGCTCGGCGGCCAGGTCTTCTGTCTCATTTTTGAGTAAGCCTTGATAGCGGCTTTCGTCTTTTGCAAAATAATAGGGAGATGTTTCTTCTTGCGGTGTGAGGTTATCCTTATAGTCATGATAAATTTCAGCTGCATCGCGTTGTGCTTTTATGCGCTCCAGCGTGCCTTCGGGGCTTTGGTTTATCTGTTTTTCCAGATCCTCTGCCTCATCAAAGCCGCGCACTCTGTCTACCAATTGCCCAATTTGCATTAAATAGTCGTTTTGGCGGGCGGTGTCAGCGCTGGCAGGAGCGATAATCTGTCTAATTTCGTTTAACTCGGTGGTTTTTTCAGCCGCCAACTCATTATGTTCATGCCCTTGAAGGAATGCTAAAGTGGCAATCAGGTCTAATTGGTCGTCTGTTAATTCGGTTTCAAGTGTTTGATATTGCAGGCGATAGGCTTCCTGATTGGCTGGCTGGAAGAGCCATTCATCAGCGGTTTCAAAGATGGAAATTTCAGCCGTGTCATCGCTATCGGCGATACTTTCTTCTTCTAAACTTGCCTCTTGCTCGGAGATAGGAATATTTTCTTCTGCCCCTGTAGAAGGTGCCAAAGAAGGGGTATCGGCCTCTTGAAGCGTGTGTTCTTGTTGTGCTTCTTGTTCTGGTAGGCCCCATCCAAGTTCTGTTAAAAGATCGAGTGTGATGAGGTTGGTTTGTTGCATCTCTTCTTGGGATAGGTTTTGTTGCTCCAAGTATGGAAGGCCATCACTTGGGGCAAAAAAGGTCTGATTTGTTAAATTTTCCCAATTAATTTCCAGTTGGTTTTGCTGTTCATTTGGCCCGGTTTGGGTATTGAGGCCAAGTTCATAAAAAGAGGCGCTGTCATTTTGGAAATTAAGCGGTTCAATGGACGTATCAATGTTATTATTGCTGCCTTCTTCAAGGAAGGGATTATCTGTATCAAAGCCAAGAAGCTGATTGATTGTGTCTTCATTAATGGGCTGGTCTGTTTCGGCCAGATTTTCTGTAATAGTTTGTTCTATTGTTGTTTCTGCCACATTTTCTTGAACCAGATTGATAAGTTGGTTGAGAAGGTCATCATTTTCCTGCTCGTTTGTGGTTTCTTCTGGCGCTTGTTCAGCAGGGGTTTGTGATGGCTCTATCATCCCTTCAAGAGGGGGCATATTGTCTACCAGTTCATCATAAGGCATGCCTTCATCTATTAAGGGGTCATCGCTTAAGACGGGTGATGTGGCCGCAGCGGGTAAATCATCTTGAATAAGGCTATCAAGATATTCATCATCGGCCTGGTTAAACCAGCCGTGATCAATTGCGTGGGTATTAAGGGGCTGGTTTTGTGAAAGTGATTCACGGGCTTCATCCAATAAGGATTGGATATGCTCATGCATCTGTTCAGGGTCATGTATGCCTAAAGCGGAAAGATGCTGATTATCCCTATAATCTTCATCCCATTTATCAGCAAGGGTGCGGTTAACGGGTGTGTTGCCGCTGAATTTTGCAATTAACTTATCCCCATCCACCTGCAAAATATCGGCATAATTTCTTAAATTAATATCCAGGTTTTGTTTAATTTCCTGCCCTAATTCATTGTCTTGCTCAATATGGGGCAAGCCTAGATAGCGGTTATCGCCTTCATTAAATTCATAATCTTGCGATAAATCATCTGACGCTATGCTGGCTTTGATAAAGTGGCGTCTGGTGGCGGCTATGCGTTCCATTTGAATGCGTGAAAGGCTGCCTTCTGGTTCTTGTTCTGCCTGTCGGCTTAAGTCTTTTTCTGCTTCATATTTACCAACAATGTTTTTGGAATAATCATAAATCTCTATAATATGTTCTCTGTCTTCTGCATCTGGTGCAATGGGGCGCATGGCATGTTTTGCAATGACCAATTGACGGCGTAAGGCAGGGCGTTGATTAACCGGCGCTGTGGAATTTATTTGTTCCTGTAGGTTTGGAATTTCCCTGATTTCAGAGAGTTTTTCAGGGGAAAGAACGCTTTCCAACCGTTTGATGCGCTGCTCGTGGGTGCGAATGCTTGCTGGTTCTGCTGTATAATCATCAGAATCAGCGACAATGGCAACGCGTGTGGCATGCATATTGATAAGCTGTGTGCGGGCAACATTGATTTCATTTCTGAAATTAATGTGCAAATCTGTTAGGCGTTCTCTTACCTGATCATCTGTTAAAGCCCCTTGCAATTCAAGGTTTTGACGCACTTCTGGGTTGCGTGCTGCAGCTTCCATTATGGTATAGACGGCATCTTCATCCCAGCGGTCGGCAAGGGCTTCATTAACCGGCAGCCCCCCTTCATAGCGCGCTTTGGTTTTGTCGCCATCAAGGCCATATTCTTCAGCTCTTTGTGCAATTTGATCTAAGGTGGTCTCTACCTTTTGGCGGGCCAGCACATCATCGACAAAAGTTTCAGAAACCAAGCCTTGATAACGGCCTTGTGGATCTGGCGCGATTTCTTTTTTGAAAAGCTGGTCATGAGAGCTATGGGCGGGGTTATCGCTCATATCGGCAGTGCCAAGGCCGAGGGCTTGTGTGCCATAAGCAAGGCCTTCTGTTTGTTGAAATGGTTGCCATTGGTTGGCATCGCCTGCAAAAACAAAGGGGGAAAGACGGTGTTTCAGATCAGCCGTTTGGCGCTCAATCTGAATACGTTCCAGGCTATCCCTTTCCATAAGGGCGATATTATTATCAATATCTTTAAGGTCTTGGCGCCACATATCGCGGCGTTGATCGATTAAATTATTAATACGCTCGGTCTGATATTCTTCAAGTTCTTGCGGTAAAAGGTCGGCAATATTTGAAATGGGATAACCATGATAAAGCTGTGCAGAAAGCATGGACAAGGCATCGGCGACCTCTGGTTCATCATCTCGCAGGGCGGTTGCTTCTTCTGCCAATTGTTCACTATAATGAAAAAGATCAAGCGATTTCATGAACATGGATGTATTTGAATGAATGCCTTCACGGGGAGTGCGGCCTTCTCTTGCGGCGCGTTGGATTTCTTCTGTTGTAACTTTGACCCCAATTTCACCGCGTGCAAATTTGGGGGAGGCATCCAGTTCTACGCCATGTTCTTTGGCCGTTCGTTGCAAGACATAGCGCAATTCGTCATAATTAAGGCTGGAACGTTTTGAAACCCGCAATAAATCATGGTCGCCCTCTAGCCCGCGCCGATTGACCACCACGTGCATATGGGGGTGGGGGCGGTCATTGTGAAAAACTGTATAATAATCCCATCTGTTGCCATAGGCTCTACTGTCAAAAAGTTCAAACGCCCAGTCGCGGCCAATTTCAGCGGCTACGGTGGGGTCTGTGCCAATGGGCATGCTGGCAACGATATGGGTTGTTTTATCGTTTGTGCCAGCATGAATTGAATGCCATTGTTCTAACATTCGGTTTGTTTCGTCCTTATCCAGCTCAATGCCGAAATAGGAATCAGAGCGTTTGACTTGCCCATGGAGTGGATGGCTTGCCCCCAAGCCATATTCATTGCCTTCTTCTTCTCTTTCTTTACGCAAGTAATCGGCCTGGCTTCGCATTTGGGTAACGGTTTGTGTACCGCCTTTACGAACCACTTTTACAATAGCCTGTGAACGGCCTGAAGTTGTGTTGGAAAGCCGTGACAAGGCACCCATGCGCCCAATATCACAGGAATTATATTTGGCCAGGCGTTCCAGCGCTTGCCCTTGATTGGGGGCAGACCATAATTGTGCTCGCGTAAAACCATTGGGCATTAAAGGCTCGCTTCCTCAAGTCTTGCAATGCCATCTTGACGGCGTTTGGCAATGCTAAGTAAAAGTTGAATTTTTGATTGAAGTTGCGCCATTTCCCGTCCTAATTCCTGGCGAGCATCCATGAAATCTTTTATGTCGAGCGTTTCTGATTTCCGGCTGTTTCTGGCCAATTGATTTATATTGGCTGCAATATCGCCCAACGCAAAAGAAGTATCTTTTAACGCTTTCTGGCTTTCAGGTTCCAGCTCAAGAAAACCGGCAACCCGCCTTGCTGCAATCCGCATGGCGCGATTATTGCTTAAGCCAGCTTTTTTGACTTGTTCAGAAAATTCCAGAAATTCCGCATTTCGCAAACGCACACTAACAATTGTATATCCGTCCATGCCTTCATTAAGTATTGTTGTAATGCGGCTGCGTTTTCTTTCTTTGTTCTGCTCTGTATTATCGTCTAGTGCTCCCATGCAAAAGCCCTTACTTTATTATATGTGGCTCTCCCATTATTAGTGTGTATTATAAATATGTTTAATTAATGTCTTGATATATAATATTATTGCACATTTATATTATTCAATTTTTGGACATATTAATATGTATACTACTAAATGATGAATTGATTATTTGATTATTACTAAAGGTATCTGTAATGAAGTTAATCTCTTATTGTTCCTTTAAAGGAGGGGCGGGAAAGACGACTGCACTTATGGCCATGTGTTCGTGTTTGGTTGATGCTGGAAAGTCGATTGCTCTTTTTGAGGCCGATGAAAACCGCCCCTTAACCCGCTGGGAAGAAAATGCCCGCATGAACGGCACTTGGGATCCTAATTGCGAAGTTTTTATTGCTGATGAACTGGAAGCGCTGGAAGAAGCTTATAAAGTTGCTGTAACCGGACAGTTTGATTATGCTTTGGTGGATACCCATGGCGGCGGCAGCGAATTAAATAATACCATTATTGCCAGTTCAGAATTTATTGTTTTGCCAACAACCCTAACTGCACTTGATATTGATGAAACGCTAGCCACCTATCGTTATATTGTTGAATTATTGATGGTTGAAAAGCTGGATATTCCTTCAGCAATTCTAGAACAGCGCGTACCGGTAAGTCGCCTTACCAAAGCGCAATCTGAAGCGCGCGAGATGTTGCAGGTTTTGCCCCTGTTTCCAGAACCGATGTTTGACAGGGATGCTTTTGCAACCATGAAATCAAAAGGCATGTTGCATAATACGGCGGCCCAATTGCAGGCTGATCCGTTTTCGCGTCTTCAAGCGCGCAATTATTTAACCGCTTTGCAGGAAGCGCGAAGTTTTACGCAAGGTATTCTTGATGTTTTGGAGGTTTCTTGATGGCAATTCGGCGTCCAAGTATTTCCTTAAAGCAAGCAAAAGCTCGTATTCAGGGAAAGGAAAAAGATAATTCTTCCCCTGTTGAAGTTTCCCCCGAAGCACCTGTTGATGATATTTCTAATAAAGAGGAAAAGCCGGCAGTAAGGACATGGCAAAAGCCAAAGGCATGTGTTAAAAAAGAAGCCGATAAAACGTTAAAAGATAATGCTGAAAAGAGTTTAGATAAACCAGATATACCAGATAAACCGAAGCGCGAAGCTGCTGAAAAAACTTCTGTTAAAAAGAAAAACACGCCAATTATTTATGAGGCGCGGCCCAGAATACAGGGTGCGCGCAAGCAAATTTTTATTTCAGCACGCCTGCCTGCTGCCGGTGTTTCTTGGAATTTTGATCTTTTAAGCCAACATCATGACCCTAAAAAAGCATTGCGCTTAATATTAAAACAGGCCTTAAACGCCTATGAGGCTCATATTAGAGATGGCTCTTTTGAGAAAATGTCTACCAGCTATGAAACGTTGAGTACGAAAAATACTTCAAACTTGATGCAAACATCGCGCACTTTTGATGCTGATATTTTTTTAAGAGCCAATGCTTTTTTCAATCCTCTTGGTTTTGAAAGTGATAGGGCGGTTGGTTTTAAAATTGCCACGGCAGCTTTGGCGGTTTTTTTTAATAATGAGTGATTAGGGCCAGGTTTTATTAATAGATTATCGGTTGGAAGAAATATGTTCGGCGATACGGCATAAGATTAGGCATGTCTATAGACTTGTTTTGGCTTGTTGTTGAATGAGATTTGGGTTTAAATTTGTTTGGCAGGATATATAAATTTGTAGGTTTAAATTTTTTATCCATTTGCTTGTGCCTTGCGGTATTTAAAAATTTAAACCTACAAATTTATTGAAAAGAATGGGGTTGGGATTACTTGGCAGTTGGATCAATACTAAGTTCTTCAATTCTTTCTGAGTTATAATAAAGATATTCTCCAACTTTTGTCTTTAAATAATCAGGGAATTTTTGTTGAATTCTATAATATTCTTCATCAACTTGTACTTGGTAGTTGGCATTTGGGTAAGAGCCTGGTGGTTGATGTGCGATAAACAAATTCCAAAGATCTGTTTTGCCAAAAAAACGGCCACTCTCAATGAATTTTTGAACTTCAAATAATCCTTTAAATGATCCTGTTATATAACGCTTATCTTCCTGTGTCTTTAGTTCTCTTGGCAATGCATCATAAATTCCATTAAGAAATTTTTCAACTTTTTTTTTGTTTTTTGCTGCGCTCATGATGGTTGATGTGGTATTTCTTCGTGCGGTATTGCAATGATAAGGAAGAAAAAACGATAAGATCTACGGTTTTTTATTCTTTTATAAAAAATTATGTAATGAGTGCGTGGTGTAATGAGTGCGTGGCAGGATTTATGAATATGTTGTATTCACCCTACACTCGTTAAAAAATATTATTTTTATAATTTATGGGAAGTGAGGCAGGATAGAGAGATTTGTAGTTTTAATCTCTTTTATATTTGCTTGTGCCTTGCGGCATATAAAAGATTAAAACTACAAATCTCTATATTTTATTTAAGGATCTATTTTAAAGGGAAGGTAAATATGGATTTATAACTTGGCTTAGACATTATTTGCTTCAGCATCAAGAAGCGCACGATTTTCAGTAAATAACAGAATAATTTGTTCGTATAACCTTGGGAATTCTTGGTATGCTATTAATGCTGCGCTTGTAACGGTCTGTCCTTCAATAAAATATTTCACAACTTCAGCTTGGCTTTTGCCGGCTTTATAGGCCATATAAGCGTTGATAAGGCCGACTGTGCTACCGGCAGCGATAGTAAAGTTATATTTCAAGAAAATTCTTGAAACCGTATTGCATAAATCGCTTAGTTGCTGATTTGATGTTCTGCGCGGCATTTTGAATAATGTTGTTTGATTACTGTGTTAATGATGATGAAATGTTTCAAAAATGTTGAATATATCTTTTCTTATAAAGTTTTGATAGTATAGCAACAGCAGGATTTATGATTATGTTGTACATAAATTTTTTTAGTATTTTTATGAATAATATTTTGCAACTTATTAACTTATAATTATCAGTTAATCTATTTTGATTTTTAATTTCGGTGGTTTTTGTTTGGTTGGTTGTTTGGTAGGTATTATTTATTTGTCGTATATTTTATATTGTCATTTTATAATGTTTTTATCGTTGTTTTAAAAAAGCCGCATTTGATAATAAGGCTGGGCTGGCAACTGCTGGAGCTTTGGTTTTATGAAAAACAAGTATTTATCATTCATTCTGTTTAGTGTTGTTCTGCTTGAAGGTTATGTTATTCTTTCTTCTGAAATGCTGGCCATTCGTCAAACCATTCCTTTTGTTGGCAGTGGCACTGATACGCTTTCCATTATTATTGCAGCTGTATTAATGCCGCTTGCTTTTGGGTATCAAAAGGGGGGGCGGTTTAAACCTGGTTTCCAGAAAAATGGCGCTTATGTTACGGTGCGGCGCAAGCTGGTTTTTAATATGCTTGTTGCCATGGCAATTTTGCTCTTTGGGCTTTCCTATCTGTTTTTGTCCCTTTTCTTTACGGTAGCGTTTGAATGGGGACTTAAAAATCGCCTGCTTTTGGTTAGCCTTTATTCGACGCTTTTTCTGGTGGTGCCGGTTTATTTATTGGGGCAAACAATTCCGCTTATTAGTCATTATTTTTCTAAACAAGCTTTAGCCGAAGTAACGGGGCGTATGCTGTTTTTTTCAACGGTTGGTTCCTTTTTGGGGGCGGTTTTTGCCTCTTTGGTTTTAATGGCGCATTTTGGTGTGCATCACACGGTAACGGTGAATTTTATTCTTTTGGCATTTTTAATCATGCTTTTAGCGAAGAAAAAATTCTCTCCCGCGCCAATTATGGGTTTTGTTTTGGCCGTTTTGGCTGCCACGGCCAATTCTGAAAAGGTGATGCAAGACATGAATATTGTTGGTAATAACCAATATAATACGGCAGTGTTTCTAAAACGCGGGGAAGAACGACATTTGGTTTTAAATAATAATGCGTCTTCCGTGTTTACAAAATCGGGCAAAAAACACGACTATATTGAATATATGGAAAAACTGGCCTTAGACCCAATTATGAATAAGGCTGAACCGACCAAAGATATTTTGGTGGTAGGGGCTGGCGCCTTTACTTTAGGCTATGAGGATATGCGCAATATTTATGATTTTATTGATATTGATAAAACCCTAAAAGACCTTGCAGAAGACTATATTTTACCAGCGCCGCTTGGGGAGAATAAGCATTTCCACCCTTTGCCGGCCCGCGCCTATTTGTCTGGCAGCCAAAAACGCTATGATGTGATTATACTGGATGCCTATCTTGGGGGTTTGAGTTTACCTGAACATCTTGTAACGGTTGAATTTTTTAATCAGGTCAAGGCGCACTTAAAGCCGAATGGGCGGGTTGTGGCCAATTTTGTGGTGTCGCCAACATTTGAAGGCCGTTTTAGCCGCAGGCTTGATAATACATTTCGCGCGGCCTTTCAAAACGTTAATCGCCATGTGCTAGGCAATTATGATTTATGGGCAGATGATAATGCCCCCTATACCAATGTTATTTATAGCTATAAAGCGCCAGAAGAAGAAATTGGAAAAAGCCAAGAGCTTTATAGCGATAATTTCAATCAGGTCTTCCTTGATAAGCCTTTTTATATGAAGGCAAGAAAAAAATAGGATTTAGAGGATTAGTTGGTAGTTGGTTGGCAAGAAAAAAATAGGATTTAGAGGATTAGTTGGTAGTTGGTTGGCAAGAAAAAAATAGGATTTAGAGGATTAGTTGGTAGTTGGTTGGCAAGAAAAAAATAGGATTTAGAGGATTAGTTGGTAGGCAGGATAGTATAAAGTGTCGTTTTAAACCTTATCTGTTTGCTGGTGCCTCGCGGCACGGTATGTTTAAAACGACACTTTATACTCTATTTTATTGCTAAAAAAATTCTAATTATATTGATAATAGTTGTTTTCTTTTTTAATTTCATTCATTTTATAGGCGAAATAACCTGTTAAAAGGCGTTCTAATACGTCTCTAAGATCTATTACTTGATGTTCACCCTTGGTTATGACGTGGGTTAACTGCTCCTCCTTCTTGTTTTTTTGTTGTTTCAAAAAAATCTTGGCAAGATGGTGAGGGTCAGCATTTGGGTTGTCTTGGAGATATGTGTGAACGGCAGCATAACCTCTAACAGCATTATCAACAATTTCTTCGAAAGCTATTATTTGAGCTTCAGATCGATTAGACAATATCACATCTCTTATTTTCTTTTCATTTAAGATCGTGAGAGGCTTTTGTGTGACTTGATGTGGCATGATGAATATGAAAGATGGTTGATTTTGTTGTTGTCTCTGTGGATGTGAAATTTTTTAACGTTACTTGGGTAATCGTGCTTTGCATTTATAGGGGGGGATGACGTTACATGAGGAGGCAGGATATATAGCTTTGTTGTACATACTCTATAATTGTTGGAAAAGTATCTTATGTACTTTTTAAAGTGTATGAATTGATTTATTCGGTTTGGTTGGTTGGCAGGATAATATAAAGTGTCGTTTTAAACATTATTTGTTTGCTGGTGCCTCGCGGCACGGTATGTTTAAAACGACACTTTATACTCTCTTTATTTTTCAAATCTAATTACTTAGCTCAGCCTTTTCGAAGGCTTCGAAGCAGTCTTTGATGATTTGTGAAGACATGCCATTAATGTGATTTAAAACACGCGTTCCAAGGTCTTTAGTCCATTCCCTAGTTTTTTTAACGATGTCATGTTGGTCACCATCACTTATAATAAACTTGAATATTTCGGCCATTCTATCTGCCATTTCTGTATTTTTTAAATATTTTTCTTCGAAATTATATTCTTTTAATTTATCTTCTACAGCATTGATTTCCTTGCGGGTTGGTTTGTCTTCTGCCATTGTTGTTGTTTGAATTGTTATGCGGATGAGGCATATCTCAATGTTTTCTTTGATGCTTCTTCTTTTATAGGATATGAAGGAAAGCTGTGGCGAAGGCAGGATATATAGTTTTGTTGTACATACTCTATAATTGTTGGA
>CALHLB010000152.1 GCA_938034375.1 uncultured Alphaproteobacteria bacterium | reverse complement strand
AATAGAAATATCACGCTACATCAATGCGTTTTACAACCCAATTAGGAGGCATTCAGCATGCGACTATACAAGCCCAATAAAATTTGAAATGATGACTTAAATAAAAGCCAAGCACTCTCTACTTTTATGAAGCAAGTCCAATCGGGGTTCGGCTCATTGAACTGTGAGTATAATTACATCTGCAAGCTTTGCATTTATAGCGCTGCTTACCACGAACAATACCGTTTTTGGTGCGGATGGTGCTCCGACATTTGGGACAACTCATAAAATAGCATAACAAATCTATCTATAAGCACCAAGTCCGATTTTCAAGCGTCAGATTGCCTTGAAAAAGACCTGTTGCGTAAACATCCCCTTCACGCCCTTTGTAACTTGTGCGCAAGGTTTCGACTTTTTTGGCGTTTAAGGTAAGAAAGTTGTAAATATAGCGTAAGCCTTATAAAATGAGCATCACTTTATAAGGCTTACGCTATACCTTTAAGCTGAAATAGTTGTAGTAGATTGTGATGGCATTTCCTGGCCAAGGGCTTCAAACACCTTTTTAATAATACCTTTTTTGTCCAAACCAGCTTTAGAAACCATCACTTCTGGTTTGTCTTGATCCATGAAAATATCTGGCATCACCATAGAGCGTACTTTAAGAGAACCATCTAGTAGGCCCGCTTCACTCATGAATTGCATAACATGGCTGCCAAACCCACCTACAGAGCCTTCCTCAATTGTGATAAGGACATCATGAGCTTTTGCAAGATTGGTAATCAGCTCTTTATCTAGCGGTTTGGCAAAACGGGCATCTGCAACAGTTGTTGAAAGACCTTGTGTTTCCAGTTCTTCAGCTGCTAAAAGCGCGTTTTTAAGCGGTGCGCCATAAGTTAGAAGGGCAATCTTATTACCTTCTTTCATGATACGGCCTTTACCGATTTCAAGAACTTCACCGTGTTCAGGCATATCAACACCAACGCCTTCACCGCGTGGATAGCGAAAGGCAATCGGACCCTCATTATAATCAGCAGCCGTTGCAACCATATGAACAAGTTCCGCTTCATCTGCTGGTGCCATAACGACAAAGTTGGGCAAGCTTGCAAGGTAGGTAATATCAAAAGACCCTGCATGGGTTGAACCATCAGCGCCCACAAAGCCCGCGCGGTCTATGGGAAAACGGACCGGCAAATTTTGAATGGCAACATCATGAACGACCTGATCATAACCACGTTGCAAAAACGTGGAATAAATGGCGCAAAACGGTTTATACCCCTCTGTGGCCAGGCCCGCCGCGAATGTAACGGCATGCTGTTCAGCAATGCCGACATCAAAGGTGCGTTCTGGAAAAGCATTACCAAATGCATCAATGCCAGTTCCAGATGGCATGGCAGCTGTAATCCCAACGATTTTATCATCACGGACAGCTTCATCAATCAGGCTTTGACCAAAAACCTTTGTATAGGAAGGCGCATTGGGCTTGGATTTTACTTGCGCCCCTGTGATTATATCAAATTTTGAAACACCGTGATATTTATCGGCAGAGCTTTCAGCATATTCATAGCCCTTGCCTTTTTGTGTGACGACATGAACCAGAATAGGACCATCTTTACTATCGCGCACATTGCGTAAAACAGGTAGAAGATGATCCAGATTATGACCATCTATCGGACCAACATAATAAAATCCGAGTTCTTCAAAAAGTGTGCCTCCACCGGTGGCAAATCCTCTGGCATATTCTTCTGCCTGTGCGGCGCGGCGCTGTAAGAATTTTGGTAAATTTTCAGCCAGTTGTTTGGCGGTCTCACGGATTGAGCGATATGTTTTTCCAGAAACGAGACGGGCCAAATAAGCGCTCATGGCACCAACGGGGGGAGCGATAGACATTTCATTGTCATTGAGAATGACAATTTGTCTGGCATCAAGCGCGCCAGCATTATTCATGGCCTCATAAGCCATGCCGGCAGACATGGATCCATCTCCGATAATTGAAATGATATTATTATCCCCTCCAGAAAGGTCACGGGCAACAGCCATGCCAAGACCAGCAGAAATGGAGGTGGAAGAATGGGCTGCCCCAAACGGATCATATTCACTTTCAGAGCGTTTTGTAAAACCGGAGAGGCCATCAGGTTGCCGCAAGGTATGCATGCGTTCACGGCGTCCGGTTAAAATTTTATGGGGGTAGCATTGATGACCCACATCCCAGATGATGCGATCCTCAGGCGTGTTAAAAACATGGTGGAGGGCAACAGTAAGTTCGACAACACCAAGACCAGAGCCTAAATGTCCTCCGGTAATAGAAACGGCATTAATAACTTCTTTGCGTAATTCATCGGCAATTTGTGGCAGGTCTCTATCTGGAAACTTTCTTAAATCAGAAGGCAATTTTATAGTGTCTAGAAGAGGGGTTTCAGAAATATTGTTGTTTACTTGCGATGTCATTGCCACTTATTGTCCATTACTAATGCCCCTCTCCCACAATAAAGAATTCATAGTTGAGGGCAAGGCTTGTCATGCGTTTGTGATTGTCTGTTACATCAGACCATTTAAAAATAGTGTCCCCTTCAAATAGCAATAAATCAGCATCTTGCAAGTTTATCAGCCCAAATGAAGTCATAATTTTATGAAAAACGGCAAAAAATAAATATTTTAGGGGGTAAGGATGCAAAAATATCAGACAAGGCCTGAGGAAAATGCGATCTTATTCTTCTTGCTTTGCATCTACGTTTTCTAGCTCTTCAGGCTGGCCGTCTTTTGATAGGCGAATTTTTTCAATTTTTCTTTCCGCTTGTGAAAGTAACGCTTCACAATGCTTTTTTAAAGCTTCACCGCGCTCATATATCTGGATGGATTGCTCAAGATTAACACTACCTTGTTCCAGCTGGCTTACAATTGTCTCAAGTTCTTTTAATGCTTCTTCAAACGGCAGAGCTGCAATGGCACCAAGGTTATTTTGTTCAGTCACGGTTCAAATTATCCCTTCATTAAGGTTGTAACATGGGCGTTGACCGACTTACTCAACCCCTCAAGATCGTAGCCGCCCTCTAAAGTACTAACAACACGATTGTTGCAGAATTTACCGGCGAGTTCCATAATTTTACCGGTTGCCCACTGAAAATCATTCTCCACCAGATCAAGATTTGCCAATGGATCAAGGTGGTGGGCATCAAATCCCGCCGAAATGAAAATCATATCGGGGGAGAAATTATTTATTTTGGGTAAAAGGCGTTCAAGTAAGGCTTGTTTGAAAGCGTTGCCATCATCGCCAGCCCGCAAAGGCGCATTGCAAATAGTGCCATATTCTCCCTCTTCATTGAGATGGCCAGAGCCTGGAAAAAGCGGCATTTGGTGGCTGGAACAGAAGAGGACATTTTCATCATCCCAAAAAATATCTTGAGTGCCATTGCCATGGTGAACATCGAAATCCAAAATTGCGATACGGTCCAGTCCATGCTGTTTTTGTGCATGGCGTGCGGCAATAGCGACAGAATTGAAAAGACAGAAGCCCATGGCATTCTTCTTTTCTGCGTGGTGGCCGGGTGGACGCATAGCGCAAAAAGCATTATCGACTTTCTCTTCCATGACAAGATCAACCGCATGGCAAATGCCACCCACAGCGTGCAAAGCAGCCTCCATAGAGCCGGGAGAAAGATAGGTGTCGCCATCAATCTGGACAAGCGCTGCTTCTGGTATATTTTCTTCCAGTGCTTGAATATAGCCTTGGGGATGACAGGTTAAAATTTGTTCATGCGATCCAAGTGGCGCTTCATAGCGGTTAAGGTCATGAAATTTTTCATGATTGAGTGTCTGGTTAACCGTCAAAATACGATCAACCCGCTCAGGGTGGCCGGGCGGCGTTATATGATCCTCAAAGGCTGAATGATGAATAAGAGCCGTTGTCAACGGATAGTCCTTAAATGAGATGATGTTTGATTATTCTTCAGGCTTAACGGTCAGATCGTGAAAAGTCCATATTCTGTTTGCGCCAAATGTTATAATAATCAAAAGGAATGTTGTTAAAATTTGCGATGGAAAATAGGCAAAGCCTGCCTGCTCTACAAAGAAAGTCATTAGGGCGGTGTTAAGGGCCAGGCTTAAAAAAGCGATGAAAAAAAAGCGCGGCATAGCAGAGCGGTGCGGGCGCGTGGCCTGAAAGGTTATGTGGTAATTTAAAATATAGCTAATAACAGCACCTGCAAAAGCACCAAGGAAAGACGATAAAACGGCGTAAAAACCTATAATCTCGACAAGGAAAAGTAAAACAGCATAGTGAAGAGATGTGGCAACACCCCCAACACCCAAAAACCTTACAAACTGGTTTTTAAATAAATTTTTCATCGTTTTAAAATAGCAAATGCTGCATTTTGTAGGTTTTCAAATGAAAAGGGTTTGAATATGAAGACGACTTCATGTTTTCCCTGATCGAGAAAAACAGAGCGAAAAAGCCCTTTGGTGTTTATAATCTCGCGCCTTTCCCCATTCACAAAAACCTGCCAGCCTGGATAAACGAAATCCCGCAAGACTAGGCGTGCTTTGTCCTCTGTCTCGACAGAAAGGGTTATTTTATCACGCTCATAATGGGTAATTTTAACATGGCTGGTTCGGTTTCCAGCTTTTTCATGTACAAGAATGGCCCGTTCTTCCGCGCGATGATTAACATAGATGTGGGCTTTGTAATGGAGATAGGGAATTATTTCCAATAATTGGAAACGACCTTTAGGTGTCTTGGAATCAATTTCGTTAATTGGTTTTCCTGTTACAATATATTTAACGCCTAATTCATTGGTAAAATCACTATCATAATGCGTCATTAGGCGGCCGAAATGGCGTCTGTTGGCAGCGTTATTTTGCATGTCTGGGCCGATAAGTTCTGCAAAATGTTTCAGCCTTATCGGGTTATATCCTAATAAATTATGATAACCTGTAACCTGCGCAATATTTTGAACGGCTGGTCCAAGCCCCAAAGTTTCAATGCGCCATGGTGCGCCGCTTTTATCTGTTTCCTCTAAAAGTTTCGTTAGCCTTGCAAAAAGCTTTTCATTGTCCGGAGTTATTTGTGCCTGATAGAAATCGGCAGGTCGTGCATTGGATAGCAGGCCAGATCGATGTTGAATAAGGTCTGCGGCAACTATGAAAGCAAGGAAAGTAAGCATTAAAACCTGTAAATTTTCATATTTTACCGCAAGCTTCATCAAGCCCCATAACGTTAGGCCGAAAAAACTAAAGACAAGCAGGCTGAAAAAGAGATAGCTTGTCTTTTCCTGTTCAATTGAAAACGTGATGGTGGAATAAAGGGTTATGCCGACCAATAGAAAAAACAGAATTTTCTTTGAATGATAAAGTGTTTCACCCCATTTTGGTCTATTTGTTTTTATAATCCCGTCAAGTGTGGCACCGGTAAAAAGAGCGATTGAAAAACCAAAAAGAAACAGACCATCTGCTGGACGTCGAAAAAGATCCACGCCGGGGATTAATTCATAAAAAACGGCAAAGGCAGGTGTATAGCGCCCAAGAGAGTAAATTAGAAATATAAGCATCGTAATAAGAAAATATCGTGTATTTTGAGACCATATAACTCCTTTAAACAGGCCGAACCAGAAAATTATGAGAACAGGCAAAGTTCCCATATAAAAGTTTAGCATGGAACGGTGTACCTGCAATTTTCCTTCTTCAGGGTGATTTTGCGCCCATTGAAAACTGGCCGGCCCCCAATAATCACCACGCATGTGAAGAGAACCTAAAAAATCAGGCAGAATAAAGCTAATAAGGCTAACTGGATGGAGTGACTGCCAGCCTGCATCCTTCAAGCTAAAATCGGGACGATTGCTGTTTTCAGCCAATTGCAACAATAAAAGAATGGGTATTGAAGCAAGTAATAAAGAAAAAGTTCCTCCCAATAAAATAGGCCACTGCTTTTTTAGTATTTCAAAGGGCATTTGTTTTAGCGAAACAGGCAGGGCAGCACACAACCAATAACCAAATAAAAACCACGCAGCAAGATAGGCAACATGATTACGGTCGATTAAAAGCAGTCCTAAAAAGAGACCAAATAGAACACCGCGCCACCAGCCACCCAACCGGATGGCAGCATCTAGGCGCCATAAGGCAAGGGAAAGCCACATCATGCTAACAGTCATGAGAACATGTTCCAGGCGCATGGTTAAGGCGCCACCGAGCATTAGTGTTTCAGCTGTTATCAGAGCAACCAGAGGGTGCCAACCCCTACTTTTCGCAAAAAGAAAAGTAGCAAAGCCAATTACAAGCAAGTGAAGGAGATGAATAAAATCAACCAGATGGGCTGAAGGCGCATTTGAAAAAAAAGCCGGCAGCCATAATGTAGGTGTAAAAAGGACAGATTGCGGGTCTGAAGCCATGGGAAAGCCGCCATAATGATAAGGCGACCATAAAGGGCTTTTGCCTTCATGTAGACTTGACGCAAAAAAGCGTATCATTGCATAAAAATGATTTTTGGCATCATAAGGAATAATCAGCCCATCATAAAACCAGGGAAGGCAGAAAATAAGCCAAATTAGGAAGAGGATTGCCAAAAGACTGGGCGTTTTAAGTAAAAAATTGTATTTCATAAATTGAATAATTCTTTGTATTTTATGACGCGAGACGTTGCTTGCCATCCGTGTCTTTTTCGCTCGTTTTATTATTTTTGTCAAAACCTATTGTTTCTGAAACCAGATAAAGGGGGCGTTGTTTAACTTCTGTTAAAACGCGACTTAAATATTCCCCCACAATGCCAAGTCCTAAAAGCTGGACGCCTGAAAAAAAACAAATAGCGGCCATTAAAGAAGGGTAGCCTGGAACATCATTTCCAAATAAAAGGCGCTGCAAAATAACCATGCCACCATAAGCAAAAGAAGATAAGGCCATTAAGAGGCCAATATAGGTCCATACTTTTAAAGGGATGGAGCCAAAGGAAATAAAGGCATCCGTTGCAAATTTATAAAGTTTGAAAAAGTTCCAGCCCGATTGGCCATGAAGGCGTTCTTCAACATCAAAAGGAACGGCTAATCGTTTGAAGCCAACCCAGGCGTAAAGACCCTTGGTGAAGCGTTCACGTTCTGGTAAAGCTAAAATAGCATCAACAACTTTTCTGTCCAAGAGAAGAAAATCACCAAGCCCGCGCATGATTTTTACGTCGGAAATGGTTGAAAAAACTTTATAAAAACCAGTTGTTAAAACACGTTTGAAAAAGCCTTCATAAGCGCGGGAACGCCGCTCGCCATAAATGATTTCATGGCCATTTTTCCATCCTTCAATAAAGTCAAACAACACTTCAGGGGGGTGCTGTAAATCGGCATCAAGTTGTATGACACCATTGCCAGAAGAATGGGCAAGGCCGGCATTTAAGGCTGCTTCTTTACCAAAATTTCGGCTGAAGCTAATAAGTTTAATAACAGGGTTGATGAGGGCTTCTTCTGCAATTATGCGCGCTGTCTCATCACGGCTGCCATCATCAATCAAAATAATTTCATGCTCAAGGCCAATTTCATTTAATACGTTAGAAAGGCGCGTTAAAAATGGCTTTATGTTATCAGCTTCATTATAGCAAGGCACAACAATAGATAAAAACTTGTCGGAATGTTGGTTTTCATTTGCGATTATAGAGGGTGGATAAGATGCGATCATAAGGTCCCTTGGCTTTATTTCTAGCGACAGTGGTAAAATTTTACAGCGTGAGATAATGATTCCTCAAAATACAATCAAAATAAAGTAACACATTGTTAACGATATGTTGAAGCTGAAACCTATGGTTAGAAAAAATAAAGGCCTAACTATATAGACCGATATCTTGAAAAGAATAAGGTTTTTGTATGAAGAGCATTGATGAGAATATGCGCGGGCTTACACTATGTGCAGATGACTTTGGTCTGAATAAACCTGTGAATGAAGGCATTACGGACCTTGTCGCAAAGGGCAAGCTTAATGCTGTTAGCATTATGACGGGAGGAAAAAGCCTTGAAACCGGCTTGCCTGAACTTCTAAAAGCATGTGAAAAATCCCCTATTCGTGTGACGCTTGGCCTTCACATTACATTAACAGAATATGAGCCGTTGACAGATATACCCTCTCTGGCCCCCGGTGGGATTTTTCCAACCATTTCATCCCTGCTTGTAAAAAGTCATCTAGGTTTGTTGAATGCCGGACAGATAGAAACAGAAATTGAAAGTCAAATTGCGCGTTTTGAAAAGATTGTTGGCCAAAAACCAGGTTTTATGGATGGTCATCAACATGCCCATATTCTTCCTTTCATCAGGAGGAATGTCTTAAAAAGCGCTAAAAACCATTTGTCGCCTAGCGGATGGGTTCGTAGTTGTTGTGAGGGACAGCACAGATTTGAAAACTGTTTCAAAGCTAGCCTCAAGCAAAACCTTCTTGCTTTTTTATCCCACGATTTTAAAAATGTTTTGATAAAAGAAAAAATTAAAAGCAACGACTTTTTTCATGGCATTAATAATTTCAGCCGATCAGAAAGCTATCCGGCTCTTTTTCGTCAATGGTTAGCAAAAGCCAAAACCCAAAAGGGAAAGCAGTTAATTATGTGCCACCCTGCGCGCGGCATAGAAAAACTATTGAAAACAGAGTGTTATAAAGCAGCAGCAGATCCAATTGGTGAACGGCGACTGGATGAGTTTTCTTATTTTTCATCCAGCGCCTTTGATGAAGATTTACAGACAGCTGGTTTCAGTCTTTCAAAGGTCCAAGATTAACACAATCGGGCGCGGGCATGTTGTCTGGTACAAAAAAATCAGGGGCCAGGGCAACGGTGCCATCGACACGATAAACATCAAAGTCCCGCACGCCCTCTAAGGCCAGGAATGTATCATCAATAAGAAAGTTGCCGGTAAAATCAGATGCGTTTTTAAGAAAAATAGCATGGGCAGCATCTGCCATAATAGCGGGTTTTCGACTGGCTCTCATTAATCCTTCTCCCCCCAAGAGGTTGCCAACAGCAGCCGTTGCAATAGTCGTTCTGGGCCAAAGCGCATTGACCGCGATTTTATGGCGTTTAAATTCACCGGAAAACCCTAGAACGCAAAGGCTCATGCCATACTTCGCTATAGAATAACCTAGATGGGGTGCAAACCATTTTTGCTGTATATCAAGGGGAGGGGAAAGCATGAGAACATGCGGATTTTCTGCTTTTTTAAGATAGGGAAGCGCTAATTTGGTTGTCATAAAAGTTCCACGTGCATTAATGGAATGCATCAAGTCATATCGCTTCATCTCCAGTTTTTCACTCGATGATAGATTGATGGCAGAAGCATTATTGACAACAATATCAATGCCGCCAAAAATATCGGATGTTTTTTGAAGCGCTGTTACAACATTATTTTCTTCACGTACGTCAACAATTAGAGGTAGGGCTTTACCACCTGCTTTTTCAATCTCTTCAGCGGCTGTGTAAATAGTACCTTCAAGTTTGGGATGCGGATCTGCTGTTTTGGCAGCTATAGCAATATTGGCACCATCTCTTGCCGCACGAAGTGCAATGGCTTTGCCAATACCGCGAGAGGCACCTGTTATGAAAAGTGTCTTGCCTTCTAGATCAGTCATTTAAGAAATCCTTATCTCTATTTTTGAAAATTGGCAGCGCGCTTTTCACTAAAAGCCATGAAAGCTTCTTTTGCTTCTTCAGAAGATAAGCGTTCCATAAAAAGAACTGCTTCCTCATTTATTCGCTTGATAATCTCATCAAAGGAGCCTTTAAGAAGGGTGCGGGAAAGTTCCAAGGCTTGAGGGGCAAGGGTAGTTAATTTTTCTGCAGTCTCTAAGCATTTTTCTTCCAGCTGTTCGGACGTAACAATATGATTGATTAGGCCAGCCTCTTTGGCATCAAGGCTTGTGAATGTCTCTCCTAAGATAAGAAGTTCAAAAGCCTTTTGGTAGCCCATCATTTTGGGTGCAATCAGGCTGGAGCCAGCTTCCGGCACAAGGCCAAGATTTAAAAAAGGCGTTTTGAAATAGGCTCTGGTGCTTGCAAAAACCATATCACAATGCATCAACATGGTTGTGCCAATACCTATGGCCAGCCCATCAACACCGGCAATCATTGGCAGGGGACAAGTCGCTAAAGCGTGAAGAAAGTTCATTGTTGAGGAAGTGCGAAAATCAGCTCCCATAGCACTATTCATGAAATCCATAACATCATTACCAGCGCTAAAAACCTCTTCCTGCCCCAAAAAGATAAGAACTCCAATACCATCATCCGGCGCGGTTTTTATGGTATTAGCCATCGTTTGATACATGGCTTGCGTAATCGCATTCTTTTTATCTATTCTATTAAACCGAATGATGCGAGTGTTTTTCCTGTCTTCAATTAAAATAGGGTGTATCATCATATTTCTTTCACGAAATGAGAGCTTGACGACTTGTGATAAGCGTTCCTGCTCCCTCTAGAACAGATTTTTTCAAACCGCTTGTTTGAGGGGCAATGTTTTCAGCGTAAAAGCGCGCGGTTTGGATATTGAAATTTTCTTGAGGGGATAGCTTTGCGCGTAATTTAAGATTGAAGGCACCTTTTGCGAGGTAGTAAGTTCCAAGGGTTGTTGCAAACAGTGTTTGATAAGGTGTTGCCCCTGCAAGCGCTTTTTCCATGTCATCGCCTTTCAAACAATTAAGCATATAGTCTGTCACTTGCGTCAAATCGGTAAGGCAGTCTGAAAGACTGGCGGAAAGAACACGCAAGTCTTCATCGGATTGCTCGGTTAATAATGTTCGAAAGTCTCTTATTTCTTGAAGAAGGTTTTGAACATTTTCTCCGTTATCAACCCGTAATTTGCGGCCCACCAAATCAATCGCCTGAATGCCGTTTGTACCCTCATAAATTGGTAAAATACGGGCATCACGCCAAAATTGGGCTGCACCAGTTTCCTCTATAAAACCCATGCCGCCATGAATTTGAATACCAATTGAGGCAATTTCAACTGCTTTATCAGTTGAATAGGCTTTTGCGAGCGGCGTTAATAAATCCCCCCTTTTTTGCCAGAAATCGCGTTTCGCCGGTTCTGCATTATGGGCTATATCAAGTGCATAGGCGCAAGAAAGGCAAAGTGCGCGACAAGCTTGAACCAATGCACGCATGGTCATCAGGTTGCGGGTAACATCCAGATGATGGACAATAGGGGCCATTCCTTGTTTGTCATAGCTGGAAGCATTTCCCTGTTTGCGCTCTTTGGCATAGTTGAGGGCGTGCTGATAAGCGCGTTCACCAATACCAACCCCTTGAACACCAACATTGAGGCGGGCATTATTCATCATGGTAAACATGCATGAAAGGCCATCATGTTCATGGCCAATCAAATATCCAACAGCGCCGGCTTTCCCCGTCTCATTAAGGGCATGGTCATCCCCGAATATCATCGTGCAGGTAGGCGAGGCGTGGATGCCAATTTTATGTTCCAAACCATTGCAAAAAACATCATTGCGCTTTTCAAGTGCGCCCGCATCATTAAGTAGAAACTTTGGCACAAGAAAAAGCGAAATGCCTTTAACGCCTTCAGGAGCATCTGGCAGGCGAGCAAGCACTAGGTGGCAGATATTTTCTGCCATGTCATGATCGCCATAGGTGATGAAAATTTTCTGTCCAAAAAGTCGATATGTTCCATCGTCTTGTCGTTCAGCACGAGCGCGTAAAGTTGATAGATCAGAACCCGATTGAGATTCTGTCAAATTCATTGTGCCAGTCCATTGGCCTGAAATCAGTTTTTTCAGATAGAGCTGTTTTAGTGGTTTTGAACCATGAAGGCTTAGTGCTTCAATCACACCAGTTGTTAAAAGAGGACAAAGGGCAAAGGCCAGATTAGCCGCATTCCAGAATTCACCTGTTGCAACCTGTATCATCAAAGGTAAATCTTGACCGCCATAATCGGTGTTGGCAATTAACCCGTTCCAGCCTGCTTCGCACCACTTTTTATAAACAGGACCAAACCCCTGCGGCATTACAATGTCTGTACCTTCTCGTCTAAGGCCAGCTTTGTCGCCTATAGTATTTAAGGACGCGATTTTCTCATTGGAAAATTTACCCGCCTCCTCAAGAATAGCATTCATTAAATCGTTTGAGAGATCACCAAAAATACCTTTATCAATACCATCCTGCAAAGGCAGGATATTTTGCAAGACGTGTAAAACATCTTCAACAGGCGCTTGATACATGTGATTTCCTCTCAGTTTACTCTCATGAAAAGCTCTCTCCCTCAAAGCACTTTAAATGGAGCATTAATTTTACTTTGCGCGATGGGGCAAAATAGGGCATCAATCTTCCCTTAAAGCCTAGCTTAGCAGAACGTTTACGTAAACGTCAAATTTGGTATATGAATGGTATGACCCTTATTGAAAGTGTGAGAGATAAAAAAGCGTTAGCCAAAGCTGCCATGCTATTAGGGCAGGGTGAGCTTGTTGCTATCCCAACAGAGACAGTTTATGGCCTTGCAGCCGATGCAACAAATAGTGAAGCTGTTGCGAAAATTTATGCCGTTAAGGGTAGGCCCTCTTTCAATCCACTTATTGCACATTGTGGTTCATTCGATATGGCAAAAAAATATGGACATTTCTCACTACAGGCAGAAAACCTGGCGAAAGAATTTTGGCCAGGCCCATTAACACTTGTCTTGCCCTATAATGAAAAAGAAAATATATCGCCACTTGTAAGGGCGGGACTTAAAACAATTGCTCTTCGTATTCCAAAAGGACCAGTAAAGGAAATTATTAAAGCTCTGGGAAAGCCTTTAGCCGCACCAAGTGCCAATCTTTCTGGTCGCGTTAGCCCAACAAGTGCCGATCATGTTGAAAAACAGCTGGGAAAAAAAATCCCTTTTATTCTTGATGCTGGTTCTACAAGCATTGGCCTTGAATCGACAATCATAGGCTTTGATAAAGATGAACCTGTTCTTCTAAGGCATGGAGGAATTGCGAAAGAAGTTTTGGAAGCATACCTTAAGCGTCCCCTTCAGCAGATTAAGAAAGATAGTCTTATTGCAGCGCCTGGCATGCTTGCTTCACATTATGCCCCCTTAGGTAGGGTGCGTCTAAATGCCCTTGAAGCACAAGGAGAAGAAGGCGCTTTGAATTTTGGAATGTCAAATTTAAAAGCCGATATTACCCTCAATTTAAGTGTTGCTGGGGATTTGTATGAGGCGGCAAAAAATCTTTTTTCTTGCCTTGCTGAATTTGATGAAAAAGGCGTGAAGACAATTGCCATAGCGCCAATTCCAGAAACAGAAGTGGGGTTAGCTATAAACGATAGGTTAAAGCGTGCAGCCGCCCCAAAATAAAGGGCCAGCGCCTGTTAAGCCTTTATTTTTTAGCTCTTTATTCAAATCCCTTGCCGCGAACATTATAAGGGCGCTGTTCTTTCCAGACCTGCATCATGGTTTCCAAATCTGCGGATCCGCCTTCAGGAAGGATAATACGTAAGGTAACCAAAATATCGCCGTGTTGGCCGTCTTTCTTAAAAATGCCACGTTCTTTAAGACGCAGGGTTTGTCCACCATTTGCCCCTTTGGGAACACTAAGGGAAACAGATCCTGATAATGTTGGCACTTTCACTTTTGCACCTAAAACAGCTTCATAAAGCGTAATGGGTAAATCAAGCCGTAAAACATCGCCTTCTTTTTTAAAAAGCGGATGCTTTTGAATATGGATGGTGATAAGGGCATCGCCAGAGGCGCCACGAAATCCTTTTTGCCCTTGTCCTTTAAGACGTATAACCTGTCCTTCTTCAACGCCATCTGGCAGCGAGACAGATAAGCTTTTGCCTGTTGGTAAATTGATACGCACCTTTTCTTTTTGAGCAAGTTGTTCAAGGTTTACGTTAAGAGTTGTTTTAATGTCTTCCCCTCTTTGGCTACCATAAGAACTTGTTTGAGGTCTGCTTTGTTTTTGCCGGATATCTGAAAAGGGGTCTCCTCTGCCTGGATGACCTGCTTGACCTCCAAAGATTTCACTTAAAATGTCTTCAGCTGAAAAACCGCCACTTGTTTGGTTGGTTTGCTTAAATCCGCCACCAAAAGGACCACCTGCCCCAAAGGGGTCGCCACCACTGGCAAAGCCGCGGGGTTTTCCCTCATTATCAATTTCACCTCTATCAAATTGGCCACGTTTTTCTTTATCACCTAAAATTTCATAAGCGGAATTTATTTCAGAAAATTTGGCTTGGGCTTTAGGGTCATCAGCATTTTGATCTGGATGATATTGTTTTGCTAATTTGCGAAAGGTGCTTTTAATCTCATTATCGCTGGCACCTTTTGAAACGCCCAGAATTGAATAGGGATCATGCATCGATAGAATTACTTTGCTGGTTCATTTTGCAATAATGTAGGAAGTTTCTTTAGAAAAACAAAGGAGAAATTCACAAAATTGTCATTACTTAAAAGATGACTCTAAAGTTATTTTTATTGAATTTTCTTATCTTTCCCAAAAGAAGAAACATCAACAACCGCATTATGTGGTGTAAGGCCTGTTAGTTCAATGCTGCCATTCTGGTTGCGGCAGGCATCACCTTTGAATTGTTGAATGCCACCAACGCCGTTGAGGGTGGTTGAAAAATGACGACAAAAACGCCCATCAGCATTAGATGTTGCGCCAGAAGCTATAATTGTCCCAACTGTGCCAGTAATTTCATTTTCCCAGGGTAAAGGTTCCCCAGGGGGGTGGGTGACAAGTGCTAGAGCCATTACGTTGCGAATTTTTTCCCAGTCTGCAGGATCAACAGTTTCCTGCAAGGCTAGGTTATCATCATAACGAATGGTTGATGCTGTTGAGAAATCATCAACTTCAGGCCCAAATCCAGCGATAGAACAGGCAGAAAGAGAAAGTAATAGGCCTGTAAGAAAGAGACTTACAAAAGAGGGCTTGAATGTACGAATTGTTTTGCTCATAAACTTATTAAAACCTGATTTGGTTTTGCTTTAACACTTATTATGATGGACGAAAAGTTAATGACTGATAACTTTTTTATAGAAAATGACCCTTTTGCTCTTTTTGATCGCTGGTTTGCAGATGCGAATAAGCATGAATCTGAAGATGCCAACGCTATGGCCTTAGCCAGTGTTGATGAAGCGGGATTACCTAATATTCGTGTTGTCCTTTTAAAAGCATGGGATAAAAGAGGTTTTGTTTTTTATACCAATTTGGAAAGCAAAAAAGGTGTGGAAATTATCGCTTCTGGTAAGGTTGCTGTAAACTTTCATTGGAAAAGTCTTAAAAGGCAGGTTCGTATTCGAGGTTTAATTGAGCGTGTTACAAAAGAGGAAGCGGATGCTTATTTTCAATCTCGCCGTCGCATCAGCCAGCTTGGTGCATGGGCATCGCAGCAATCGCGTCCTTTAAAAGATCGTGATACCTTAATGGCCCGTGTTGACCAACTGGAAAGCGATTATCAAGATAAAGAAATTTTAAGACCCCCACATTGGGATGGTTCCAGAATTTTACCTTTGGAAATTGAATTTTGGCAAGACCAGGATTTTCGCCTCCATGACCGACTTGTATTTAAACGCGAGGAAGGATCAAAGAGTTGGAATATTTTGCGGCTTTACCCATAATCCTGATAATAATGCATGCGTTCTTTGTATACGTTGAATATCGTCTATGTTTTTGATTATTCAGAGAAAATTAATGAATTAAATATAGTAAATAGTTCATGATTAGATCTAGGGGCTATTCTAATGTTTAATAACATCAAAATTTCAACGAAGTTTCCTTTGTTTATTGCTTTGTCTGCCATGATTGCAGCAATTGTTGTGGGTTCACTGAGCTATCAATCAATCAAGGCTCTATCTTTGAAGCAGGCTGATGAAGCGATGAGAAGCACATTGCAAAACCGTTCTGTCGGACTTAGTAATTATCTAAAGTCAATTGAAGAAGATTTGGTTTCTGTTGCAAAAAATCCATTCACATTTAATGCATTGCAGAATTTTACAGGCGCTTGGAATGGCCTAAATGGTGATATAGAAAAAGTCTTACAGGAAGCCTATATCGAGAAAAATCCTCATCCGCTGGGTGAAAAAGAAAACCTGGATTTTGCAAATACGGGAACAGAGTACGACAAGGCCCATGCTGAATATCATCCATGGTTTCGCACATTTTTACGCCAACGTGGATATTATGATATTTTCCTATTTAATCTAAAGGGTGATCTTGTTTATTCTGTTTTTAAAGAACTGGATTATGCGACAAATTTAAATACTGGGAAATATAAAAATTCAGATTTGGGCAATGCGTTTCGTGCAAGTTTAGATGGTCAGGAAGGCGGGTTGTACTTTTTTGACTTTAAACCTTATGCACCAAGCCATGGAGCGCCTGCAAGTTTCATTTCAACGCCAGTATTAGACCAGAATGGCAATAAACAGGGCGTTCTTGTTTTTCAAATGCCAATTGACCGTATCAATCAGGTAATGACGGGCGAAAGTGGTTTGGGTGAAACGGGACAAACACTCTTGGTTGGCGAGGATAATCTTATTCGTTCAGCTTCTCGTTTTGTTGGTAGTGAAGAAATTCTGAAGACAAAAGTTGAGCATCCTGCTGTTCAGGAAGCCGTTTCTGGTACAGCAAGCAAAGGTACATTTAACTTCAAAGATAAGGAAGTTGAAATATTTACTGAAGCATTTGCCTTTAATGGTGCAAATTGGGCAATGGTTGCACTTATGGAAGAAGATGAAATTTTGCAGCCTGTGATATCTGCAAGAAATGGCATTTTCTTACAAACGCTTATTATAATGGTGATTGCTGCAGTGGCTGGTTATTTGGCTGCAAAACCAATCACAAACCCATTATCTGAAAGTACTGATGCCATGGCTAGCCTCAGGGAAGGAGACCTTTCTATTGAGGTTAAGGGTGTAGAACGCAAAGATGAGATAGGCAGGATTGCGCGTAGTCTTGCGGTGTTTAAAAAATCTTTAGAAGAAAAGCAAAATGCAGACGCCCGAGAAAAAGAAAACCAGCTCCTTAAAGCAAAGCAGGTTGAAGCTATGGAAGAACGTATATCTTTTTTCAGTGCCAAAATCTCTGATTTAATGGAAGGGTTAAGCAATTCATCAAGGCAGATGAAAGATGGCTCAGTTGCTCTTTCTGCGATTGCAGAACAAACGAGTTCCCAAGCTTATAATGTTTCAAACTCTGCAACAGCAGCAGCAAGTAATATTCAGATGGTTTCAACAGCCTCGGAACAGCTTAAAAATTCAATTGCCAATATCGCCAGTGATGCTGAACAATCAAGACGTGCAATTGAAGAGGTTGAACGTGAAGTTGACAATGCAAATAATGAGGTTAACAGCTTGGTTAATCTTGCAGAAGGTATTGGTAATGTTGTAACACTTATCTCCGATATAGCGGAACAAACAAACCTTCTAGCGCTTAATGCAACGATTGAAGCTGCACGTGCTGGTGAAATGGGTAAAGGTTTTGCCATTGTTGCTAGCGAGGTGAAAAATCTTGCAAGTCAAACAGCCAATGCAACGGAAGACATCAGCAATCAGATTGCAGGAATTAGAGCCGCGACAGACAGTTCTGTCCAGGCTATTGGTAAAATCGGAGCAGTGGTGACAAAAGTAAGCGAAAGTTCTTCCTCTATTGTGACGGCTGTTCAAGAACAGGATTCAGCGACAACTGATATTGCAAGCAATATGATAGATGTTGCAAAACGAACAAGTGATGTTAATCAAAGCATTGAAGATGTAACCAAAGCATCACGCGATACAGGTGAGATGGCAACAAATTCTTTAACCTCAGCAGAAGACTTGGCAGAGCATGCAAAAAATATTCAAGAAGAAATTTCTGCATTCCTTAAGGACATTCGCGCCGCCTAATATCTTGGATATTTTTCTGTAAGAATTATTGATGCAAAAGCAAAAGGTCCCCAATGGGGGCCTTTTTATTTTGGTATTGCTTCTTTAATTTGGCTGGGAACCGTTAAGTATGGATACTTGGGACCAGTCTTGCGGTCTTTCACGCAGGTTCGTTTCCTCCGCTTCAAAAAAGTCTTTGACTTTGATCCCGTAAATCTCGCTTAACGCCGATGCCGAAGCTTGCGAGCGCTGTATTACTGCTCAGATGGTGTGCATAATCGTGGCACTGTCGTGTGAAGTCTGTCCCATAGTGCTTTCTTTCATTCAGGAGTGAATATTGCACCATCAAAATCTGGGATCAAACACCTAGATAGCAATCGTAATTTTTTAAGCTATTGAAGCTTATAGCAAAAATTGTTCTTCTGTCAGGCTATGTCCGTCTCCATTCAGCCTTATTTGAAAATCAGTACCAGTTATGGAAATTTCAGTATTGTTGAAATTTTCCAGAATAAGTATGTCATCATAGGTGATGTTCAATAATGATAAATCAATATGATCGTATAAACGATCAAAGTCTGTAATATCATCTGTTGCATTGATTGTACTATCAAGAAGGGATTGGACTTGCTTCATAAAAGTAGAGAGTGCTTGGCTTTTATTTAGGCTCAGGACCTATTAATTTTTCTCTTTAATTTTCATTGCAAATCAGCTTCAAGGTTTCAAACGAAGGAGTTTTTTTATGTCTGATTTGTTCTGGTTGTCTGATCGCCAATTGTCCTTGATTGAGCCGTATTTCCCA
>CALHLB010000151.1 GCA_938034375.1 uncultured Alphaproteobacteria bacterium | reverse complement strand
AAAATTAAAGAGAAAAATTAATAGGTCCTGAGCCTAGGTATAGGTTGAAAAGCCTATAAGGTAGAGGTTAATGGTAAAACTATGAAGGACGCCTTACGCCATCAAGTTTTGACATTTTATTGGCGTAAGCCATCAAACGGTTAGCGCTAGGGGGTAAATTGCATAGTTTGAATAAAAGATAATTTGCAAAACTAGGTGATAAATAGGCCAATTTATTTGTATCCCTGCTTAATTTCCAACAAGCAGAAATCATCTGGTTTAAAAGAGCAAGCCGCGCCTTATTGCTCATTTTACCGAGCTGGAATTGATAAAGGGCAGAAAAAAAACGGTCGTGATGCTGTTGTATCCGGTTTGCACTCAAGCTTTCTTCTGTTTTGGGTTTAAGCCAATAAACAACATCAGAAACATAAGCCAGTTTTGTAGCCTTGGCACTTAAGCGAAGAGGTAATGACTGATCTTGAATAAAGAGACGTTCGTCAGCGCCGCCAGCTTCATGCCAAAGGGTTTTTGAAGAGATAAATCCCATATGGACAATTTTTTTTTCCGCAGTAAATCCCAGCGCATCTTTATGAATGTCAATATGGGGGGAGTCTTTGATAGCCGGTGGCGGGAACGGGCCTCGTTTCGTTTGTCCAAAAACCAGATCGACATCGCAACTTTCAATCGTTTTGAGAAAAAGGGCAGAAGCATTTTCAGGAAGATAATCATCACTATCAAGCGCAATAAAATAATCACCCTGCGCCCGTTTTGCAGCTTGATTTATACGATGGGTTGGTCCTCGATTTTCCTCATTTTCAATAATTATAATCCGAGGATCTTTTTCCTGGCAGGCCTTAAGAAAGGCAACGGATCCATCGTTTGAAAAATCATCTGAAAAGACAAAGTCAACCTCAACATCTTCAAGGCCTTTTTGCTTGTAAAGACTTTCTAGAAGATGCGGTAAATCAGGTCGTTTATTATAAACCGTAATGAGATAGGAAAGACGCATTCAACGGCCTCATTGAAAAGTGGTTTTATGTAAGGATGGACAAGATCGTTAACAGATAGACCCTAAGACGTTTGCTTCTCAAATTTCAATGATTTTTTGCTCTATTAAAAAAGTTAAAATATTATTGGCAGCTTCTTCAGGGGACTGGCCAACTGTATTAATTTTTATTTCCGGATTATGGGGCGCTTCATAAGGGCTATCAATGCCGGTAAAGTTCTTTATTTCACCAGAACGCGCTTTTTTATAAAGGCCTTTTACATCGCGCTTTTCAGCAATATCAAGCGGCGTATCAACAAAAACCTCAATGAATTTACCATCCCCAATGAGTTTACGGACCATTTGCCGTTCGTTCCTGAAAGGAGAAATAAACGAAACAAGCGTTATCAAGCCAGCTTCAACCATTAACTTTGCAACTTCTGAAACCCGCCGAATGTTTTCAACCCGGTCGGCTTGTTTAAAACCAAGATCGCGGCAAAGCCCATGGCGCACATTATCACCATCAAGCAGCATGGTGTGCCGGTCCATGCCAAAAAGTTTCTTTTCCAGAGCATTGGCAATTGTAGATTTTCCAGAACCTGAAAGGCCGGTGAACCATATTACAACAGGTTTTTGCTGTTTCTGTTTTGCGCGGCTGTCTTCACGAATATCAAGTGCTTGCCATTGAATATTTGCCGCGCGCCGCAAGGCAAACTTTAAAAAGCCCATAGCTATGGTGCGATTTGTCAAACGATCGATCAGAATAAAGGAGCCTGTAGGCCGGTTTTCATCATAAGGGTCAAAAGCAATTTTTTGATCAAGAGACAGATTGCAAGAGCCAATGGCATTGAGGCTTAATGTCTCAGCGGCAATTTTTTCCAACGAATTGACGTCCACCACATAACGTGGACTTGCCAATATTGCTTGCACCGTTTTAGCGCCACATTTCATCAAATAGGTACGCCCAGGTAGCATTTTGCTTTCATCCATCCATAAAATTGTTGCGCGGAATTGGTCTGCTTCCTGCGCTGGACTGTCCTTTTTACAAATAACGGCTCCACGAGAAACATCAATTTCGTCTTCTAGTGTTAGGGTGACGGACTGGCCAGCTTGCGCTTTTTCTAAATGGTGATTGCCCGTTTTAAAATCAGGAAAAATAATTTCCCGCACCTTGCTTGTTTGACCATTGGGATGAACAGAAATACTATCCCCTTTTTGAATATAACCACTGGCAATTTGGCCAGAAAAGCCCCGAAAATTAAGATTAGGTCGATTGACCCATTGTACTGGAAGGCGAAATGGTTTTTGTGCCGCTTCTTCATAAACCGGCACATTTTCCAGATGCTCCATGAGAGTTGGGCCTTGATACCATTCTGTTTGAAGGCTTTTTTCGACAATATTATCGCCATTTAATGCTGAAAGCGGCATGGCTTTTAGATAATCAGCATTAAGGCCAATTTTCATGGCAAAGGCTTTGAAGTCATCAACAATCTCGTTAAAACGTGTTTGATTATAATCAATGAGGTCCATTTTATTAATAGCCAAGACAAAATGTTTTACGCCTAAAAGATTAACAATATAGGCATGTCGGCGTGTCTGCGTAAAAATGCCCTGGCGGGCATCCACCATTAAAATAGCCAAATCAGCTGTTGAGGCGCCGGTTGCCATATTTCTTGTATATTGTTCATGACCTGGCGTGTCTGCCACAATAAATTTGCGTGTCGTCGTTGAAAAAAAACGGTAGGCAACATCAATCGTTATACCTTGTTCCCGTTCTGCGGCCAGTCCATCAACCAGAAGCGCAAAATCAAGCATGGCACCTTGGGTGCCCAGCTTTTTTGAATCTTTTTCAAGGTCTGCCAGTTGATCTTCAAAGACAAGTTTTGATTCATAAAGCAGGCGACCGATTAGGGTAGATTTGCCATCATCAACAGAACCGCAAGTAATAAAGCGCAAAATCGACTTTTGTTCCTGCTGCTGCAAATAGTTTTCAATATCAGTTTTAATGAGATCAGATTGATGGGCCACTTAAAAATAGCCTTCCTGTTTTTTCTTTTCCATGGAAGCTGCTTGATCATGGTCAATTGTGCGGCCTTGCCGTTCAGATTGCGTGGCAAGCAGCATTTCTTGAATAATGTCTGGCAGGGTTGTCGCACTCGATTCTATCGCACCGGTTAAGGGGTAGCAGCCCAATGTACGAAAACGCACCATTTTTTCTTGTACATTTTCAGTTCGATAAAGTGGCATGCGTTCATCATCCACCATGATAAGCATACCATCGCGTTCTACCACGGGCCGCTTTTTAGCAAAATAAAGCGGAACAATCGGAATATTTTCAAGATAAATATATTGCCAAATGTCAAGTTCGGTCCAGTTGGAAAGGGGGAAGACGCGAATACTTTCGCCAGGCATTTTGCGGGTATTATATAAAGACCATGGTTCTGGCCGCTGGTTTTTAGGGTCCCAGCGATGACGTTTAGAACGAAATGAAAAAATACGTTCTTTTGCCCTTGCTTTTTCTTCATCACGCCTTGCACCACCAAATGCTGCATCAAATTGGTATTTATCAAGTGCTTGTATAAGCGCCTGTGTTTTCATAATATCAGTGTGAAGAGAGGATCCATGGGTAAAAGGCCCAATTCCTTTTTCAACGCCTTCCTGATTAATATGGACAATAAGATCCATACCCACCTCTTTGGCAATTTTATCACGAAAAGAAACCATCTCCTGAAATTTCCACGTTGTATCAATATGCATTAACGGAAAAGGGGGAGGCGATGGATAAAAGGCTTTTTGCGCCAAATGCAGCATGACAGCAGAATCCTTGCCGATAGAATAAAGCATGACAGGATTTTCAACTTCGCTAACAACTTCACGGAAAATGTGAATGCTTTCGCTTTCTAAATGAGATAAATGCGTAAGCGCTGGTAGTGTCGATGGAGATAACGGCATGAAAGGGTAACTTTAAAGGTTAAAAACAAAAGGCGACATCATTAATACGCCATAGTTAACAATAGACGCTTATTAAAAAATTTTAAAGAAAATTTCACAAAATGAAAAGTGAATATAAGCCGGTTTTCAAATATGAATATTTAATAGCCCAGCATTTTTTAAAACTTGACAGTGATTCAGATTTAATAAAAACCTATTCATTTTTTCATTAAAATACAATCATTTGCTTAAAGGTCATTTAAAGCTAATCCTTGAAAAAGAACTAAAACTCCTTTGTTTGTTTTATGAAAAAATCATATTTCTTGTTAAGCTTGGATTGAGCTGAACACGGTTTTGCCATGAAATTGCCAACAAAATAACCCGATAAGACCTTAAAGTGGTTATTGTTTCGCCTTTTGAGAGCTAAATAAAGAAATTTCTATGATCAATCATGAACCAAAATGGGGCTTTTATAATATGATGCTTGAACTCAACACTCTTCTTAAAATCAGTCATTTGGTCGGCCTGATTGCCGGTTTTGGCGGTGCGCTTTACTGCGATATTCTAATCTTCAGAAAAGGCATTTTTAAACGTATCGACGAAGAAACTCTCAATCAGCTCTTTGTTATGTCAAAGGTTGTGCTTCTGGGTCTCGTTCTTTTATGGGTCTCAGGGGTTATCCTTGCCAACCAGATTATTGCTGAAAAACCTATGTTCTGGAATAATGATAAGTTCTGGGCGAAAGTTACAATTGTAATGGTTTTGACGATCAATGGTTTTTTCATTCACAATTGGGCACTTTCTCAGATGCGACAAAAACTTGGCAAAAGGCTGTTTGAGGATACCGGCTTTGCAAAAACGGCAGTTTTTTGTTTTGTGGCGTCTTTATCCCTGTCATCTTGGCTCCTGCCTTTTATCATGGGAAGCGCGCCTGAATTAAGTTATGTTATTGCATATGAAAGCTTCTTCGTGCTCTATTTCATGATGATTGCAACATTCTGGTCATTATTAATGGCTGTCGGTTCTTATAGTGAAAAATATTTCAGGGAACACCCTCAGCACGCTTAATATAGCGTAATCCTTTTAAAATAACCTTCATTTTAAAAGAAAAGATGAGCGTAAACAAAAAGATATAGCTAAACCATTTGATCATTTTAAAATGGTTTAGTTATATAACAAATAAGACCGGAAATTTTTCCGGTCTTTTTGGTGATCTTCAGTTGTCCTGGTATTCTTTTCAGCTACGCTTTTCTGATATAGCTAATGAATTCTCCAACACGTCCATGAAGTTCTGTAGATTGATTAGCCAATTCTTGTGAAGCTTGAACGACTTGCTCTGAACCGGTTTTTGTTTCATCGACAGCGCCATTGACCATACGCATGGTATCGGCAAATTGTTGCGTATGTCCTTTAACCATATCTACATTGTTACTAATTTCATTTGTGGCCTGTTCTTGCTCATCAACCGCCTTTTTAATAGAGGCCCCAAGAGAGCTTATTTCATCAATAACCTCTGTTACCTGGTTAATTGCTTCCGCTGATGATTGTGTGACATTTTGCATTTCAACAATTTTTGCAGAAATCTCTTCCGTTGCCTTACTTGTTTGTTCGGCTAACGATTTGACCTCAGTCGCAACCACTGCAAAGCCTCGCCCAGCTTCTCCAGCGCGCGCTGCTTCAATTGTTGCATTCAAAGCCAATAGATTTGTCTGTTCTGCAATTGCTGTAATCAAATCAACAACTGCGCCAATTTTATTAGATGTCTCGACAAGTTCTGTAATCTGATTGCCGGCATTGGCAGCATCAGAAACAGCGCGGCCCGCTGCCCCAGAAGATTCATTGACCCTATTTGCAATATCCAACACAGTTTCTTTGAGCTTGGCTGTTGTTTCAACCACATCTGAAACATTGCCATTCATGGATTCTGATGAACTAACTGATTGTTGGCATTTTGAAGAGGATTGGTCGGCTGTTGTTGATAAAGTTAGGGCCGTAGAGTGCAACTCTTGTGAAGCAGAAGAAACCATATCAACAATTTCATTAACAGATGACTGAAAATTATCAGCAAGCTCATTCATGCGGTTGCGTCGTTCTGTTTCGGCTTCTTCTTCCATTCGTTTTTGGTTTTTACGCATGTTTCCAGCTTCAATAGCATTTTCTTTGAAGACCTGCACTGAACGTGCCATTTCACCAATTTCATGCTTGGCATCAAAAGCTGGCAAATCAATATTCAGCTCTCCTTTAGCTAATTTCAACATATTATCTGTTAAAGGAGCAATAAGTTTTATGGCACTCATAACCCATTTAACAGCGCCCAAAGCAATGATGAAACCAAAGCCTGCAATTATAAGAATAAGTGTTGTAAAGTTGGAAACGATATTGTTAACAACCAGACCGCCTGTTTTATTTTTACTTTCTTGATAATCGATAAACTCATTAATAACACCAAGCCACTCAGTGAAAAGAGGAGAAGCTTTTTGTAGAAGCATAGAATGGGCTTCTTCAAGCTTATTGTTTTGCCTTAAATTAATAACATTATTAATAATTGGCAAAGTCCTATTTTCAACGTTTTTAATTCTGTTAAGGATACCCGTTTCTTTATTTGTCACTTCAGTGTCTGCGGCCATAAGTGTGTCCATTGGGCCAGCAGACGCAACATAATCGGCAGATAAACGCTCAATATCTTTTAATGCAACTTGTAAATCTTTTTCCGATTTAAATAAAACCACATCCCGAAGGGCGATGGCACGATCATGAACAGAACCACGAAAGTTAATGGCATAACGTTGTTTAACACTGTTAACATCATTGATGCGGTTTAAAACAGATTGAACTTCTTCAACCTTAATAATCGCAAATCCTGCAATAAAACAGGATAATATGAATAAAAGTGTGAAAGCTACGCGCACACGCATGGCTATAGATAATGACGTTAGACTATTCATTGCCAGCCCTTCCCAATGAAATTTGGGCTATGAAAAAGATTTAAGTGATTGTATACTTAAAAAATAAACCCAGGTTGTATAATTCTTAAAATTCTTATGTAAAATAGGTTACCAAATAGTTTACTTATTATGTAAATATTTCTAACAATTATTTTAATGCA
>CALHLB010000150.1 GCA_938034375.1 uncultured Alphaproteobacteria bacterium | reverse complement strand
CCTTGGCGAGATGGATACAAGCAGATGCCAAGTCTGGTAACAAAGCTTGGACCTGTTGACGTTCAGCTTTTCTTTTAAAATAAACCCTCATTTTAAAAGTGTATTTCCATTCAAATACACCGCCCTAATGCGCCTCGTCCCAGTTTTCAGCCGCTCTTGCATCCACCGATAGGGGTACGCTTAATTCTCTCGCGGGCATTGCGGCTTTTTCCATAACACTTTTAACGATAGAAATGGTTTTTTCAACCTCGTTTTCTGCCACTTCAAAAATCAGTTCATCATGTACTTGAAGCAGCATTTTTGCGGTTAGTCTTTCGTTTTCCAGCGCCCCTTCCATGCGGCCCATGGCGCGGCGGATGATGTCTGCGGCTGAACCCTGTATCGGCGCGTTAATAGCAGCGCGTTCGTAAAAAGCACGCATATTCGGGTTTTTGGTGTTAATGTCGGGGTAGTGGGCGCGGCGACCGAAAATTGTTTCCACGTAGCCATTTTCATGGACGAACTTCTTCGTCTCCTCCATATAATCCTTAATACCTGGAAAACGCTCAAAATATTTATCAATGTAATCTTTTGCTTCCCCTCGTGCGATATTAAGTTGGTTGGCTAACCCAAAAGCGGAAATGCCATAAATAATCCCAAAATTAATGGCTTTCGCGCGTCGCCGCACCATTGGGTCCATGTCTTTTATCGGCACATTAAACATTTCACTCGCCGTCATGGCGTGAATGTCCAGCCCATCGACAAAAGTTTGTTTTAGGGCTGGAATATCAGCGATATGCGCTAAAACCCGCAGTTCAATTTGGCTATAGTCTGCCGATAAAAGCTGGTTACCTTTTTCAGCAACAAAAGCTTGGCGTATTTTGCGGCCCTCCTGGGTGCGGATCGGTATATTTTGTAAATTGGGTTCGGAAGAAGATAAACGGCCTGTTGTGGTGCTGGCCAGTGAATAGGAGGTGTGAACTCTGCCCGTTTCCCTGTTCACATAAGTAGGCAAGGCATCGGTATAGGTGGATTTTAGTTTTGAAAGCTGTCGCCATTCAACAATTTTTACTGGTAAATCATGGCCTTCTGCTGCTAAATCTTCCAGCACTTGGGCAGATGTTGACCACGCGCCAGTTTTGGTTTTTTTGCCCCCTGGCAAACCCATTTTGCCAAACAAAATTTCACCCAATTGTTTGGGTGAGCCAACATTGAAGGCTTCCCCTGCCATTTCATGAATTTCTGCTTCCAGCCCCGCCGCTTTTTGTGCTAATTCGCCTGAAAGACGGGAAAGCATAGGTGCATCAATGGCAATGCCCCGCTTTTCCATGCGTGCAAGCACAGGCACCATGGGCCGTTCCAGCCGCTCGTAAACCGTCATCATGCCTTCTGCCACAAGGCGAGGTTTTAAAATATGCCAAAGGCGTAAAGTAATGTCGGCATCTTCTGCCGCATAAGCCGTGGCTTTATCCAGCGGCACTTTATCAAAGGTAATCATTGATTTGCCAAAACCGCAAACCTCCTTGAACGGGATGGGCGTATGGCCCAAAAACCGCTCGGATAAAGCATCCATTCCATGGCCGCCAGAAACGCCAGTATCCAGCGCATAAGACATAAGCAGCGTATCATCCAGTGGTGCCAGCGTGATATTATAGCGGGATAAAACCAGATAATCATATTTCAAATTCTGACCGACTTTCAAAATGGCCAGGTTTTCAAATATCGTTTTTATTCTGGATAAAACTTCCATTAATTCAAGCTGCTCGATTTTAGGTGTTTCTACGACTTCACTCCCACCAAACAAATCAGCATCAACTTCTGCAACGGCAATATGTGCAAAGGGAATATAACAGGCTTTTCCGATTTCACATGATAGGGAAATGCCAACCAGATCACAGGCCATTGCATCCAGCGATGTTGTTTCCGTATCCACCGCCACAAGGCCTTTTTCCTCAATCGCCTTTATCCACCAGTCAAGACGTTCCATTGTGGTAACGGTTTCATAATCATCCGGCTTGATGGGCGTTTTTGAAATTTCAACCAGCTTAGATGCTGCAAAAGCTTCTGGCGTATTAAGTGTTTCTTTGCGCTCGCCAGATGCTGATGCATCCAGATCAGGCCCACGCATGGCTTCATAGCCTTCAACGCTTATGTTTTCTGCTTCAATGGCTGTCACATCTGCCTTAAAGCTTTCTGCCGCGCGGCGGGTAAGGGTTGTAAATTCCATACCTTTTAAAAAAGCTAAAAGTTGGTTTCCTTCAATTTCCACAAGGCCCAAATCATCTAACGGCACATCAAGGGCGACATTATCATCAAGTTTGACGAGTTGCCGTGATAAGCGGGCTTGATCTGCAAATTCTATCAGATTTTCACGGCGTTTTTTTTGCTTAATTATCGCTGCTTTTTCTAAAAGTTCATCCAATGAGCCAAATTCTGTCAAAAGTTGGGCAGCTGTTTTGGCGCCGATGCCTGGCACTCCTGGCACATTATCGGTGCTGTCGCCTGCTAATGCTTGCAAATCAATCATTTTTTCAGGACCAACGCCGAATTTTTCAATCACATCAGCGGTGGCAATGTGCCTGTCTTTCATCTGGTCATACATGCCGACATTATCGGTAACAAGCTGCATTAAATCTTTATCAGAAGAAACAATGGTTACCTTATCACCTTTTTCATGGGCCAAGCGGGCATAAGTCGCAATCAAGTCATCGGCTTCAAATCCTTCTTGCTCTAAACAGGGCAGATTGAAAGCCTTTGTTGCTTTTCTGATAAGGGAAAACTGCGGCCGTAAATCTTCTGGCGGCGCGGCTCGATTGGCTTTATATTCTGGAAATATTTCATTTCTGAATGTCTTGGACGAATAATCAAAAACTACAGCAAAATGTGTGGCTGGCGGGCCAAGATCGCCCTGTTTTGCCTGATTGAAAAGTTTCCACATCATATTACAAAAACCAGATACAGCCCCAACCGGCAAACCATCAGATTTGCGCGTTAACGGTGGCAAAGCATGGTAGGCGCGGAAAATATAGGCCGACCCGTCAATGAGGAAATAGTGGTTTTGCGACATGGGGAAACTCCTGTTAAGTGCAGGCAATTTAGGGGGCATGGTCTTTAAAGTCACCTCAAAAGAACATGTCTTCAAACAGTTTTTCTTGACAATTCCTCTCAAAGCCCTCTTTTACATCTTATGCAACAAAAATCTTTAATAAAAATCTGTGGGCTTTCCACACCTGATACACTGAATGCTGCTCTTAATAAGGGCGCTGATTGGGTAGGGCTTGTCTTTTTTGAAAAAAGTCCGCGTCATGTAAGCCTTGAAAAAGCAGCCAATCTTGCAAATCTTGCAAGAGGAAAAGCACAAATTGTGGCTTTGACAGTGAATGCTTCAAGGGATGCATTAAATACTATTTCTGAAATCGTTGAACCAGATATTTTTCAACTTCATGGTAGTGAGAGACCGAATGAGGTTTTAGGAATTCAAGAATGTTTTCAACGCCCTGTCATTAAAGCGATTGGTGTGCGTGAAAAGGCTGATCTGGAAGCAATTGCCGCCTATCAAAATATTGCCAATTATATTCTGCTTGATGCTAAACCACCAGAAAATGCAAATCTCCCGGGGGGTAATGGTGTTCCTTTTGACTGGGATATTTTAAAAGAGTTACCCGATGATTTTGATTATCTCTTATCCGGGGGCTTAACATCCAACAACGTGACAGAAGCCTTTGCCAGCCTCAATCCTTATGGGTTTGATGTTTCTTCTGGTGTTGAAAGCACTGCCGGCGTAAAAGATATTAACCTGATTGAGCGTTTTATCGACAATGCGCGCTCTTAAACCACCAAGAAAAGGACGTCCCTCATGACCGTTCAAAAACCAAATTCCTTTAAAACAGGTCCTGATGAGCAAGGCCACTTTGGCCTTTATGGTGGACGTTTTGTGGCAGAAACCCTTATGCCGCTTATTCTTGATTTGGAAAAGGCCTATGAGGAAGCCAAAGCCGACCCAAGCTTTCAGGCCGAATTAGAGGCGCTTAATAAGCATTATACAGGCCGTCCCAGCCCGCTTTATTTTGCAGAGCGATTAACCCAACATTTGGGAGGCGCAAAAATTTATTTCAAACGGGATGAACTCAACCATACAGGTAGCCACAAAATCAACAATTGCCTTGGCCAAATTCTGCTTGCCAAACGCATGGGTAAAAGCCGCATCATAGCTGAAACCGGCGCAGGCCAACATGGTGTTGCTTCTGCAACGGTTTGTGCGCGTTTTGGCTATCCGTGTCATGTTTATATGGGCGCAACCGATGTTGAACGCCAAGCGCCAAATGTCTTCCGCATGAAGCTTTTAGGGGCTCAGGTTAACCCTGTTACAGCTGGTGCCGGTACTTTGAAAGATGCTATGAATGAGGCTTTGCGTGATTGGGTAACCAATGTTGAAATCACTTATTACCTGATTGGAACTGCCGCAGGCCCTCACCCTTACCCTGCCATGGTGCGTGATTTTCAGTCTATCATCGGGAAAGAACTAAAAGATCAAATGCTTGAACGGGAAGGGCGCCTGCCTGACACATTGATTGCATGTCTTGGTGGCGGGTCAAATGCAATTGGTCTTTTCCACCCCTTCCTTGATGATGAAGATGTTGAAATTATTGGTGTTGAAGCCGGTGGGCATGGTTTGGATACGGATGAACATTGCGCCTCTTTAACAGGTGGAAAACCTGGCGTATTACATGGTAACCGGACCTATCTTTTACAGGATGATGACGGACAGATTTTAGAAGGCCATTCAATATCAGCCGGCCTTGATTACCCGGGCATCGGGCCTGAACATTCCTATTTGCGCGATACGGGTCGTGTTACTTATGTGCCTATTATGGATGAGGAAGCGCTGGAAGCTTTTCAACTTTGCACTCGACTGGAAGGCATTATTCCCGCCCTTGAACCAAGCCATGCCTTAGCAGAAGTTATGAAACGCGCGCCAGAAATGGGCAAAGACCAGATTTTAGTGATGAACCTGTGCGGTCGGGGTGATAAAGATGTGTTCACCGTTGGCAAGGCACTTGGCGTGGATCTTTAATAGAATGAAAGAAGAATTTCTCACTCAAATTCGTGACTCTTTGGCAGCATTAAATTTCGATGTTTCACGGCTTAATAAACGCATGGATGCGCTTGAAAACGAGCTTCGGTTGATGGACCATAGTCACACACCACAACTCAAAGAAATGCGCCAGGAAATTGTTGATTTGAAAAAATTTGCAGACCAACTCACAGAGGGAATGGAAGGTGGTAAACCTGTTGAAGCAACACAGCCGCCGCCAAGGCGATAACCCCCAAATAAAAAGTAGCAATAATAACATGAAACCTAAAGTATTTCTTGCTAACTAATGAAGTTAAACTTGTGCAAATATCTGTTGTCATACCCGCTTATAACCGCGCTCACTGTATAAAAAAAGCGCTGGATAGCATTATGGCGCAAACATTGATGCCAAATGAAATTATTATTGTTGATGATGGCTCGAACGACAATCTTGAAAACGCTCTCTTGCCTTATTCAACGCCTATTATAAAATATATTCGGCATGAAACGAATAAAGGGGCATCTGAAGCGCGCAATACAGGTATTCGTGCCGCTTCATATGAGTATATAGCCTTTCTTGATAGTGATGATACTTGGCGGACGGAAAAACTGGAGCGTCAATGTGCCTTCATGAAGAAAAACAGTCTTTATATTTGCTGCACCAATTTTGCACTTTATCGGCAAGGGTTGATGATAATGCAATCCGCTTTTCGTCCTTATAAAACTTTCAATTTATCGGTTCAGGACATGGCGTGGGGATGTTTTATTTCTCCTGGTAGCACCTTAATCTGCCAACGAAAATTGCTTCTCGATATATCAGGTTACGACACATCTTTTAAACGATTTGAAGATTGGGATTTATTATTCCGGCTTTCTCACCATCAGCCCATAGGGTGGTTAGATGAAAGTCTGTCAGATATTTTTGTTGAAAATCACGCCAGCAAAAAATCTGAATTGCAAGGGCTTGAACGGATGAGGGAGAAATTTTCTAATAAAAATATTCCTGATAATATTAAGAAAATAATTCTTTCATCTTACTGGTTTCATAAAGCAACGATTAATTTTAAGCATAATAAATACGCGCAATTTTTAATGTATTTGATTATGTCTTACTTCAAAAAACCGCTTAATCATTTTCCGATAAAAGCAGTTCTTCTGCCAAAGTTTTTTTCAAGAATGATGAGCGGTCGATGAAATTCTCATGGTAATGTTTTTCTTTTGGGATTTCAAATTGTGTTTTTCCTGCGAGTGCGCGGTGCGGTCTATGACAATTATAGTAAATTTCCCATTCTTTTAATTTAGCTTTGATGTCAATGTCATCGGTATAATCAATCAACTGCCAGAACTCCTGTTTATCTGTTTTATGGGATCGTTCGACTTTACCGTTTGGCAGGCGATTAAGACCGTTGCGTTTGAGGACATAATAAACGCCCGTGCTTAAGACTTTTATGTCAAAATATCGCTCTAGCGCATGATGTATTGAGTTGAATTCATCGGTCATGCGCTAAACCGTTGTTCTTGCGCGAGTTTTTATCCCGTCAATGAACCATTAATGGGAAACACTGACCTGCGCCCCGTAAACTCCTCCAATTTGTGGTAGAATTTGTCTCAATAAATGGAGACAATAATGAAGCGTAGATTTACGGATGAGCAGATTATTTCTATGATCAAGGAACAAGAGAACGGCATGCGAACATCGGTGGT
>CALHLB010000149.1 GCA_938034375.1 uncultured Alphaproteobacteria bacterium | reverse complement strand
ATTTATTAAATGATTGACTACTTTTTCTAAAGCCTCCTTATGCCTCTCCCTAACCGAAATAAATGATTCGCTATGTGTAACAAGCGCTTTACATCTTCTAGAAACTTCATCGATTAAACTATCAATAGATAATTCAGTTTTTGAACTTATAAGAATATCATAACGAGACTGAATCGATTTAAAGTCCTGACTATCAACAAGATCCGCTTTTGTCCCGACAAATATAAGTTCTTTATCAATTTTATTTTTTAAATCTATAAAATCATCAGGAAGTTTATCATTGATCGAAATAGAATTACTATCCTCCAAATATATTATTAAATCAGCTTCAGTAATTTTTTCTCGTACCTTTTTTATACCCATCAATTCAATGACATCAGTGGATTCTCTTAATCCGGCTGTATCTGTTAAAATGACAGGTATATCATTAAGATTAAGATAGCTATCAAGACTATCACGCGTTGTACCAGCTATGTCACTGACTATAGCAATATCTCGATGTGACAAATGATTCAACAAGCTAGATTTTCCTGCATTAGGCGATCCAACTAAAACAACTGATAAACCATCTCGTATTCTCTCAGCGATTTTTGTGTCATTAATTGCCTTATTCATTTTCTCTTTTAAATTAACAATTCTTGGCCATATAAGATTTGACAAAGAGCCAGGCACATCCTCTTCATCAGGAAAATCCAGTTCAGCTTCAATCATCGCTCGTGATTCAATTAATATATGCCGCCATTCTTCATATATTGAGCTAATTGAACCATCCGATTGGCGAAGCGCCAATTTTCTTTGCATATCTGTTTCAGCAGAAATAAGATCAGCTAACCCTTCAACCTCAACAAGATCCATTTTATCATTTAAAAAAGCCCGCTTGGTAAATTCACCAGGTTCAGCCATACGTAGACCTGTTAAGCTAGAAAGAGCTTTTAATACAGCTTCAACAACAGCACGACCGCCGTGACAATGAAATTCTAAGACATCTTCACCTGTAAAACTATTAGGAGCTGGAAACCATAGGACAAGTGCCTGATCAAGCAAAGACCCATCACTAGGGTTCTTTAATAATACTAATTCAGTATACCGAGGTCTTATTTTTTTACTAATAATTGTTTCGATAACGAATCGACAATCAGGTCCTGATATTCTAATAGTCGCTACACCAGAAGGAACAAGACCTGATGATAACGCATAAATCGTATCATCCCTTGTTAAATCCATGGTCATATCTCATATAATTAACAATTATAACGTATATGAATCAAGTATTCATTGATTCAAAAAACTCATCATTATTTTTTGTTTGTTTCAATTTATCTATAAGGAATTCAATAGCATCAACAGTTCCCATAGGATTTAAAATTCTTCGCAAGACATAGATTTTCTTCAGTTGATCTTTATCGATAAGAAGTTCTTCTTTACGTGTACCAGAGCGTTGAATATCAATCGCTGGGAAAACTCGCTTATCAGAAGCTTTTCTATCAAGAATAATTTCAGAATTGCCAGTACCCTTAAATTCTTCAAAAATAACTTCGTCCATACGACTACCAGTTTCAATAAGGGCTGTTGCGATAATTGTAAGTGAGCCACCCTCTTCAATATTACGAGCAGCACCAAAAAAGCGTTTTGGACGCTGTAGGGCGTTAGCATCAACACCACCAGTTAAAACCTTACCTGAGCTGGGTACAACAGTGTTATAGGCTCGTCCAAGGCGTGTAATCGAATCAAGAAGAATAACCACATCACGTCCATGTTCAACTAAGCGTTTTGCTTTTTCAATTACCATTTCAGCAACTTGTACATGACGTACAGCCGGTTCATCAAATGTCGAAGAAACCACTTCACCATTAACTGTCCGTTGCATATCAGTTACTTCTTCAGGGCGTTCATCAATTAACAAAACAATCAAATAACATTCAGGGTGATTGGAAGTGATAGATTTTGCGACATTTTGCAAAAACACTGTTTTACCGGTTCGTGGTGGCGCGGTAATTAAAGCTCTTTGACCTTTACCAAGAGGTGCTGCTATATCAATAACTCTAGCAGAAAGATCTTTGTTCGTAGGATCATCGACTTCCATTTTAAAACGTTCTTCAGGATAAAGAGGCGTTAAATTATCAAAATGAACCTTATGTCGAGACGCTTGAGGATCTTCAAAATTAACTGTATTCACCTTAAGCAAGGCAAAATAACGTTCACCCTCTTTCGGGCTTCTAATTTCACCTTCAACCGTATCGCCTGTTCGCAAAGAAAACTTACGAATTTGTGATGGTGAAACATAAATGTCATCAGGCCCCGGCAAATAATTAGCATCGGGGGAACGCAAAAAACCAAAACCATCCGACAGAACTTCAACGACGCCCTGTCCAATAATTTCTATTTCTTTTTCTGCTAATTGTTTTAAAATAGCAAACATCAATTCCTGTTTTCGCATTGTGCTTGCATTTTCAACTTCATGCACTTCAGCAAAACTTAGCAATTCAGTTGGTGATTTTAATTTAAGCTCTTGCAGCTTCATTTCGCGCATAGAGAAATATCCAATTATTAAGAGTGAAAATCCGAGATATACCGGTTTAATAAGATCAATGTTAAAGGAGTGACCTATCGGCTACTCCATAAATAAAAAATATTCAAGAAAAATTCGGCTGAAAAGGCAAAAAAATTAAAATAGAGACTTTAAAGAAGGTTTTACAATAACTAAAATAACAATTAAAATCATTAAAACTGTCGGAATTTCATTGGCAATTCGAAAAAATTTAGCCGATTTTGAATTTTCATCATTTCTAAAATCTTTTGCCCATTTAGCACAAAAACCATGAAAAGAAGACATAAATACTACAAGCATTAATTTTACATGAAACCAACCACCTGAAGCATAATGTTCACCTAAAATAGCCAACCATAAACCAAAGCCCCAACTAGCAAGCATTGCAGGCGCCATAATAATTTTCATTAAACGCCATTCCATTACCTTAAAAGTTTCTGATTGTTCAGAACCTATTTTAGCATCAACATGATAGACAAAAAGACGGGGTAAATAAAATAAAGCGGCCATCCAACTGATGACAGAAATAATGTGCCCAACTAAAATCCATTCATACATCAAACATACCTTTAGCTTTTAAATGAACGAACAGTTTCAATCATTAATTCAACATTTTTAATTGGGGTTTGTGGTGTAATACCATGACCAAGGTTAAAAATATGGGCGCCATTTTTTAGTTTTTCACAAATTTCTATAACCTGTTCTTTTAATCTTTCGCCACCCCCTATTAATAATAAAGGATCAAGATTACCTTGCACGCATAATTTAGGTTGCAATTCACGTGCTATATAATCAAGTGGCATTGTCCAATCTAATCCTATTCCATTAATACCTGTTTTTTCACAATATGAAACTGCTTTATTCCCTATACCTTTGGGAAAACCAATAATTTTAATATCAGGTTTAACGGTTTTAACTTTTTTGACTATTTTACAAACTGGCTCAATACAAAAATCATTAAAATCACGTTCACCCAAAATACCGGCCCATGTATCAAAAATTTGCAGGCAATCTGCACCAGCATTAACTTGTTCAATTAAATATTGGCCTGATGCTTCAACAAGTATATCAATTAATTTTATAAAAGCATCGCGTTCATGCATAGAAAATAAGCGAGCTGGTGCTTGATCAGGGGTCCCATGACCTGCAATCATATATGTTGCAACTGTCCATGGAGCACCACAAAAACCTATTAAAGCTTTTTCATTACTTAATTCAGAACGAATACCAGATACAGCTTCAAAAACAGGTTTTAAATGATTAAGAAAATTATCTAGATCCAGATTATCAATTGATTTTGCATCAACAGGTTCTAAAACAGGGCCAACACCTTCTTCAAAAGAAACATTTTGTCCTAGAGCATCAGGAATAACCAGGATATCTGAAAATAATATTGCAGCATCAAAATCAAAACGTCTTATGGGCTGCATCGTTACTTCAATTGCCTTTTCAGGCGTGTAACATAAATTTAAAAAACTCCCTGCTTGTTTTCTAGTTTCCTTATATTCAGGCAAATAACGCCCAGCTTGTCTCATCATCCATAAAGGAGGTGTTTTCAGTTTTTCATTCGACAAGCTTTTTAAAAGAGCTTTCATAAATTCAATACCATTTCATCATAATCTACGATAATTGTTTATCATCTTGGTTAAACTTTATTCAAATAAATAATTTATTTTTTTATATGACTTTTATTATTATAGCGTGGATTTTTATAATTATAAAAAAGTCCACATTTTTTACACGTTAATTAAATGTGAAAAAATGTGGAAAAAAATTATGAAAATATAATACAAAAAAAATTTAAAATTAATAATTTATCAATTAAAACAATAAATTAGAATGGAAAAAATCCTTAATAAACTTTGTATAAAATCTGAATATTTTTTTATTAAACAATGTTATTTAATTTTAGTCTATTCAAAATAACAACCTATCTTATGAATATAAGCTGTTAATACTTTTTTAATGATTTGAGTATCAATCAGCTGACCTATTAAACAAGTTTCAGTTTTAGACAATCTACCCACATTTTTTAAAAAAATTATCGAATAATTTATATTTTTCTTGACGGTTTAAAATATAAGTTTTTGCTAGTATCATTTGATAAAGGCTTATGAAATGACGCACGTTATTCTTGCTTCGGTAATCCTGCCAATTTTAATAGGGTTTTATAGTAGACAGTTTTGCATTGGTGGTTTGTGCCAGTTTCATAGCTGGCGTTATGCCTTCGATGACCATATTAGGTCTCACATTATTGTAAGTCCATAGCCATTTTGTTGCT
>CALHLB010000148.1 GCA_938034375.1 uncultured Alphaproteobacteria bacterium | reverse complement strand
TCATGGGCTGCACCAATATCAATAACCACATTATTATCACCCAGTGTTTCAGAAATAAAACAGGCATCAACAACAAAGGTTGCGCCATGCATAGCCTGGGCAGGGCCAAAAAATTCTCCTTTAAAGGAGTGGGCAATCATAATATGGTCGCGAACTTCAACGGCGTGCATTAATTCTCTCCTGATGAGTTTTCCTGGTAGGTTACAATTTGGCATAAAGTGCCTGTTTTATGGTTGAATAAAGTATTTAAGTGTTCTGGTAAATTTTTAAAGGGAATCGGTGCTTCAAGCAAATGATCAAGGCGCGTGTCTTGCAATAATTTTAAAACCTCTGCCATTCTATCACGATAGCTATAATGCGATCGTTTTTTTGGGCTGATATGTCCAACCTGGCTGGAGTGAATTTGTAACCGTTGAGAATGAAAAGTGCCGCCTAAATTCAGGCAGAGATTTTGATCACCAAACCAGCTCATTTCAATAATTTTACCTTCGAATGCAGCATGATTAATTGCTGATTGTAACCCTTCTTGGGTTGCGCTGGTGTGGAAGAGAATATCGTATTTTTCGTCTATTTCTTTAGGTGTTTTGAACGAAACCCCAAACATTTCCGCAAGCACTTTTTTGTTCTTATCAACATCAATTAGGGTTACAGGCGTATTTAAAAAGTGAGAAGTACAATAAGCCGTTAAGAAACCAACAACGCCTCCTCCAATAACGGCAACTTTATGGGTGTGCGTTGCCTCACTATCCCAAAAAGCATTCAAAGCTGTCTCCATATTAGCACAAAGAACAGCTCTTTTTGCTGGAATCGATTCAGGAATTTTATGGGCCATATCCGCAGAAATGACGGCATGGCGCTGGTGCGGTGTGAGGCTGAAAACAAGATCCCCTTTTTTCAGGTTGGTTACGTTACTTCCGCTTGCCACAATTTCGCCTACATGCTGATAGCCGTAGCCAATGGGAAAAGAAAAATGACCCAACTGGTTTTTGCAAGCCATAGTTTCCCATTGTGATTTTGGTACCGCCCCATTAAAAACCAATCGTTCAGTGCCGCGTGAAATTCCGGAGAATAAAGTATTGATAAATATATCATTTTCACCTAATGGAGGGAGAGGGTGACTTTGAATTTCAGCATGCCTTGCAGTAGTATAGACAAGAAAGTCGGTTTTATTTTCCATAACGTTATTTTTGAAAAATTGTGAATGTTCCGTTCAGCCACAATTCAGTTTCAATCCTCTATTAGCTTAAGGCAAGAAATGTGTTGCACCGCATCAAAACATGGTTAAAAGCTGATATGAAATAGCCTTTAAGCCAGTTTGGAATTGATGGCAATCAACATTATGCACGTTTTAAGATCTGGAAGAAGGATATTAAAGATATGACAATGAAAACCAAACGAGCGATTTTTGCTTTTCTTGTTTCATCAACGATTATTGGCCTTTTAGCTTTAATGATTTGGTCTCTTTCTGAAGAAAAGATTTTACCGCTTGAATGGGTGTTGGTTGTTTGCTTTGCCATCACACTTCCCTGGACCGCAATCGGATTTTGGAATGCGGTTATCGGCTTTAGCTTAATGCGATTTGTAAAAAACCCTGCCATGAGTGTTTTTCCAGCACTTGGCAAAATTACGGGGCGTGAGCGCATTACAAAATCCACAGCAATTGTTATGTGTATTCGCAATGAGGATGTTGAGCAGGTAAATCGCAATCTTAATGCCATGATAGCGCGCCTTGTTGCATCGGGCGAAGCGAAGAATTTTCACCTATATGTATTAAGTGATAGCTCGGATGAAACGATCATTGAAGAAGAAAAGCGCACTTTCTTAAAGCTGCAAAAAGACTGGGCAGCACACATGAATGTCACTTACCGTCTACGTGCGGACAATTGGGGCTATAAAGCTGGCAATATTCGTGATTTTTGTGATAAATGGGGTGTTAATCACGATTTTATGCTTACCCTTGATGCCGATAGCGTGATGTCATCTTCTGCTATTTTGCGCCTTGTTCGGATTATGCAGAAAAATGATAAAATAGGCATTTTGCAAAGTCTTGTTGTCGGTCTGCCATCAGATAGTGGCTTTACACGCACGTTCCAATTCGGCATGCGAATGGGTATGAAATCGTATACATTAGGGAGTGCCTGGTGGCAGGGCGATTGCGGTCCTTATTGGGGACATAATGCGCTTATTCGTCTTGAACCTTTCATGAACCACTGTCATCTGCCGGTTTTAAAAGGGAAGGGACCTCTTTCAGGCTATATTCTAAGTCACGATCAGGTGGAAGCTGTCTATATGCGCCGCGCTGGCTATGAATGTCGGGTTATTGCAGAAGAAGGGGGCTCTTATGAAGAAAACCCACCACACATTCTAGAATTCATTCGCCGTGATTTGCGCTGGTGCCATGGTAATATGCAATATTTGAAATTGCTGGGTGAAAAGGGCTTGAAGCCAGTTAGCCGTATGCAGTTAATTCTTGCAATTTTAATGTTTATTGGCGCCCCTGCATGGATGACATTTGTTTCTGTTGGAACATTTTTAATCACCTTTTCAGATATGACCTTTACAGGCTTCAAAATGGGGCCGGGCTATTTGCTTTTTTCCATCATTATGACCATGATTTTTGCGCCTAAAATTGTATCCATTATTGATGTTCTTTTGCGTAAAAACTTACGAAAGGCTTATGGCGGTACAGGTAAAATTCTTTTAAGCTCGCTTTGTGAAATTGTATTTTCCATGTTGTTGGCACCTATTATGGCCATTGCTGAAACGGTGTTTCTGGCAGGCCTTACCTTTGGTCGTGCGCGGGGTGGCTGGGCATCACAAAACAGGCAAGCAACATGTCTTCCGCTAGGTGTTTTATTGCGCCAGCTATGGCCACAAATTATCTTTGGCACTGTTGGAATTGCTGCAATTCTTGCCACAGGTGCGGTTAGTGTAAGTGGTTTTCTTGTCAGTCTGCCTGTTTTTCTTGGTCCGTTTTTGGCAATTCCTTTCGGTTACAGTTCTGCTCATCTTGCACTTGGACATCTTTTTACGCGTCTGGGTCTTTGGCAATTACCGGAAGAAGAACGTCCCCCTGTCATTATCCGGGCAATTCATTTGCCAGCCCTTTTGATCCGCTCGGAAGTTTTGAGGGATAATGAAGAAAGTTTGCCGTTAAGCACACAACAGTTACTTGATATTGATCTGGAAATGGAAGACGGTCTTGCTGTTTAAAAAATAACAGCGGACGACTTCCATGCCTAATTTTTTCAAGTATCTTATTTTATTTCTATCTGTTTTTTCCAGTATTGGATTTTTTAAAGTAAACCAGGCATTTGCTTGCGGCGAAAAAACAGATTGTACGGTCGATAATGGTGTTTATAGAATCTATATACCAGAGACAGCACCAAGAGAGGGTAAAATCCCCGCCTTGCTTTATATTCATGGCCTTGGGGGAAGCGCAGCCGGTGTGATAACCAATCCTGGTTTTAGAAAAGTTGTAGAAAGACTGGGTATCGCACTTATCGCGGCGCATGGGCGGGCAGGCTCATGGTCTTTCCCAAACAGCGTGAAACGCGGCAATCCAAGAAATGAATTTACGTATTTTTCTGCGATTAGAACCGATATTATAAAACGCTTCTCTATCGATGAGAGAAAGATCGTAGCAGGTGGCTTTTCAATTGGAGCATCCATGGTCTGGAACCTTGCCTGCCATATGCCTGAAGATTATACGGGCTTTATCCCCATTGCCGGCACATTATGGCGTCCGCAACCACAAAAATGCGCTGCCCCTATTGGAGAAGTCTATCACACCCATGGTTTATCAGACCGTGTCTTTCCCCTTGAAGGGCGTGTGGTAAAGGGAAAAAGGCAGGGCGCAATTCTCGATACATTCGATATTTTATATAGACAAGATAGATGTAGCCGAAAATTGATCAAAGAAATAAAAGAACGTGGGCAGCAGTGTAAATATCATGAAAACTGTGGGGGAGAGACAATGCGGCTTTGTTTCCATAAAGGCTTTCATTCTGTAAAAGCGTCCTATCTGGAAGACGGGTTTTTAAATATCTCTGAAAAACGAGGCTGGCTTAAAGAAGCACGCTCTTGAAAAGATATTAAATATAAAAATAATAAATATATAGATTAAATATAAAGAGGCAAAAGAGGATGACGGAGAATAAAGGACCCCTGGCTGGTTTGCGGGTTTTAGATCTTTCTCGAATTTTGGCTGGTCCAACATGCACGCAATTGCTGGGTGATATGGGGGCAGATGTCATAAAAATTGAACGTCCAGAATTAGGGGACGATACGCGCCGCTGGGGGCCGCCCTTTGTGCAGATTGATGGCAAAGATAGCCAGGAAAGTTCTTATTATCTCTGCGCCAATCGCAATAAACGTTCGCTGGCGGTTGATTTGACCACACAAGAGGGGCAGGAAATTATTCGTGAAATTGCAAAAGTAAGCGATATTGTGGTTGAAAATTTCAAGGTGGGGGACCTTGTTCGTCGTAATCTTGACTATGAAAGCTTGAAAGAAATTAACCGTTCATTGATCTATTGCTCAATCTCAGGATTTGGCCAAACAGGGCCTTACGCTGAACGGGCGGGTTATGATTTTCTGATACAGGGCATGGGCGGGATTATGAGTTTGACGGGAAAACCGGATGAAGAAGGGGGCGCCCCCACAAAAGCCGGTGTTGGTATCGCTGATGTCATGTGTGGCATGGTTGCATCCAATGCAATTTTGGCAGCTCTTCATAGCCGTGATAAAACAGGTGAAGGGCAATATATTGACTTGGCTCTTCTTGATACGCAGGTTTCCTGGCTTGTTAATCAAGCAACGGCTTATCTTACCAATGGTGAGGTGCCAGGCAGGCTTGGTAATGGTCACCCGACCATTGTGCCTTATGAAACGTTTCCAGCCAGTGACAAGCAGTTTATTCTGGCAATCGGCAATGACAGTCAATTTCAAAAATTCCTGAAAATTGCAGGCAGAGAAGAGTTGGCAGAAGATGAGCGCTTTGCCACCAATGTTGCGCGCGTTAAAAACCGTGTTTTAGTGGTGCAGACAATTTCTGAATTAACGAGACAAAAAACAGCGGGTGAATGGTTGGAAAAACTTGTCTCCATCGGCGTACCTTGTGGGCCTGTCAATAATTTAAAAGAAGTCTTTGATGACCCGCAAATCAAACACCGTGAGATGGAAATTTCCATGCCTCATGAAACGGCAGATGAAGGAAAAGTAAATCTTATTGGCAATCCGATTAAGTTTTCAAAGACGCCGGTAACATATCGCTATCCACCCCCTCGTGTTGGTGAGCATTCTTTGGAGATTTTGGAAGAAATTCTTGACTATTCATCAGAAGAGTTTGAAAAGCTGAAAGACAAAGGCACAATTACAGATGGTCGCCTGGCCGACCGTTCTGCAAAATAGGAAAATAAAGATGCGCGCTGCAGATATTATTGGTAAAAAACTGGCTGATTGTGGTTGTACAAAAGCTTTTGGTATTCCAGGGGGTGAGGTTTTAACCCTACTTGATGGACTGCGTGCCGCTGATATTGAGTTTGTTCTGGTCAAACATGAAAATGCCGGTGGTTTCATGGCAGAAGGTGGTTGGCATGCAACAGGAGCGCCAGCCATTCTGGTCGCAACAATTGGGCCAGGTGTTGCCAATGCCATCAATGTAATTGCCAATGCCATGCAAGATCGTGTGCCAATGGTCTTCATTACTGGCTGTGTTGATGGGGCAGAGGCTGAAACCTATACACACCAGGTTTTTGACCATCAGCAAATGCTGCGCCCAATTGTAAAAGCAAGTTTCCGCGCTCATGAAGGTGCCGTTGGGGTTATGATGGATAAAGCAATTGCCCTGGCGATGGAGGGGCAACCAGGCCCCGTTCATATTGATTTGCCGATTAATGTTTCTGCCAGTACATCAGAAGAAAGGTACCATCAGCCAACCTTACCAGCTACTCTAGGTTTGCCGGATAAGACGTTGTTAAATGATGTTAAAGAACGTATTCAGGCTGCTCATAAGCCAATCGTTCTTGCTGGTGTTGATGCCTTAAATGAGGGTGCCGATATTGCAGGTTTCTGCCAAGCGCTTAATATCCCAATGATTGCGACTTATAAAGCCAAGGGTATGTTGGATGAACGTCATGCGCTTTCGCTTGGTGGAGCGGGCCTTTCGCCTAAATCTGATAAAATATTTTTGCCGCTTTTGGAAGAAAGCGACCTGGTTTTATTGCTCGGTTACGACCCAATTGAGATGCGGGTTGGCTGGCGCGACCCTTGGCAGGCCGAAAAAGCGGTGGAAGTTACAAGTACTTTGCGTACTCATGGTATGCATAGGGCAGATATAACCTTGCTGGGGGATATTGCAAAAATTACCTCCGAACTTGTTAAATCTGAAAAAGGTACCTATTGGCAAAAGGGTGAGGTAGCCAAGGCGCGTGGTGCGTTGAAGGAGATGTTTTCTGTGACATCTGAAACATTTGGCCCCGACCATGTTTTCGCAAAATTGCGGGAATTAGCTCCTGAAAATACGGTCATTACCGCCGATAGTGGTGCACACAGAATTTTACTCAGCCAAATGTGGGAATGTTATTCACCACGCACCATGCTGCAATCTTCCGCTCTTTGCACAATGGGCTGCGCAGTGCCTTTGGCAGCAGGGTATAAATATCTCAATCGGCAAAAACCGGTAATCGCCTTTGTCGGCGATGCTGGCCTTGAAATGATGATGGGAGATTTATCAACCATTCGTGACATGAAAGTACCTGTTATTATTTGTGTGTTGGTGGATGAAAGTCTTGCCCTTATTGAACTCAAACAACGTGCCATGCAACTCCCCAATAATGGTGTAGATTTCAAAGGCACTGATTATGTGAAAGTCGCTGAAGGCTTTGGCGGCCATGGTGCATGGATTGATGATGTTGAGACATTGGAAAGAGAATTCAAAGACGCAATGAAGCGAAATGGTTTCACATTGTTAGCCCCACGCATTGGACGACAGGCTTATAACGGCAAGTTTTAGGGATAAATAACTTATTCTCATTCATATTAAGCTCTTTATACTGATTTTAATTGAAACAGAGTAAAGGCGAATATGTAATAGGGCACTGTTCGCGGTCTTCAGCATTATAATCCTATGAATAAAGCTTTTTTATTATTTTCAGGCTTATTTCAGTAGCACCCGTCAAACCTTTTAAAATCTCAATTTCGCCTTTGTGGGCAATGATGGAGGTGGCAAAATCAAGCTTGCTTAAAAAAGTTTGACGAGTGCATAAGTAACCTTTTCCTAGCTTTAAAAAGGCAGGCTTGTCTTGGCCTGTATCCATCATATCATTAGTTGATAAAAATAGTCAAGTTTAAAAATAAAGCAAATCAAAATAAAATATTTGATCTTCGTGCATTTAAAATAGACGTCTGATCAAATATTCAATGTATAATTGTGGTTCGTTCGCCCGTTAAGTGGATAACAGCGTGAAAGCTAACAGCAACTTTAGGGTCCTGACCTATTAATTAACTGATGATTGGTTGGAAGAAATTTGTTCGGCTACACGGCATAAGATTTTAGGAAACCTTTTGGTTTTCAAAATCTTATAACAAAGTAGCCCGCGCAAATTTATCCAATCCAGAGGACGCTTGATAGGGCGGCGACCTACAGCACAAAGTCTTTTGAATGGGGGATAAACCCCATCGGCAAGCCTTTATACTGTATCTCTTGCCCTATCAAACGCCAAGCACCAGCTAATTAATAGGTCAAGACCCTAGAAAGACGACCTTATTCAAAAACGAGAGATGGTGCCTGTTTTGGTCCGTCAACCCCTTCAAGGCTTTGCCAAACTTTACCGGCAATATCACGATAGATCTTAGCATGATCGGATGCTGGATCAGAAACAACAATTGGCGCACCACTATCTGATGTTTCACGAATTTTCATGTGAAGTGGCACTTCCCCTAAAAATGGTACACCAATACGCTTTGCTTCTTCACGTGCGCCACCATGGCCAAATATGTTAGAACGCTCCCCGCAAGAAGGGCATATAAAATAACTCATATTTTCAACGATACCCAAAAGCGGTACATCCACTTTTTTAAACATGTTCAGGCCTTTGCGCGCATCAATCAACGCCAGGTCCTGCGGGGTGGAAACAATAACAGCTCCTGAAAGCGGCACTTGCTGTGCCATAGTAAGTTGTGCATCGCCGGTACCAGGCGGCATATCAACAACCAGAACATCCAAATCCCCCCATGCAACTTCACGCAGCATTTGAGTAAGAGCTGAAATGACCATTGGACCACGCCAAATCATTGGTGTTTCTTCTGCAACTAGAAAACCCATAGACATGACCTTAATGCCAAAATTTTCCATTGGGTGTAAATATTTGCCTTGGGCCTCCGGTTTTCCTTTTAAGCCTAAAAGGCGCGGCATGGAGGGGCCATAAATATCTGCATCCAGTACGCCAACCTCATGCCCTAAAGAAGCAAGCCCTAAAGCAAGATTAATGGATGTGGTCGATTTTCCCACACCGCCTTTGCCTGAAGCCACAGCTATAATATATTTAACGCCTGGCACACCAGGTTTAACGGCTCGTTGGTCTGGTTCTTTATTCACAGGTTGTTTCGGGCTTGGTGTTGAAGGCATCGGGCGCGGTGTGGAAGAGGGGGAGCCAGCTGCTTTTTCTGCTGTTAAAACAGCCGTTACCTTATTTATTCCCTTCACTTCCAGTACCGCTTTTTCTGCCGCTTGGCGCAAAGGTTCAAGTTCATTGGCTCGTTCTGCAGGAACAGAAATGGAAAAAAGCGCTTTTTCCCCTGTTACAAAAATATCCGAAACCAGACCTTGCGAGATTAAATCGCTTTTAAGATCTGGCCCCTTAACAAGGGAAAGTTGCTTCTTAACGGCTTCTTTTAGTGCATCACTCATAAAATATTCCGACTTTCATAACAGGTGCCATAAAACTGGTCCCCTTTGCCGAAAAGCCAGAAGTAAGAAGAGTGAGAGCTCTTCCTTATGCTGATTTTTGTTTCGGCAAATTGCGCCAGGGCTGACTTTTAAACCAACCAACGATATAGGCAACAAACACCAAGGATACAATGCCAAACATATTAACAAATGCCGTGTGGAGCCATCGCCAGTCACTTTCTGGTGCTGTAATATGGAATGGATGCCCAACGGGAGGATAAAAGCTATAGCCAATTATTTGGGCAAAGAGCATGGAAAAGAGAAAAATTGCCAATGATTGTTGGCCAACCTTTTTAACAATCGCAACAAATTTACCCCATAACCCCGAACTAATAAGGCGTTTGCCGCCTTCACCTACAGCAACCCAGGAAAGATAAGCCAATGCAAGAAAATGCAAAAAGCGGAAGAGGCCAAAATTTGTTTTCCAAATAAGCCAGCGCACATCCTCACGCCATTCTTTCAAGGGGGTTGATTGCAGCCAAGCGTTTAACTGCTCATCCCACATAACACCATTGTAAATTCTGAAATAAGCAAGGGGTACACTGGCGATGAGAACAAAAACGGCCAGGCAAACAAGAGTTTTATTAACTGGTGGTTTGGGTAGCCAGCCACGCATAAAGGCAAAGCCAGTGAAAAAAATTAATTGCCATCCAAATGGATTGAAAAACCACTCACGGCTTTGAAAGCCATTTTGCGCCTCTTCAGGAATAGTGCCGCCATAATACCAGTGCGCCCATCCTTCATTATTCCAGGGTTCGGCAGGAAAACGTAGTAAGCTGTATTGAGTGCCATAATACCAGTTTGCCCATGCTTCAATATTAGTAGCAAGCCATAAAATGACACAAAACCCAAGCGCTACATAAGGTGAAATGCGCGATAAAGCCATAACAAGCGGTATCATAACTAAAATTACAAGATACATCGGTAAAATATCAAAGTAATTCGGCACATAAGTGAGTGAAAAAAGGCCTAAAAGTTGCTGGGACGTATCTCTTTCAAAAAAGTTCATAAGATTAAGGCGTGCTTTCATAATATCGCCGTGATTGCCGACAACATCAATGAAAGCCACCCACAAACAAATAGCAAAGAAAAGGCCAATATGCGCCCAATAAACCTGCCAGACACGATGGGCAACGCGGGCCGTTCCCATAAACCAGTTTTGCTTGTCAAATACAGAAGCAAAGGCAATCGCAGATGCCATACCAGAACAAAACACAAAAATTTCAGTTGCATCTGAAAAGCCAAAACGAGCGGGTATCCATAATGTCCATGTATTATAAGATGTGTGGGCAATCAAAATGATGAACATGGCAATGCCGCGAAAAAAGTCGAGTCTCGGATCTCGTGGTTTTTTGATAACAGAATTGCTTTTTGTAGCGGGCTTATCAGATAAATTCAAATTACCTATATCGGAGTTAATTGATTTACCTAAAGTTTGTGAGGTCAATTGTTCATTCATTTTCTTTTCCGGACCGGTTAAAGCAAAGATAAGGTCTCCAATTAATGGAAACCTTACCCCCTATTTTGGTTTCTACCTTTGTTTCACCCCAACAATTTGTTCAAAATAAATCAGGACACAAGTGAAATTTCTGGTTTATCCGCTTGTGTGCTGTTATCAAACTGTTTTGACAAAGCTGTCGCCATACGGTCTTTGGCATAATTATCTTCCACTGAACGGCGCCAAGTACGATCTTCAATTAAGGCTTTTGCCTCATTGTAACGACCCGCTTTTAAACCTGCGTCAATTGTCATACGTTCAAAATTATCGCGCTGGGCATGGCTGCCCCCAACCTGTTGCATTGCGGGGCGCGCTCTTGAAAGCTCATCAAAGGCAGCATTAAAATTACCTTCATAAAAGTAACGAATGCCTTTGGCTGCAAAGATGCCGGCAATTTTATTCACCTCATCCATTTCCCGCAAACCCAAATCCGCATTTTTTTGCAGCGCATTGACCAGCCTATCCATCGCCTTTACATCGTTCATGCGCCCTAAAGCCTGCATATAATGAAGGTCGGCAAAAACAACACAATTATCTTCTGTACGTCTTCCACAAAGTTCGTAAAGCTCTTCCCAGCGGTCCCCAACATTAATACCAAATCCTTCAAGACGGGCAAGCAATGCTGTACCATTTGAAATATCGCGATAATCATCTGTGTGATCTTTGCGGATATCATTATCGTAAAGTTCCAGCACTTTTTCAAAATTACCAATTTCAAGATAATGCAGGGCGAGGTGCCAGAAGAAGTGATAGGAAAAGTTATTACAATGTTCCCATTGCTTTTCGCGCTTTTCAAGCCAGTCAATGCCTGTTTCTGCCTGCGCCGTCATATCATAAACATGAGCAACGGAATGAATACCCCAAGCATCATCCGGTTTCATGAAAACCGCTTCCTTGCCAAATTTTTCAGCCGCTTTCATATCGCCTGTTTCTTCCAGAGCGAAGGAATGACAGCCATAAATGTAGCCCGTAGCGAAATTATCGACATCAAAACGCTCAACCGCTTTAAGGGTTGAAGCGCGTAAACCAAAACGATCCCCCAGCATGAAACGGAGCGCATGGACCAGCTTAACTGCCATTGCGTCATGGGGTTCATAATCTGCAATATTATCAAGAATAATGGCAGCCCGTGACCATTGGCCATTCTTGGCAAAACGCAGGGCTGTTAGATAATCCATTTCACGGCGTGGTAAGGCACCATATTGCGCCAAAATACTTTCTGCTTTTTCAAGCGATTCATCAAGCAGCTTTAAAACCTCACGGCGACCAGCCAAAACCATAAAGAAACCTTTGCAACAAAGGCCCAAAACATTTTCAGGGTCACTTTCAAGCAAGGCATTAAGATGTGTTGGTGTCGCTGCCGAGTGTGCCAGGAAAGCATGAGCTAAACCATTCCAGGCAGCAAGCGCTTTTTCTTTTTCAGCACCAGAAACTCTAATTTCACATCCAAACAGGTCTTGCATGATTTTTTTCCCGTTATTAAAATTATTACAATAGCTCACACTCTAATAATGCCTTAAAGAAATCATTGGCGACAAAATTATGGCGAGACCTAAACTCTTTATCTATTAATATGAGTGAACACTAGCTGAACGCAGTTTAACTTTCTCTACACAAAAAAACTTTCCAATTCACATATTTGTGAGCATTTTTTCCCACAAAGCGATATAAAAATGGAATATTCCTTATTTAATTGAAAATCAATAAAAGGCAATAAACATTAAAATGGCTTATTTAACGCACCGTTTATCTACCCTTTTTACGGGCTGGTTTTCAGGCAAACAACCATTTGTTATTTTATCGGGCCTTATGGGCCTTCTTATCGTTGTGTTTTTTGCTTTGCATCACGGTACACTTAATCGCGGCGGGGCCGTTCTTGTTGGTGGACTTGCCGGCTTTGCCCTTTATCATGCCTCCTTTGGGTTTACAGCCGCTTGGCGGCGCATCTTGGTTGAAAGGCGCGGCAATGGTTTGCGCGCACAAATGATTCTCATTGCCCTTACATGCTCCATTTCTTTTTTGCTCATTGATTATGGTGCAAAGATCGAGCTGCCCTGGTTTTTCAATCAAACATGGTCTTTGAAAACCCATGGTTTTGTTGCGCCATGGGGAGTTGGTTCTGCCATTGGGGCTTTTATGTTTGGCATTGGCATGATGTTTGGTGGCGGGTGTGCTTCTGGCACACTTTTTACATATGGTGGCGGTTCTTCCCGAATGATGATTACGCTTTTCTTTTTTATCATCGGCTCGGTTATTGCGACCCATCATTTAAATTTCTGGCATCAAATGCCACGCTTTGAAGGTTTTTCGTTTGTAAGTAAATTCGGCGCACCAATGGCACTTTTATTGTTTCTCACTCTGCTTTGTTCCATTTACCTTTTTAGTCTGTGGCTGGAAAGACGGCAATGGGGTGATGTTGAAGGTTTTGACAAAACAGACCGTTTTCTTTCAGGCAAATGGTCAAAACTATTGGGGGCATTAGCGCTTGTCGTGGTTTCTGTTCTCACCCTTTTAGTCCTTCACCGCCCTTGGGCCATAACATCGGGCTTTGCTTTTTGGGGGGCAAAAATGTTTTACGCAGTCGGAATTCCCATTCAAGATTGGCCAGCATGGAATGAGAAAACTTTGAATCGGTCGATTTTTGATCATTCTACTTCCATCATGAATTTTGGTATTATTTTTGGTGCCATGATTGCTGCTGGATTAGCGGGAGCCTATAAACCAGCCTTTAAAATTCGAAAGAAAGAAATTTTCACCGCCATTCTTGGAGGGCTTCTTATGGGCTATGGCGCACGCCTGGCCTATGGTTGCAATATTGGGGCCTATCTTGGAGGCCTGGTTTCAGGCTCAATGCATGGTTGGTGGTGGATGATTTTTGGTTTTTTAGGCAGTATTGCTGGCATCAAAATCAAGGGCCGTTTTAACCTTTAAGGAGATATTTTCATGCGCTTTTCTATTCTTGTTCTAACAATAATTTTTGGTAGTTTTGCCGCTTCAGCTAGTTTTTCTAATGATTTTTCAAATCTGAAAGGATGGGTTTCAAATAAAACAACCTATCCCTATGAAGAAATTTATCCTCGCCTGAAACAGGCCATAAAAACCAATAAAATGGGACATATAACAACGGCCAGCGCGACCTTGGGTGCAAAGGGACGCGGGTTAAAAATTCCTGGCAATCGCATCGTTGGCGTTTATAATAATATCTGGGCAGTTAGAATGTTAAAAGCTAGCGTGACTGCTGGAATTGAAGCGCCCATCCGTTTTTACATTACGGAAGATAAGGACGGTATGGGCATTTTATCCTATAAAAAACCAAGTCACGTTTTTGCGCCTTATTATGATGCAGCTACTCCCGACTTAAAACTAATGGCAGAGGAATTGGACGTGGTTTTTGCTGTTATTCATAAAGCAACCATTGCGCCTTAGGTTTTATTATGAGTAATAAAGATGACATGTCGATTATTGACTGTTATATAAATAATAGAAATCCGGAGTTATATATTTATGCGTCTCACGAAACAGTCAAACTATGCCGTTCGTATTTTAATGTATTGTGCGGCAAATGAGGGTGAATTGAGCAAAGTTGCTACAATTGCTAAGGTTTATGACGTTTCTGAATACTTTCTTTTTAAAATTCTTCAGCCTCTTGTTGAGGGGGGCTATATTGAAACGGTCCGTGGTCGTTTTGGCGGCATTCGCATGGCTAAACCGGCATCTGAAATAAGTTTGGGTGAAGTTATACGCGCTGCTGAAGATAAATTTGTAATGGCTGAATGTTTTGATGATGAAGAGGCAACGTGCCCCCTTGTTGATGCATGCGCCTTTAATTCCGCATTGGCAGAGGCGCTTGGAGCATTTTTCAATGTGCTGGATAGTTACACAATTGAAGATCTTGTCGTAAACCGCAAAAATGTAAGAGAACTTTTAGGGCTTTTTGGTCTTGAAGGGGAAGAACTCGCTAAGGCTGCATCTGATAATTAATATAAATGGGTTTAAACAACAATCGTAGTTCTGGCAGAGTATCGAAAAGCTTTTGAAGACAAGCTGTCTGTTGATTTGTGTAGTGGTGGTAATAGCCACGGTTCTTTAAGACAAAATTATAAGATAACTGTTTTTTGATCTACCAAAACTTTCTTTATACGAAATCTTATAACCATACACTTGGCTTTCGACATATTCTTCTCTATATATTTCAAAAATATAGACAGGATTTTCAGGTTGGAACTTTTTGCCTTTTGGCTTTTTGCCGCGCTTCTCACGTTTGTTTCTGTTTTATCTGCTCTTTGGCCGTATCTAAAAGTAGAGAAGGAAGAATTAAAGATAGATGAAACACAGCTTGGAACACGGCAGGTTTTAATTGATCAATTGGAAGAAGTTGAAAAAGATACGCAAAGAGGCCTTATAAACAGGGAAGGAGCGCAATCTGCCCGCACAGAAATAGCGCGGCGTCTCTTAGCGCTTGAGCGCGAAGGAAAATCTAGAAAACATGGCGTGACAAAAAATAGCGCCAAAATCTATATTGCTCTAATTGTTATCCTTATTCCCATGTCGGGCATAGCCCTTTACGCCACATTAGGAGTTTATGGCGCGAAAGATCAGCCCTTTGCAGCAAGGCAAGCTGAAATTCAACAAGCAGAAGCGAAAAAAGGGCCTTCAATTGATGATCTGGTTGCGCGTGTTGAAGAGCATTTGACCAAAAATCCTGATGATGGAAGAGGATGGCAGACACTTGCACCAATTTACCAGCGATTAGGTCAATTGGTTAAAGCGGAAATTGCTTTCACAAATGCCATTAGAATTGGCGCTGAAAATAAAACTATCATGGGGCGTATGCATAATGGTTTAGGGCAAATCCTTACCATGAAGGCAGAAGGCCGTGTAAGTAATCAAGCTCTCATTCATTTCCAAAAAGGCAAGAAAAAAGCTCCTGAAGATCCAACGGGTTATTTCTTTGAAGCGCTTGCCTTTTCACAACTTGAACAAAAGCAAGAAGCTATTGAAGCCTGGGAAACACTTCTAGCGCGTTTTGGTAGCGATAATCCGCCATGGCTTGACGTTGCTAAAAATACATTGGCAACTCTGAAACAAGAAAGCCCAGAACAATTAAAGGGTCCTTCAAGCAACGATGTGGAAGCAGCAGCTGCTTTATCTGATGAAGACCGCAAAGAGTTTATAAAGGGTATGGTTTCAGGTTTGGCATCAAGACTGGATCAAAACCCGGATGATTTTGAAGGTTGGCAGCGTCTTATTCGCTCCTATGTTGTGTTAGGAGAAAAAGACAAGGCGACAGAAGCGATTAGTAAGGCACGCAATCAGTTTTCTAAGGATAGTGAAAAAACCAAAAGTCTTGAAATTATTGAAAAGAATTTGAATTTTTGAAATCAAAGAGAAAGTGATTTGAAGGATGAAAAGAACAAAAAAACAGTTTAGACTGATTTTAATTGCTGTTGTGGGCGCTGTTCTTGCGGTTTCTGTTGGCCTTGTTCTTTACGCTTTAAATGATCAGATAACGCTTTTTAAAACGCCAACCAATATAGCCGAGGAAGGGCTGGCTCCCGGTATTCGTATCCGCGTTGGTGGTCTTGTTCAGGAGGGGTCTTGGCAAAAACAGGGTACAGATCATAAATTCCAGGTAACAGATGGTGCCAATACGTTAGCCATTCAATATAAAGGCATCTTACCGGACTTGTTTAGGGAAGGTCAGGGGGTCGTTTTGGAAGGTCGCAATAATAATCAAGGCATTTTCATCGCTGATACGGTGTTGGCAAAGCATGATGAGAATTATGTCCCCAAAGAGGTTGCCGATGCCTTGAAAGCTCAAGGGGTTTGGAAGCCTGGTGATCCCTTGCCGGCAACAAATTAAACTATTTATAGCGTAATCCTTTTAAAATGATCTTCATTTTAAAAGAAAAGATGAGCATAAACAAAAGGGTATAGCTAAACTATTTAATCATTTTAAAATGGTTTAGCTATATTGTAAACTAATTGGAACCAAAGACATGATTGCAGAACTTGGACATTATACCCTTCTCCTGGCCCTTGTTCTTTCCATCCTACAGTCAATTGCCCCGCTTTGGGGAGGCTTTAAAGGTGACAGGCGCTTGATGGAAACTGCCGCACCTCTTGCACTGATGCAGTTTTTACTGGTGGGCATTTCCTTTGCAATTTTATTGCATGCCTATATTGTGTCTGATTTCTCAATCAAAAATGTCTGGGAAAATTCCCATACAGATAAACCGCTTATTTATAAAATTTCAGGGACATGGGGAAATCATGAAGGATCAATGCTTTTATGGATTTTCATTCTAAGTCTCTTTGGTGCCATGGTAGCCGCTTTTGGGCGCTATCTTCCTTTACGTTTGAAGGCCAATGTTTTGGCTGTGCAATCGCTTATTGCTGTTGCTTTCTTGATGTTTTTGATTTTTACATCCAACCCTTTTTGGCGTCTTGACCCTGTACCGATACAGGGAAATGACCTTAATCCACTATTGCAAGATATTGGTCTGGCAATTCATCCACCCCTTTTATACCTTGGTTATGTTGGGTTTTCCATTACCTTCGCCTTTGCCATTGCGGCCCTTATTGAAGGGCGGTTAGATAGCGCATGGGCTCGTTGGGTAAGGCCATGGGCGCTGGTTGCATGGATGTTTTTAACTATCGGCATTTCCATGGGGTCTTATTGGGCCTATTACGAGCTTGGCTGGGGTGGCTGGTGGTTCTGGGATCCCGTCGAAAATGCGTCTTTTATGCCGTGGCTGGTTGGTACCGCGCTGATACATTCACTGGCTGCCACTGAAAAACGTGGTGTCTTCAAGGCGTGGACAGTGTTGCTTGCAGTGACTGCGTTTTCTTTAAGTCTGCTTGGCACCTTCCTGGTGCGGTCCGGTGTGTTGACTTCGGTTCATGCATTTGCGAATGATCCGGAGCGTGGCGTGTTTATTTTGGGCTTTCTGGGTTTTGTCGTCGGTACGTCTCTTGTTCTCTACGCGTGGCGAGCGCCAAAATTACGTGCCAGCAGTGAGATTACGCTTGAGTCACGTGAGTCGGGCCTGTTGTTTAACAATGTGGTGATGGTGGTCATTTGTGCCAGTGTATTGATGGGAACCTTATACCCGCTGGTGCTTGATTCACTGGGAATTGCCAAACTTTCCGTGGGTGCTCCTTATTTTAACTGGATCTTCCTGCCGCTGTTGGCAATCACGGCGCTGGTTGTTGGTGTTGGTGCGTTGTCTCGCTGGAAGCGCGACAACGTGCTGGAAATACTTGCGCGTGTCCGCTGGGCCGCTGTGGTCAGTGTGCTCGGTGGCCTTGCCGTACCGTTTTTGATGGGTCAGTTTAATTTGCTGGCAGCATTGGG
>CALHLB010000147.1 GCA_938034375.1 uncultured Alphaproteobacteria bacterium | reverse complement strand
TTCTTTTAAAATGAGGATCATTTTAAAAGGATTACGCTCTAGGCCTAACCACTTAAGAAGTTTTAATGAAAATCCCCAGCAACCAGGTCATTAAACATCAACCAGCTTATAAAAAAACCCGCTTAACGCGGGTTTTGATTTTTTACAATGAGATTACATTAGCTCAAATGAGTCTTAACATCTGCAATTGATGATTTAATCAATGCCGCTCCACCATCTGATAACTTATTCTTCAAAATAATTTCAGAAGCAGAAATTGCTTTTTCTGCTGCAATGGCTTTTACATCCTGCACAGCTTGGTGTTCAGCCTGTGCAATTTTCTGTTCAGCCAATTTTGTTCGGCGCTCAACATACTCATCAAGCTTTGATTTTGCTTCACCCGCAATAGATTCTGCCTCACGTTTGGCAGATTTAACAATTTCTTCTGCTTCTTTTTCAGCATCACGGCGTTTTCGCTGGTAATCAGCTAAAAGAGACTGTGCCTCCTCACGCAATCGACGCGCTTCATCAAGTTCATTGCGAATATCATCGGCGCGTTTATCTAATGCATCGGTGATTTTTGCAGGCACTTTCAAATAGAATAAAAGACCAATAAAGAAAAAAAGTGCGACCGTAGCCCAAAATGTTGCGTCCATTTTTTTTACCTCGCTACATTCTCAGACACGTTTTGCAGTGCATTTGCAATGTCTGCTTTTGCGATGCGGCCACCAATAAGCGTTTTGATAATTACTTCTGTTGTTTCAGAAGCGATTTCATCCACTTTTGTTAAGGCCCCAGAACGAATAGTTGAAATTTTTTCTTCAGCTTCCTCAAGCTTCTTAGCCAAATCGTTTTCAACTTTTGCCATCGCGTCATCAGCTTCTGTTTTCGCTTTCTCACGCGCTGTTAAAGCGATTGTATGGGCTTTATTTTTTGCTTCAGATAAAGCTTGTTCATAAGAAGCTATTGCTTCATCTGTTTCTTCCTTAAGACGCTGCGCTTCTGCCATATCCTGTTCAATGCGGTCTGAACGCATTTCTAGAATTGACCCAATTCGCGGCAATACTACTTTGGACAAAACATAATATAATACGCCAAATGTAATGGCTAGCCATAGCAGCTGAGAGCCAAATGTTGACGGATCAAACGGCGGAAAAACGCCTTCCTGATCAGCACCTTGTGCGTGACCAACTTCTGAATGTGTTTCAGATGCCATTTTCAACTTCTCCACAGGCAATGTGTAAATTGCCAAAAATCAAAAAAAGTGGCGCACGTTTCTCTTAAAAGAGATCATGCGCCCCAATATTGAGTGCTAATTATACAGCATAGAGAAGAAGAAGGGCGATCAAAAGTGAGAAGATACCAAGAGCTTCTGTCACAGCGAAACCAAAAATCAAACGGCCAAATTGGCTATCTGCTGCTGATGGATTACGCAAGGCACCTGCTAGGTAGCTGCTAAAGATATTACCAAGACCAATGGCAACACCACCCATACCTAGACAGGCAATACCGGCACCGATCATTTTTGCTGCTTCTGCTTCCATTTTAATTCTCCTTTAGAAACAATTGAATTGTCATAACAGAATAATTTGTTAATCCTGTTAGAATTAGTGGTTTGGATGAACGGCATCACTTAGATACATACATGTTAAAACTGTAAACACATATGCCTGTAGAAATGCCACGAGGAATTCAAGGCCTGTTAAGGCAACGGTCATTGCAAATGGCAATGTAGCCCCTGCAATACCAACGATACCAGCCGTACTAAGACTTGTTATAAAGCCTGCAAATACTTTCAGAGTAATGTGGCCAGCCAACATATTAGCGAATAGACGCACAGAAAGGCTGATAGGACGGGAAAGAAAAGAGATAATCTCTATAACAACAACCATAGGCAAAACAGCAGCAGGTATACCGGAGGGAACGAAAAGCCCTAAAAAACCAAAGCCATGCTTTACAAAACCATAAAGTATCACAGTCATGATAACCAGCATTGCAAGAGCGAATGTTACGATGATGTGACTTGTTACCGTAAAGAAATAGGGAAACATGCCAAAAAGGTTGGCAACCAGCACGAACATGAAAAGTGAAAAGACTAACGGAAAGAAAACCATACCGTCTTTTCCGGCTGAATCGCGCAATGTTTTGGCAACAAAGTCATAACAAATTTCAGCAATTGACTGCATACGAGAAGGAATAAGCCCACGAGACCCTGTCGCGAGCATCAAAAAACCACATGTTGCAACTGTGGTCGCAATCATGAAAAGGGCGGAGTTTGTCATCGACAGTTCAACACCACCAAGAGACCCCATAGAAAAATATTCCTGAATCTGGAACTGATGAATTGGATCGTTAGCCACTTATCAACACCCTTACCTATTTTCGCCTGTCTTTAAATCAAGCGTATTTCAATAAATTTTCAAGGCGCCCCTTGAAAACCGTTATTACCAGCTTTTATCTGACTATTATTTTGAGCCAGAGCCTGATTCTTGCATTTGTCCTGTGGCTCTCATAACGTTTAAAACGCCTGCTGCAAAGCCCAAAATTAGAAAAACGATTAGACCAAAAGGAATCGTTTGAAACCAAGTATCAAAAGCCCAGCCTATAAACGCACCAACAAGAATGGCAGAAACAAATTCCGAACCTAGTTTTAGCCCATAAGCAAAGCCGCTATTATCATTCAGCCCGCCTGCCTTTGTTTCATCATCACGCATTATGTGATGTTTTTTTAAATTGGCATCAAGACTTGTAAGCCTATCATCCAAATTTTTACTACCCGATAAACTTTGTTTATCTTTTTTCTTGCTGGATAAAACGCTCTTTGAACTTTCATTATCCTGATTTGAATTCAAAATCTATCCTCCCTCGTATCTTCAAAAAGCGCCTTGCCATTACAGACATTGTTTCCTAAAAACCCAAGATAAAATACCTTTAAATTCGCGCGCACATTACTGTTGGCCTTTTACAGTGTCAAGAGATTATAAAAACTTATTAAACTATTGTTTTGTCTTAATTTTTATCTCAATAACCTATAAAAGCTCTTGTTAATTTTAAAATTTATGGCAAATAAGCCACGAAAACCTGTGGAATCTCTTTCCATTTTGTCCTTGCCAGAAATATAAAAGACGTCCAGAATTTATACCCTATGATATGTGATAAAAAACAAAAAAAGACTATGGCTGCAAAAAAACGTTATGAGCGCAAACTTGATGGTCATTATCAGGCAGGGCGTGACTGGAAAAAGGGGGCCGTTTCCTTATCCACTCTTGTGCCTGAATTGGTAGATGACATTTTTACCCGAAAAGGCCTCACCTCTTCAGCGCTGATTGCCGCTTGGCCTGATCTTGCCGGTTCTTTTGCAAAAAACTCTATCATTGAAACCATAAGATGGCATGGACACAGTGACCGCAATGGCACACTTGTCATTCGTGTTGATGGACCAGAGGCATTATATCTTCAACATGAAGAAAGCCAGATAATCGAGAGAGTTAACAAGTTTCTAGGCTGTCATGCCATATCGCGTCTAAAAATTATTCAAACACCAATTACCAAACCCAAAATACGGGAGAAGCAAAAACTCCCTGAACTTTCACAAAAACAGGAAGTACAACTTCATAATTTTATTGGCACTTGCGATAATGAAGCCTTAAATCAAGCAATTTTAAAAATGGGCCGTGAGGTTTTTAAACGCGCACTTTTTAACAAGAAAAATAAAACTTAAAACTGGTAATCTTTTTCTGTTCACATATATTTGAAATAAAATATATTTTCAAATGCCTTATTTAAAGCTGAAATAAATGAGTCATTTACAAGCTGCCTCATTCAAGCTAGCCAGCTTACTCAAACAGGAAACGTATTAATGAACAATTTCTTCTCACGACGCACACTTCTAAAAACAACGGGCGTTGGCCTTGTCGCTTCTGGTTTGAGCGGATGTTTTTCAAGCTCCAACTCAACAGCAGAGCACGACCAACCAGGGCCATTAAAAGAGATGACACTTGGCAACAAGAATGCACCCATCAAAGTTATTGAATATGCATCTATGACATGTCCGCATTGCGCTTCTTTTCACAATACGACCTATAAAAAACTGAAAGAAAAATATATTGACGATGGTAAAGTACTTTTTGCATTTCGTGAGTTTCCTCTAGATCAAGTCGCCGCAACCGTTTCTGTTTTAGCGCGCTGTGCACCAGAAGATAAATATTTTGATGTTCTTGACGCGTTTTTCAAAACCCAACCGGCGTGGCGTTCTGGTAACAATCCGTTACCAGGCATCGTAGAAATCGCCAAACAGGTGGGTTTTACACAACAATCAATCGAAGAATGCTTGCAAAACAAAGATATTATTGATGGAATTAACGTCATACGGAAGCATGGCGCCGAGGTAATGAAAGTTCAAGCAACACCGACTTTCTTTATCAATGGCAAAAAGATAGAAGGCTCCATTTCAATTGAACGCTTTGACGAGGAATTTTCTAGTTATCTCTAAAATGGGAAAAAGTTTTCTTTCCTTTCTAAAAGCGTATTTGCCTTTATTTTCTAATAAGCAAGCATCAACAATGCGTCTGGTGGTTTTATGAAATTCACCAAATTACGCATTGTTGGTTTTAAGTCTTTTATAGAACCCACAGAATTTTTAATTGAAAATGGCTTAACAGGCGTTGTCGGCCCCAACGGATGTGGTAAATCCAATCTTGTCGAAGCTATCAAATGGGTAATGGGTGAAAGCTCATATAAAAACATGCGCGCTTCTGGCATGGATGATGTTATTTTTTCAGGTAGCGCCAACCGCCCTGCCCGTAATACGGCTGAAGTTGGGCTTGTAATTGACAATTCCAGCAGAACTGCCCCCGCCAATTTCAATGATAATGGCACAATAGAAATTACCCGCCGCATTGAACGTGAAGCTGGTTCTATTTATCGCATTAATGGCAAAGAAACCCGCGCCAGAGATGTGCAACTTCTTTTTGCTGATGCTTCCACCGGTGCGCGCTCCCCTTCTATGGTAGGGCAAGGTCGCATTGGCGAGCTTATTGCGGCTAAACCACGGCAAAGACGGCAGATTCTGGAAGAAGCCGCGGGTATTTCAGGCCTTCATAGTCGCCGACATGAAGCTGAATTGCGGCTCAAGGCAGCAGAACAAAACCTTGACCGATTGGAAGATGTATTAAGTCAATTAGCCAGCCAATTAGATAGTCTAAAACGTCAATCTCGACAGGCAAAACGCTATCGCAATTTATCGGGTGAAATACGAAAATTTGAAGCCCTTTTACTTTATCTGCGCTGGCTTGAGGTCTGCCATGCCTTAAATGAAGCTAAAAAAACTTTCTCAGGATTCATATCTGTTTTAGCTGATGCGACAAAGGCACAAGCAAATGCTGCTAAAAACCAAGCAGTTTATGCACATGAATTACCAAAGTTGCGGGAAAATGCTGCGGGAAAAGCAGCAAGTTTGCAACGTATCAAGCATGAGCAAGTCGATCTGGATAAGGAAGAAGCGCATACAAAAAACCGTTTACTCGAACTCACCAACCGCAAAGCACAGATTGAATCAGATGCAAAGCGCGAAAGAGAAATACTTGCCGATAATCAAACTATTTTTGATCGTCTTTCCCTGGAAGAGGAACATCTAAAAAGTGAAGAGGACAATTCTGCCAACCAGCGAGAAGTAGCCAAGGATACACTTAACATCACAAAAACAGAGCAAGAAGAAAGCGAGAAGGCTTATCACACATTAACACAAGAATTGGCAACGTTGACCGCACGCAGAAGAAGCACTGAAAAGGCCCTTTCCACTGTAAAGCACACCTTTGACCGGCTAGAAAAACAAGAAAAGCAGGCAAGCGATGATATTTCAAAAATTGAAAATCAGCTCTTAAATAATCTTTTTATTCACAAGGCTCAGCAAGATTGTGAAATAGCACAAAAAGACCATGTAGAGGCTGAACATACTCTTTCTTTTTGCGACACTGAGATTACAAACGCCCGCAATAGAGAAGCTAATGCACGTGTCAGTCTTAATGCTGTTGAGACAGAATTAACGACCCTTGAAACAGAAGCAAGAACGTTGGAAAGCATTCTTGCTTCAGGCAATGCCCAAAAATTCACCCCACTTTTGGATGAACTTAAAGTCAAAAGCGGCTATGAAACTGCCCTTGGTGCCGCCCTTGGTGGTGATCTTGATGTGACAACCCAAGAGGAAGCCGATGTTTTTTGGGCTGGGACTCCTGAAAATTCAAATGACCCTAACCTGCCAGAAGAGGCCGAGCCGCTTTTAACTTTTGTCACAACACCGCAAAAACTTAAGCGGCGGCTCAAACAAACCGGCCTTGTGGAAGAAGACGCCCTTTTAGAACTCGCTCCACTTTTAAAAACAGGTCAACTTTTGGTAACACGTTCAGGGGCGCTTTTTCGGTGGGATGGATATCAAGCAAAAGCAGGAGCCGAAACGCCTTCTGTCCTGCGTTTACAACAACAAAACCGTCTTGAAGATTTACAAGGGCTAAAAGAAAATAAAGCAGCTCAGGTTAACGCTCACAGAGATGCCTATTACAAGACACAAGAATTTTTAAATGATACTTTGAAGAAAGAAAAATTAGCCCGTGAGAATGTTCGCCTTACCTTGGGCATTCTCACAAAATCTCGTGAAAATTTATCCAGAATGCAAAATGAGGAAAGCCGTTTGATGGAACGAAAACGCGCTTTAACAGAAAAAAAGAAAGAAATTTTATCAAGCCTCTCCAAGGCAAAAGATGACTTTTCAGATATTCATGAAAAACTTTCAAAATTACCAGAGAATAAAGAACTCGTCGAAAAGCTTGCAAAAGCACAATCTATATTATCAACCAAACGCCAACAACTTTCTGATGCGAGAGCCGTTTTTGATAGCCTTACAAATCAAGCCAGTTTACGGCAAAACCGCCTGAATACAATTCAGCAGGAACGGGAAAACTGGACCCAAAGAGCAAAAGCAGCCATGGCTCATATGGAAAACCTTGAACAGCGGTTATCTTCTTGTGTCGCAGAAGAAAAAAATTTGGCTGATATACCTGCTCACATTGCACGAAAAAGAGCGCAACTTTTTAATCAGATTGACAAAGCACAAGAAGCCCACTTAATCGCACAAGAAGAATTAAGTATCGCTGAAGAAAAGGATAAAGCAGCAGCGCTTGCTGCCAAACAGGCGCTTGATACCTTGTCTGAAATTCGCGAAAGTCGCGCCCGCGCTGAGGAACGCTTAGAAAGCGTTCGCCAGCGCAAAAAAGATGTTGCACGCGATATTAGTGAAAAGCTTGACTGCGCTCCAGACAGCCTGCAAAGCCTTGCGGAAATTGAAGAAACAAAAAACCTGCCTGACGCCCAAATGGTTGATAAACGTCTTGACCGCCTTAAAAATGAACGACAACGCCTTGGCGGTGTTAACTTGCGCGCAGATACGGAAATGGAAGAAATTACACAAAAGCGCGATGAGCTAATTTCAGAGCGCGATGATGTTATAGAGGCTATTAAACAGTTAAGGCAGGCCATTGGAAATTTAAACCGCGAAGGACGCGACCGCCTGCTTTTGGCGTTTGATGACGTCAACAACCATTTCAAGCACCTATTTACTCACCTTTTTGGCGGGGGTATGGCAGAGCTTCAATTAACAACCTCCGATGATCCGCTAGAAGCAGGGCTAGATATTATCGCGCGCCCCCCAGGCAAGAAGCCTCAAACAATGACGCTCTTATCAGGCGGGGAGCAGGCGCTCACGGCTTTGGCGCTTATCTTTGCTGTCTTTTTAACCAACCCCGCCCCTATTTGTGTGCTGGATGAGGTGGATGCCCCGCTGGATGATGCCAATGTGGAACGTTTTTGCAACTTGCTTGATGAGATGGCAAGGTCAACTGAAACACGTTTCTTAACCATTACGCATAACCCCATTACCATGGCCCGCATGAACCGTCTTTTCGGCGTTACCATGGCCGAACGTGGTGTTAGCCAACTTGTTTCTGTTGATTTACAAACAGCAGAAACCTATCGTGAAACCGCATAAATGCCCCAGCAAGATCTTTTATTTCCTGAAGCTGAGAAGCTTTTATCTTGGTATGACAAACACGCCCGCATACTACCATGGCGCCTACCCCCCCATTTAAGAAAAAATGGGGTTACCGCCAACCCTTACTTAGTTTGGCTTTCAGAAATTATGTTGCAGCAAACAACTGTTGCAACTGTGAAGGCTTATTTTGAAAAATTTACTATATTATGGCCCACACTTCCCGATTTAGCAAAAACAGATAGGGAAGATATATTAAAAGCATGGGCAGGGCTTGGTTATTATTCCCGCGCGCGAAATTTGAAAGCTTGCGCTGATAAAATTATGAATGACTATGATGGAATTTTTCCCAACGAAGAAAAAGAATTGAAAAAACTGCCCGGTATTGGTGATTATACATCTGCAGCCATTGCAGCTATCGCCTTTGATAAACCTGCCACTGTGGTTGATGGCAATGTAGAGCGCGTGATTGCCCGACTTTTTAAAGTTGAAACACCGTTACCTATAGCCAAAAAAGAAATCAAGAAATTGGCAAAACAACTAACACCGCAAAACCGCCCAGGCGACTATGCTCAAGCCATGATGGATTTGGGAGCAACAATTTGTACACCCAAACGGCCTGCCTGCTCCTTATGTGTATGGAATAAGAATTGCCGTGTTTTCAAAACTGGCATGATGGAAGAATACCCCAAAAAAATGCCTAAAACAAAGAAACCAACCCGCTATGGCATTGCTTATATTGCCATTCGATCTCATGAAGAAATACTTCTGCAAAAACGCCCTGAAAAAGGTCTACTTGCCGGTATGAGCGCGGTTCCCAATACGGAATGGCTTTTTGAGAAAAGCAATTTTACTCCTGACTTCCCCCCTCCTTCCTCTGCCCCTCTTCCCTTTGATGATGCTTTACATTGTGGTTCTATTAAACACACATTTACCCATTTTCACCTTATTGTGGAGGTTTATAAAAAGCATTTCGAAGCAAATATAAAAGCACCCCCTAATGGTTGGTGGTCTTCTTTTGATAAAATAAAAAAAGAGGCTTTGCCAACTGTTATGAAGAAAATGATTTCAAAAGCAGAACCAGAAATTTTTTAAGAATACTCATAGAATAAAATATTCAACCTATTTGCCTTTTATTTATTTTGATGCCAAAATAA
>CALHLB010000146.1 GCA_938034375.1 uncultured Alphaproteobacteria bacterium | reverse complement strand
CAAGAAGCACTATAACAACCATGCCCCCTAAGTCAGCAATAGCTTTGGCTTGTTCAATCATATTTTCAATCATTTTTTATCCTAAAAGCTCAACATCTATTTTTGTTGTAACGTTTAAACGTTCTTCACAAAGAGTATTGTGTTTATTTGCAATGAGGCACGTGGAAATACCATTGATTAAAAGTTGACCCAATTCCTTGCATTGAAGATTTGGAATAGCAAACTGGCGCACTCTTGTTCTCAACTGTGGCAAACTTTCAAAATCGAGTAAGGCAAGCCTTAAAAAACTTTCTTGCTTGTTAAAAAGCACCATTTCAAAAGACAATTTATCAATCGTCTCACCGATTTTATTTGTACCAACAAATACTAGGCGGCAACTTTCCCCATCTTGTTGTTTGGCATTCAATTCAATAAGCAGCGCACTTTCAGCTTTATCAATGGCAAAACCGCTTGTCGGCATTAAAAAACATAAAGCAGACAGGCATAAAACCCTGGCAATAAGAGGTATTTTTTGGAAATCATAAAAGCCTTGCCGCATATCGAACCTCTTATATTCTATAAGTACTTTTAGCTGGCTTGCCCGAACTGTGGCTGGCTTGCAATTATTCTATACCCCAATCCCTTTATTACGATGAAGAGATTGAATATGGCTTTCTTTTTGTATTCATCTTGTTGAAATATATTTGATGACTTTTTTTGTCAAGTTATTAAACGTAAAAATTTTGCAGTAAGCCGAAGGTAGTGTGCCAAATATGGTGGTAGGGACACATCAATGTCGTTAATGCCATGCATTAATCATGAAAAGTTCCGCTTGAATGGCAAACCATCGAGCAGCCATTCAAGTTTATCGATGCACTTGTAAGCTACATATTTTCTCAAATAACTTTGCCATTTGAAATTCTTTATATAACAATATTTGTCGACTTAGCATATCCGTTCAAATGGTTATGGTCGACAATTTGGGCTGTAAATGGAAACCAATTTCTTCTCGCAGAGCTGTTCCCATCATTCTTCTTCGTGGCACTCTTGATCGGTATGGTTGGCCTGTCCATAAATTGGGCAAAAAACTTATTTGAAAATTCACCTAATTGATCGCATGTCCCAACGTGACAGATATTACAAAACTCATCATTTTCCGGGATGATAACATATATGGTCTGCGAGGTGTCGTTGAAGGTAGCAAGGTCAAAATCTGATACGCTGGTGAGATATGAGGCTGGCGAACCAGCGCTAAAGAGTTCTGTGGCCTTTTCCATTGTGGAAATAATAGAGGTCAATTCATTTGATTTGGCCGCCTGCATGTTCAGAAAAGCACGGGCTTTTTGTCTCACATAAGCTTGCCCTGAATGGCTGGCCATTTCCTGCAAGGTATCTACAAAATCCTCCTGTGTTTGAGTGAGTAAAGCGCGTACTTGTGTGAGCGTTCGCAAGGCGGGTTGATGGTGATATTTTTCCATAACGTACAATATCAAGGCTGCAATACCGCCTGTGCTTTTCTCGTCCCAATGTTCTGCCGTTGGGTCTTTGGGGTGTAAAAGCTGGGAAATTCTTTTGGCATCAAACGGCGCGTGTGGGGTGTTGAAGCGGATAATGTCCAGAGGATTGAAACGGGCAGATGTTTTGGGGTTTTCTATGTCCATTTCATAGACCGGGCCGAAGGTCTGACGTTTTCTAGCAGTGATGGCCGCGTTTTCTCCCTTCACATCATTTACGATGCAAGAACCAAGAACCGGGATAGGTAAGAAGGTTTGGTATGATGATACCTTCCCCCTTACCTGTACGGGTTGGGGCCATTACCAACATGTACCCTTCTCGGCTAAATCGTAAAAATTTACCCGCAAATTTGCCAGTAATCAGGCCCGTATGGCCTGAAATCTGGCGTATGTCCTTCATGACTGCAAAACGAGCACTACCATGTGTGGTTGGAGGCTTTTGGTAGTGTTGTATTGTCCATTTGATAAGTGCTTTAAGCCCAATAAAAAGCCATTTCAGGCACCAGAAAACTTTTGGAACAAGCCAGCACAATAGCCGCCAACATAAAACGATACCCTTACCCATACCGGAATATTGCAGAAGATAAGATTGCCATCAAAAGCATAAGTTGTTTTTGTTTTATCAGGTGTGTCGTATTTGCTGGTATATCTTTTAAAGTTGTTTGCCTGTCAGTTAATAATAATTGTTAATTATTGTTAGGTTTGCTATAAGGGTATTATGAAAACCGATACCATGAAAACTTTAACTGTCTCTTTGACGCCGAAACAGATTGCAACACTACAAGATGCGGTGGAATCTGGCGCGTACGCTTCTAACAGTGAAATCTTGCGGGATGCCCTGAGGCTATGGGAACAACGGCAAGAGTTACGCGCTCTTGAAGTGGCACGGCTTAAAAAAGCATATGATGAAGGAATGGCAAGCGGTGAAGGGCGTTCTGTAGATGCGGACACGCTTCTGGCCGAATTAAAGGCAGAAGCACGCTCTTGTGAGTAAAAACCAACAAAGAGCCCTGCAAGTCTCTCCCCATTCAATTTAGGTGGTGGGAAAAAAGATGAGAAATTTTCTTTCGAAGAAGGCGCATAGCCAAAGTCACGTAACTGATGAGAAAGGAAATTTATCGCTTTTTTAACCCGCGTAAACGGATGAGGAGAGACTTGCAGGGCTCCATTGTCAGCCCCTTTGGAGCTGGCTTTTTTTTGATCTTTTTTTGGGCGCTCACCGCTGGGCAAGGGTTCAGGCGCGGGAAAACAGGTTTTCCGTGTCGGTAAACCTAAAAAAGGAAAACCCTCATGAAACTCACCCACATCCCTCTTGAAAACCTTAAAATCTCTCCATTGAATGTCCGCAAAAATGGCGTTGTTGATGGCGATGACCTTGTGCCAAGCATCAAAGCGCACGGGGTTATCCAGCCCCTGCTGGTGCGTCAAAACTGTGATGGCTATGACGTGATTGCAGGGCAACGGCGCTTGCGAAGGAGCAAAAACTTGACCCCATTCCCTGCATGGTGATGGAAAAGGGGGATGATGCGGCGGCGCTCTCCGCTTCCCTTGCCGAGAACATCGCCCGTTTGCCCATGGATGAACTTGACCAGTATGCGGCGTTCCATGATTTGGTTAAACAAGGCCGTACGGTTGAGGAAATTGCCAGCCATTTTGGCGTGACAGAACGTTTGGTGCGCCAGCGTTTGGCCATTGCCAAGCTGTATGCGCCGATTTTAAACGCCTACCGCAAGCAAGAAATCCAGCCCGCCACCATCAGACTGCAGACAATGGCCACGCCAAAACAGCAAAAGGACTGGTTCAAGCTGTTTAAACAGGATGAAGCACCCCCGCAGTATCAGCTTAAAAGCTGGCTGTTTGACGGGGATGACATCCCCACTTCCAACGCGCTGTTTGACCTTGAAACGTACAAAGGGGCAATCACATCGGACTTATTCGGGGAAGAACGTTATTTTGCGGATAGCGCAGTGTTTTGGGACTACCAAAGTCAGGCACTGGCTGCCCTGAAAACAGACTTGGAAGAAGACGGCTGGCAAGAGGTTATTCTGCTGGATGTAGACGAAAACTTTTACCCGTGAGATTATGTAGAAACGGATATGTCAGACGGCGGAAAGGTGTACATCCAACCCCGTAAAACAGGAGAAGTGACCGTTCACAAAGGCCTGTTGCACAAGAAAGACGCCAGAAAATTACAGGCGGAAGAGACTGGCGAAACGGCGCCGAATGACCGCCCCGAACTCACCAAAACCATGCAAAACTACCTTGATTCGCATCGTCATGCGGCGGTACGGGCGGAACTTTTGCAGCATGCGGGTGTTGCGCTGAGGGTGGCACTGGCGCAGATGATTGCAGGTTCCCCGTTATGGACAGTACAGCGCGACCCGCAAAAATGTGCAACGGAAGCGATTGCGGAAAGCCTTGCCCACAATAAAGGGCAAGCCCTCATGGCTGAAAAATGCACCACCATCTGCGCTTTACTGGGGTTGGAAGAGGAAGAAGCTTCCCTTGTTTATGGCAAGGAGGACTGGGGCAAGGCACATGATGTGATGGCCATCTTCAACAAGCTGATGGCTTTATCAGATGAAGACGTACAAGTCATTCTCACCTACGTTGTTGCCGAAACTCTGTCCTGTGGTTCTGCCTTGATGGAGGCCTTGGGCTAAATGCTGGGGGTTGACCTGGACTTACCCTGTTTTAATGGAGAGACTTTTTGATAAGTTTTATTTATCAGGAGGTTTTGATGAAACAACGAGAATTTACGGAAGAATTTAAACGCGAAGCACTGCGCATTTTGGAGACAAGCGATCTTACGATCA
>CALHLB010000145.1 GCA_938034375.1 uncultured Alphaproteobacteria bacterium | reverse complement strand
GGTTCGGCTCATTGAACTGTGAGTATAATTACATCTGCAAGCTTTGCATTTATAGCGCTGCTTACCACGAACAATACCGTTTTTGGTGCGGACGGTGCTCCGACATCTGGGACAACTCATAAAATAGCATAACAAATCTATTTATAAGCACCAAGTCCAATTATTTTAATGCGCATAGTAAATATGTGTTTTTTAAATAAAGCGCAATCCTTTTAAGCTGCTATGCCCCTCCTTCCCTATGATAATGTGGTCATGCACCGTTATGCCCAAGGGTTTGGCTACTTCAATAATTTTTTGTGTCATCAAAATATCGGCTTGTGAAGGTGTCGGATCACCAGAAGGGTGATTATGAAGAAGAATAACGGCCGTTGCTGCGAGTTCCAGCGCGCGCTTAACAACTTCTCGTGGATAAACAGGGGTATGATCAACTGTCCCGATTTGTTGCACTTCATCGGCAATGAGTTGATTTTTCTTATCGAGAAACAAAAGTCGAAACTGCTCTTTCTGCTCATAAGCCATGGCTGTGTGACAATAAGCCAAAAGCTCAGACCATGAAGATAAGACAGTTTTTTTATTCACCCCATCTTTAAACAGCCTTTGACCCGCAGCTTGAATAACTTTCAAATCAAGGGCAACAGTTTTTCCTATGCCATCAATTTCAGTTAAAAGTTCAATCGGAGCAGATAAGGTTTCTGCAATTGTGCCAAAACGTGCGAGTAGCGCCTTTGCAATCGGCTTGGTATCGCGCCGTGGGATGGAGCGAAATAAAAGAAGTTCCAGCAATTCATAATCTGCCAGTGAATTGGAGCCATTTTGCACAAAGCGTTCCCGCAACCTGTCCCGGTGACCAGAATAGTGGGGCTTAATGGAAGGTTGTTTTGCAGCAACCTCTCTAAAACCATTCTGCTTTGAACCTTTATCCCGCATCTCTTCACCTTATAGATAGGGTGGCTTATCATAACCTTTAGGGGACTTTGTAAAAATCTGGCAACCATCCTTTGTGACCCCGATCGAATGTTCAAACTGTGCTGATAAAGAACGGTCACGTGTCACAGCAGTCCAGCCATCTGGTAAAACTTTTACATGAGGACGACCAAGATTAATCATCGGTTCAATGGTAAAAATCATTCCAGTCCTTAGCTCAAAGCCTTCCCCCTGACGACCATAATGCAAAATATTAGGCATATCATGGAATAAAAGCCCTAGGCCATGGCCGCAAAAATCTCGAACCACACTGCACCGTTCACTCTCAGCATAAGATTGAATAGCAGCACCAATATCACCTGTTGTTGCCCCCGGTTTAACCACGCCAATACCACGCATTAAACTTTCATAAGTTACATCAATAAGACGTTCAGCTGCTCTCTTTGGTATGCCTGCACAATACATACGACTAGAATCACCATGCCAACCATCAAGGACATAAGTAATATCCACATTAACAATATCACCTTCTTTTAAAGGCTTGTTGTTTGGGATTCCATGACACACAACATGATTGATAGAAGTGCAGGAGGACTTTGTATAACCCCGATAGTTCAAGGTTGCAGGCAATGCATCATGGTCCATGCCAAACTCAAACACGAATTTATCAATTTCATCTGTCGTAAGCCCAGGTTTTATCATCTCTGCAACATGGTCAAGTGCTGTTGCGGTAAGCTGGCCCGCTTTCATCATGCCTTCAAAGGCTTCCTCATCATAAAGGCGAATCTGCCCTGTATTTTTCAAAGGTGCGGATTTGGCATCTATATAGGTGACCATGATGTAGGAGTTTCTTTTCAGTTACAAGGTTAATAAGGGTGGCGCTATTGGAAACTTAGTTTCTCTAAAAAGACGGTTTAATTATTGGCAGCTTTTTTTCAACTGTAATTTCTTTTAAATCAATGTGACATTGGTAACAAATAGCTTCCACACCTTTTTTTAAGGCATTATCAAAAGCTTTTGCATAAGTAACATCTATATCCTGCGCCAATTTGAAGATATTCCCATCGGCGCGCTGCACAAGAAAAAACATCACAGCGCGATGTCCTTGTTCCACCATTTTTGATAATTCTGCCAGATGTTTGGCACCGCGAGCAGTAACACTATCTGGAAATTCCACCAAACCCTTCTTGCGCGATAAATGCACATTCTTCACTTCAACAAAACAATCTGCTTTTCGATTATCGGATAATAACAGATCAATACGGCTATTATCACCATATTTCACCTCCCGTTTTAATGTTTCATAGTGTCCGAGTTCATCAATTTGATTATTTATAAGTGCCTCTTCAACGATTTTATTCGGATTACCGGTATGAATGGCAACAAGAGTATTATCGGCTTCAATTAATTGCCAATCATAACGTAATTTGCGTTTTGGGTTGACAGCTTTGGAAACCCAAACCTTTGCCCCCTCCTCTTTTAACCCCAACATAGAGCCTGGGTTAGCGCAATGCGCCGTTATCGTCTCACCGTCTTCTAATAATATATCAGCTAAAAACCGCTTATAGCGTTTTATAAGCTTTCCGCGTAAAAGAGGAGAAGGAAATTTCATGACAGTATCTTAAGATTTCTTATTATCAGAATGAAGAATGAAAGGCCAAGTTCTATCAAAAATACCTAACTTTATAGGTATAAGCGATATTCCGTTTTTAAAGAAGGGATTTTTAGTTTCAAGATGACACAAGAAAATATAATAACAGCAGGCGTTTTAGTAATTGGTGATGAAATTTTATCAGGCCGTACAAAGGATAGCAATTCAGGTTATATTGCCGATTACCTTACTATGCATGGCATTGATTTAAAAGAAATAAGGGTCGTAGCAGATGAAACGGACGCCATTATTTCAGCCGTTATCGCTTTATCGGAAAAATATACCCATGTTTTTTCCACAGGCGGCATCGGTCCCACTCATGATGATATTACAGCAGATGCAATAGCAGCAGCTTTTAATGTTGACATTGATTATAATGAAGAAGCCATTGCGATGATAAAAGCACATCTAGGCAGCAATGCCCCTTTAAACGCTGCCAGAATGCGGATGGCCCGAATCCCTTTCGGTGCATCTCTTATTAAAAATGGCGCCTCCGCTCCGCCCGGATTTAAAATAAAAAATGTACATGTTCTTGCTGGTGTGCCAGCGGTAATGAAATCCATGCTGGAACAAATCTCCTCAACTCTCCCCAAAGGCACGCTTATTCATAACCTTACTTTACCCTTTTCTTTCGGAGAAGGCCTTATTGCGGAAGACTTGGGCAAAATACAAAAAAATTACGATACCGTTTCCATAGGCTCATACCCTACAATTCAAGACGGACGCTTTGTAACTTCCATTGTTTTGAGAAGTCGTGACAAAAATGCTCTGCAAAAAGCTGGCGATGAAGTTACAGATCTCATAAAGAAACTAGAAAACCGATGAACGGGCAACGAAGGACTGGTTTTAGGTATGCAATAGATATTTTTCGCCCATAATTTTAGTATTCCTGTCCATGATTATGAAAATAATGTGATTTTTTACTTGCGAATATAAATTTCGCTGTTAAAAAAATATTTCAGTCTGCCCTCTTGGTGAAATTGGTAAACACAGCGGACTTAAAATCCGTAGCCCGCAAGGGCTTGCCGGTTCAAGTCCGGCAGAGGGCACCATCCCAGAGTTGTTGGTTTTAAAGTTGGCTAAGTCCTTGAAAGGTATAGCGGTTTTTGCAGTTGGATAACCGTGTTTTCGGTGGTAAGGCAAGCGGCCTGTGAAGGCTAGTCTTAGGAGCATTCTTCTATCTTCTATTTTATCAGAAGCCCAGAGTTTCCAAGGGTTTGCGAGGAATTCAAGGGCAGTTGGATAAGCTTCTTCAAATGTTTTGAAGTTTTCGGGTGATTTGAGTGTTTTTTCTTCCAGAAGCAGCTTTTCTTCCTCGATTCTCTGAATCTCTTTTTCATAGGCTGTAATCAGCATGGGTGATGTTGTGGCGAGAATGCGCTCCATCACTTGTGCAGCTTTATCTTCCAGTTTCTTGATGTCGGCTTTGGCGGTTTTAACGGCGCTATTGGCTTTGACCAATTGCTTGTCCCATAGGTCGCGGAGCATATCTAGAATCGCGTTGCTGGCTTTTGGAGATGGCTGTATGCCCATGAGAAGTGCCTCAAAATCACCCTCAATATCATCTTTACGGATGTTTTTGCGGCGGTTCTCGCAGCCGCGTAATGGGAAATCAGGGCGGGTGTCGGCTCTGATCGGGGCGCAGGCATCATCCTTTGTGCGCCCTGATAAACGGTTTTGGATTTTATGCCATGTCTCAAGGCTAATGAGAGGCTCGTGTTGAGCTGGCTGCATATGCAGCCCCCAGCGTTCATGAGTGATATAGCCTGCGTAAAGGGGGCGCTCCAGCATTTCCAAAACGCGGGTCAGGTAAACTTCACCGTGCTTGTTGGTCGGAAAGTCAGGCTGGCTTTCAAGGAAGCGCTTGACTTCGGTAATGCTCTCAAAACGTGCCGAAGCATAACCTGGACTTACCCTGTTTTAATGGAGAGACTTTTTGATAAGTTTTATTTATCAGGAGGTTTTGATGAAACAACGAGAATTTACGGAAGAATTTAAACGCGAAGCACTGCGCATTTTGGAGACAAGCGATCTTACGATCAAACAGGTTGCTTCAGATTTGGGTATCGGTCTGTCGACCCTCAATCGCTGGCGTCGAGATTTTCGAGAGGCCGATTTACTCTCAAGTCCCCATGAAGATCAGGATAAAGAGCTTACACGCCTTCGCAAGGAAAACGCTCTTTTGCGTGCTGAGCGTGATCTATTAAAAAAAGCGACCGCTTTCTTTGCAAAAGAGGGAAATCGATGAAGTTTAAACTGATCGATGCCTGGAAAGCGGAACTCCCGATTGCCCGGATGTGCATGCTCCTCAATGTCAGTAGCAGTGGGTATTATGCCTGGAGAAACAGACCACCTTCAAAACGGCAATTGGATGATATGATGTATCTTGCCCATATTCGAGAGTTCTTTTCTTTGTCGAATGAAACGTATGGTTATCTGCGTATGCATGCCGAGTTGGCGGAAGAAGGGTTTGCTATTGGCAAGCACCGTGTTGCCCGTTTGATGCGTGATAATGGTTTGAAAGCGCTGCAAAGACGGCGTTTCAAGAAAACAACTGACAGTCATCATAACCTCCCAATTGCCCCCAATCTGTTGGATCAGAACTTTGAATGTTATGGGCCAAATCAGAAATGGGGCGCTGATATCAGTTATATCTGGACTGGTGAAGGCTGGCTCTATCTGGCTATCGTGCTTGACCTTTACTCACGCCGAATTGTCGGCTGGGCAACCAGTGATCGGTTAAAGAAAGACTTGGCAATAACAGCCCTTGGCCGAGCCATTGCCATTCGCTGCCCCCAGCCTGGGTTGATACATCATAGCGACAGGGGGAGCCAATATTCGTCCTATGAATATCAGGATAAACTGAAAAAGCACAAAATCTTAAGCTCAATGAGTGGAAAGGGAAATTGCTATGATAACTCAATGGTGGAAACCGTGTTCAAGACGATTAAAAATGAAATGGTCTGGCGAACTGTGTTCCAAACCAGAAAACAGGCTATAAACGCACTTGGAAAATACATCAATGGATTTTACAATCCGAAAAGGAGACATTCGGCTTTGGGGTATCAATCACCCAATGCGTTTGAGAAAAACGCAAACAAAAAACAAGAAAGGCTCTCCACTTTAAACGGGTAAGTCCACGCGTCTATCGTATTTACCGTGAGTTGGAACTGAATTTACGCATCAAGCCGCGCAAGCGCTTGAAGCGCGAGAAACCTGACAAGTTAGTCGTGCCAGAAGAACCCAATGATACATGGTCAATGGACTTTATGGCTGATCAACTCACCACTGGCAGGACATTTCGCACCTTCAATGTGCTTGATGACTTCAACCGCGAAGGACTTGGTATTGAAGTTGATCTGTCATTGCCGTTGCAGCGGGTGAAGCGTGCATTGGATCAGATTATTGAATGGCGTGGAAAGCCACCGATGATACGCTGTGATAACGGGCCGGAATATATCAGTGGGGCATTACAGGGCTGGGCAGAAAAGCATGGCATCCTGCTTTCTTACATCCAGCCAGGTCAACCGCAACAAAACGCTTATGTTGAACGCTACAACCGTACCGTCAGGCATGAATGGATGGAGATGAACGAATTTAACACAATTGAGGAGGCGCAAAACATAGCAACAAAATGGCTATGGACTTACAATAATGTGAGACCTAATATGGCCATCGAAGGCATAACGCCAGCTATGAAACTGGCACAAACCACCAATGCAAAACTGTCTACTATAAAACCCTATTAAAATTGGCAG
>CALHLB010000144.1 GCA_938034375.1 uncultured Alphaproteobacteria bacterium | reverse complement strand
TCTCTCCATTAAAACAGGGTAAGTCCAGATTGCTGGTTCATCCTTATGGACAGTTCACAGTGACCCGCAAAAGGCCAATACAGAGGCTATTCAAGAAAGTTTAACCACAAATAAGGGTGAAACAATCATGACTGAAAAACGCGCTCTTGTGCGTGCCTTGCTGGGAATGGATGCGGATGAAGAAAGTAACCTTGTCTACAACAAAGATGATTGGGGTAAATTACATGATACAGTCGGCATCTTCAACAAGTTGGTGACCTTGTCCAATGATGAAGTGATGGTCATTCTAACCTCCGTTGCAGCCGAAACGCTACCATGTGGGTCTGGGCTGGTAGAGGAATTAGGAATACGCTTGGAAGTCAATATGGCAGACTATCACAAGCCTGATGACACATTCCTTGATCTCTTGCGTGACAAGGAAGCCATCAACGGAATGTTGAAACATATCGGCGGCAAGGCAGTCGCAGAAGCAAACATCACCGCCACCGCCAAGGTGCAGAAAAACATCATTCGGGATTTCCTGAGCGGCAACAATAACCGCAAGGCCAAGCCAGAGTTTGAGCCGCGCTATTTCCGCTTCCCCATGCAGGGGTATACCAAGCGAATGAAGGCTTAAGCAGACATAGCAAAATCGCCCGATGCTATGCATCGGGCGGTTCTTTTCAACCATCGAAAATGAAGAAAGTTTCTGGCACAAGAAGACCGAATTTGATAAAACAAAACTCTATTCTGATATTCATTTTAAACACAAAAAACGTCTGACTATTGAGCGGACATTGATACTGGCAAACCATTTAACCCCAAAAGAAAGATACATTTTATGACGACCAAAACCCCAATCAAGGCACTGATTTATTGCCATACAGCAACGAAACTCCAAAAAGGACACAATCAACAGCAAGAAGAACGTTGCCGCACTTATGCTGCCGATCATCATTTTGATGTTGTCGCAACGTATCGCGACGAAGACATAAGCGGTATGATAAAAGACCGTCCTGATCTCAATAAACTGATGGATCGTTTAACAACCAATGCTGAAAGCGAAAAACCTGAGCAATATGTTGTCATTGTTGATTCAATTCAGTGTTTGTCGCGGAATATAAAAGATTATCTTGAACTGAAAGACACCATGAAGACACTGGGTTGTGAATTACATGCCATTGACCGTCCTTTAAGAGATACTCCTGAAAGTAATCTGATAGAGAATGTCTTACTTGCAGCACAGGAAATGGAAGACACATTGGAAGAAAGCGCATAGATTTCTGATTGGAATAGGTAAAAAAACGCCCGATGCGATGCATCGGGCGATCTTCCCGTTCTATAAACGGAAAGGGAATTTACCCCCAATCATTGTATGGTGAAATGGCTTTTTCTTTTGCCAGCTTATACCCCACATGCATGATTAAACCATGAATGAAGACGATCCAGAAAAGCTGAAACTGCTAAACGTGTTTGAGGATATTGCTGCGAACTATGCCTATATCGGCAAGCAGTTAAACTTTATTGCATGGATGATAGCCCTGTTCTGGTTAAGCTGGTCGGTTTCAAAACTATGGCCGTTTTTTGTGGGTGGGTAAGAAACATAAATGATGAAGACGATCGGTGAGAATCTCAATTCTATTTGATTTCATACGATAATATACGATATAATCGTATAGAGAAAAGGAGAATTGAACTATGGCTCTCGTTAAAAAGACAATCAATGTCACCGACCAGCAAGAAGAGTGGATAAAAGCACAGATTGAAAGCGGCCATTATAATAATGATAGTGAATTGTTTCGTGATCTGATCCGCAAAGAACAATCCCGCTCTGATGAGGTGGAAGTATTGCGTGAGGCTTTGCGTAAAGGCAAGGAAAGTGGCATTAGCCCTCGCACACCGGAGGAAATTAAAATGGCGGTGTTGGAAGAATTGAGAATAAATGGTCAGCTACCAACTAACTGACGAAGCAGATGCAGACCTCACACGCATTTTGAGGACAGGTATTCAGGATTTTGGATTACTCCAAGCTGAAAAATACTATGATGAACTTATCATGCGATTGGATGAGATTGCACAAGCGCCGCTTTTAAATCAGGTTGTTGATGACATCCCAGAAGAGTATCGCAGAAACGTCTATCACAGACATTCGATCTATTATGAAGTGATCGATAGTGGCGTATTAATTATTCGTATTTTAGGCCAGCAAGATTTGAAAACTGCTTTTTGATTTAATTTCCAAAGAAGCCGATACAGATCGATTGTTTGCATCTCTCATCAATAAAACCCAAATGCGCGGTTTTCGCTTTGCTTAACCAACGTACCTCATTCATTTATTCCAGACGGTCAGATTTTGTTTCAGCTCATTAATGAGCGTTATACATTCATCTTCCGATAAATCCGCAATCAAGTCGATAATATGGAGAATTTTGGGGGATGGTAAACGGTGGGAATATTTCATAAAAATCCTTTGTCAAAATAAAAGGTGGCCGGACTTTAGAACCGTGTCACTTCACGTCCGCGCTATTAGGCATTGCTGCCCTATTCACACGAAATCCGACCCTATAAAGGATCAAGAAGTGACCGAGTTCTAAATCGGACGGCGCAACACACGCCGCATCTTTATGATGCTGTTTTGATAGCTTGGTTTACAATCAGATTTTTATGTTTCGACAAAGTAAATATTGGTGGTTGTACTCGTATATTCAGTTCAGTGAAATGATAAATATGGTCAAGGCCATACGAACAAATTGGTCATAATCCATTGTTGAAAGTTTTTATCTTCTACCGTGATTTATATCCAAACCACATATTTTTTCAGGTATTCCTTATTATAAGAATATAAAAAGATCATTTTAAAATTACCATAAAGCAGTTCATATAAGATCAAAAAGGACGCATTTACAAGTTCAAGAAAAAGTCTCAAAACATATTCAAGTTCAAAGGTTTACCTCAAAAAGCACAAAAGCGTTTCACGCAAGATGTGTGCTGGTAGTACCAGCACAGTTTGCTTACCCCTTTGGGGCTTCGGCAAGGGAGACGCTTAAGCGCTCTCCCGTTGCATCCCTCTGGCATTAGGTAGCGTATCCGGCCACAAACAATTCTTGTTCCTATTTCAAAGCAATAATGATATAATCAAAGCATGACAGCACGATATAACCATATTAGCCCCGATGCCCTTCCCGATGAGTGGACACGTTCTCTTGGTTTAAAACCGGGGCAACAAGTTAGCGTGACGATTGAGCTGGAAAAAGATGCAACATCTTTTAACCGTGCGGCAGTAGAAAATATCTTGGATGAATTTGCAGAACTGCCAGTACTCGATGAACGCAATGTCGATGAAATTATCGGATATGATGATAACGGGTTGCCTGCGTGATACTGGACACATCCGTATTAATCGCCATCATAAATAACGAGCCTGAAAAAGAAACGGCTCTTAATTTGCTTGAAAATGCCGATAATCTGAAAATTTCAGCAGGAACACTGATGGAGACCACTATCATCATTCGCGCCCGTTATGGCGAAGCTGGTGTTGTCCGCCTTAATAGTCTTTTGGACGCAGCAGGATGTAGCTGCGTCACCGCAACACGTAATCATGTTAAAATTGTAGATGGTGTATTGGAGCGCTACGGTAAGGGTAAAAATAACAAGGCACAGCTTAATTACGGAGACTGTTTTGCCTATGCTCTTGCAAAAGAAACCAATGAAACCCTACTTTTCAAAGGTAATGATTTTATCCATACCGACCTTAAATTAATGCGTATTGATGTTTGATAAAATTTCCATGGGCATACCGACAGACAAAAACATGATACTATGGATGTGTACTGTTGCGATTACTACGGTTCGGTTGAAAACTTTGTAGAAGGCTAGAATGCGTCTTCAAATTCAAGTCGTGGGCGAATTCCTGCTTTTGAATCAGGGTCTAGTTCCAAAGTTTCCCGAATAGTCTTGGGAAGTAAATAGGCAGCTTGCTTAGGTAAAAGGCCTGCTCCATAAAGAGATACAGTGTCGATAAATACAACGCCTTCATTTCCGACATAGTGTTCAACCACATTATATGATCTATCACTGTTGTCCCAATTTGTCTTAACATCCAGTATCGATTCAAAAATACGCACAGCCCAATCATGATTAGGTAGCAACTCTGCATCATCAGCTTTTTTTATGTTGACCGCTGGATATCCGGCTGGAGGTCGAAAAATTGAAAACAATTCGCTTTTCCTCACATAAAGGTAAGTCAATTGATGCATATCAGCAATCAGATCATCGCAGTCACGCATCACGGAATTAAGCCCCTGAATACCTTCATAAGAACAATAAGGGTCATATAGTTCCATATTGTGAAACTGTTTTCGAAACCAACTTGCAGCTTCTTTACCAGCATCACCAAAATCTTCGAACAATAAAATCAATAAAGAATTTACTTCTTCTAAATCTTTAACTCTATACTTTTCATCTTTAAATTTCATAAAATATTGTCTTATTCTTCTCCTTTTACAACAAGAGAACCTCTCCCTTGATTTTGAGGTTTATTTACCAGAATGCTGTTAATTTTTGCAAGATAATTCTTCACTTCAACTGAATGCGATATCTGCAATTCAGTATGATTGGGGTTATTGCTTCCGTCTTCATTATATATACTTAAAAGCTTCTTTTCTTCTTCTAAAATAGTTTCATCATCTCTTGCGCCTTGATCAATTTTAACCCAATGGAATCTCGTTGCCATTAACCTATTTTTGGAATGACAGCGTAAAGAAAGGCCATTAATCGTTTTACGTCCCTTCAAATCGCGAAAAACCATTGTAATTGGATATTCTTGTTCATCACGACCAATACAATATATATGGGTTTTAATAGGAATGACGATGCCATGTTCTTCATGTATGTTAGAATCTTGGGGCGCATTATTAGGATAATAAGCAATATAACGCCGATATAAATCCATTCCGCTTATTGGTAAAATGTGAATAAGCGCTCGCATCACGCGTGCTGGCTCTTGCACTTCGTTTTCTTGTACATTCAAGTGAGCATTGTACCGATAAATGCGGTAAATCCCTTTGTAAGATTCTGAAAGTTCTCTCAGCAAAGGTGAGTTATTTTTTGTTAAACTTGCGAATATATGGGTTAAATCAGCACCAATATCGCCGATTTTTATTGCCTTTTCATTTCGCTCTTTTTGTTCTTGAATTTCTTTTTCTTGAGGTGATTTTTTAATTTTTAAGTTAAACTGGCTGAAAGTGCTTTCCAAAAATGGAACAAGATATTCTCGCCCTTCCTCTCCCCATATCGAAATATCTAAACACTGTTGCAGAATATATTTAAAAATCTGCCTTTGAATATGTCTTACATTATCAGACTTTAGGTTTGGTCTTGATAATGGCGACCTAAAGTCTTTCCATGCCCTTTCTTTTTTATCTTCAATTTCTTCCGGGTTGTTGCTTTCTAAAACGTGAATGGTTTCTTTCATTTTTTGTACATTATAGCCACCTCTATGACGCATAAAATTTACGAGAAACATGGCTTTCGTTTTAGAAATTTCATCAATATTGATTTCTTGAAATGGTAAATCTCTATACGAATAATACTCAGTTGATATTTCTTTCATTAGCCCCGCCCAAATTGATTCTTAAAATAAGATAATCGACAAAATTGTTTGGTAGCAACAGAACTCCGCAGTCAATCACGCTTTCGTGCTCAACTGCGGAGTTCTGTCATCTAATCTAGGCTTTACACCTCTAATGTCATCACAGAAACGTGATTCATCTCGAATCTCTGGCAAATGGTGAACACCTACTTCTCAATTTAATAAAGTATTAACCACTCGAAATTCGAGCGTTTTTTGTAAACTACCTTAAGAGGAGGGGGGAGATGCAAAAAAGACAACGCGATATACATATTCAGAAATCCGTCACTGCACAAGAAATCATCAATATAGATACAGAAGTATTTCAAATAACACTGCTCGCGCAGCCGCCCCCGTAAGGTAGAGGGCGACTCCAGTTGCAACGAAACTCGCCCTCCTGACCAGCTTCATCGCAAAATACCCAAAAACCAACTCTTATCAGGTTTAAGAGCCACTCAAATGCCATTGGCACATTAGAGGCTGAACTCGGACAACACGCCAAAGATGTGATACCTCTCATTTGGGCGGCAGTATTGATTTCCATGTGCCTTTCTATGATGAGCTTCTATGTCATCTTTCCAGAAACACCAACATCTCCCATTTTTGCAGTACTTGCCGGATTTGCAACAGCACTTCTGAATGGCGGGTTTTGGCATTTCATCTTCAAACGCGCCCGTGATGCAAAGACACAGCTAGGCGTTGTTATCGTTTTAGCGCTGCTTTTAACAGGCGGCATAACCGTGACCGTCATCAGTGCTGGCAGTAGTGTACCTGCTGTCGTTCAAGGTTCGTCCGATCAAATCAATCAGACATCAGATATCCAAGCCTTTAGGACGGTTATCAATGAAACAAGCCTGATTGCAACCAACCTTAAGAGTATCAGAGCAACGCTGAAAAGCCGCGAGGCACACTTTAACACCCGTTTTGATGATGAAATTAAAGGTCGCGGCATCACAAAAAGACCCGGTGAAGGATTCGTTAGCAATGCCTTACTTGAGGCCAAAAATCTCTTTGCCAATCAGGTGCAATCTTTAGATGTTGGGTTGCTTGAATTTGATAGGCTCAAATCACAGCTTGATCAAAAATTCGCTGAGTGGCAGGAAGCACAGCGCACGGGGAATGAGGGCGAAAAAAGCTTTGATGAATATCGCTCGGAAATATCATCTCTGATCGCCCAAATTACGGCGATCAATCCAAAGGCATTGGCAGAGAATATCGCTGATCAAGTAGCCCTTAACTGGACTTACCCGTTTAAAGTGGAGAGCCTTTCTTGTTTTTTGTTTGCGTTTTTCTCAAACGCATTGGGTGATTGATACCCCAAAGCCGAATGTCTCCTTTTCGGATTGTAAAATCCAT
>CALHLB010000143.1 GCA_938034375.1 uncultured Alphaproteobacteria bacterium | reverse complement strand
GGATGTTTTTGAATATTTCGCCCGACACATCATCCTTTTTGCTGGCGGCGCTAAATTGGATGGCGTATTTACAAATAACCCAATTGCCCATGAACTCAACGCACCTTTATGGACATTAAAATATGAAATGATTGCCTATTTAAGCCTTATAAGTATTTTTCTAGCTCATAAAACAGTATTAAAAAAAATAAAATGGATAAAACTCTTAACTCTAACAACACTAACCATTCTATTATTAACAATATTACTTTCTTTTTATAACAAACCTTATTATGAAGAGAGTTATTTTGAACATTTTTCTCGGTTTGGATTTGCCTTTTACTTAGGCGTTTTCTTTTTTATATTTAAAAAATACACTCCCTTAAAATTATCAATTCTTTTATTAATAACTCTAACTTACGGCACCTTTTTAAAATTTAATATTTATTACACGCCGCTACAAATCTTGTTTATTGGTTATCTGGCTCTTTATTTAGGACATTTTTATAACACGAAATTTTCAAATTACTTTAACAAACAAGATTACTCCTACGGCCTATATATTATAGCTTATCCTGTGCAACAATTTTTGGTTTATAAATTTGGACCACACCCCTTATGGATAAATTTTTCTATAAGTCTCGCCATAACAATTGTGCTGGCTTTTTTCATGTGGAATATCGTTGAAAAACCTTCTTTAAATTTCAAGAAGAATAAAAAGCTAATGTTAAACCCAAAGCGTTTGCCAACAACAAATAAAGCTTAGAATGCTAATGATAATAAGCATTCTTTTCCAAAATTTCTATTTTGTAACCATCAGGATCTTGCACAAAAAAGAAATGCCCTACTAATTTGTCACCTTGTCGAAAATCAACAATATTTCCGGGGTTTAAGCCATCATTTTCAAAGCATTTGTGAGTATCGTCCAGATTATCGACACAAAAAGCCAAATGGCCATAACCATCCCCCAAATCATAAGGTTCTTCGCGCTCTTTGTTAATTGTCAATTCCAGTTCAAAACTTGCTTTCTCGTTTCTCAAGTAAACAAGTGTAAAATCATCAAAGTCCAGCCGGCGACAAACATCCAAACCGAATGCCATTTTATAGAACTTGGTAGAGCGCTCCTCTTTTAAAACGCGAATCATAGAATGAATCATTTTAGCCATTAAGCCATCTCCATTAATTAGCCACGCCCAATGCTGGTATAGATAAATCCTTGCTCTCGCATCGCATCTGGCTGATACACATTCCGTAAGTCAACCAGAATAGGTTTTGTTAAAAGTTTTTTAACATGTTCAAGATCAAGCGCTCTAAATTGATTCCATTCTGTTACAATGGCAACAGCATCAGCATTTTCAATAGCATGGTAAGGACCATCACAGAAAAACGCCCCTTGGAGAAGCGGTTTTGCCTCCTCCATACTTTCAGGGTCATAAACCCGCACATTAGCACCAGCTTCCAAAAGCGCCGGCACAATATCCAAAGAGGGTGCATCCCGCATGTCGTCCGTATTAGGTTTAAAGGCAAGCCCTAAAAGAGCTACGGTTTTTCCGTCAACATCGCCACCAAGTGCACCTATTATACGGTCTGCCATAGCACGTTTTCTTTTAGCATTAACTTCCACAACAGTTTCAACAATACGAATGGGGCTATCATTATCAGTTGCCGTTTTTGTGAGTGCTAATGTGTCTTTGGGAAAACAAGACCCGCCATAGCCAGGCCCTGCATGAAGGAATTTTGATCCAATTCTCTTATCAAGGCCAATACCACGGGCAACTTCCTGCACATTTGCCCCTACTTTTTCACATAAATCGGCAATTTCATTGATAAAAGTAATCTTAACAGCCAAGAAGGCATTAGCAGCATATTTAATAAGTTCTGATGTACGACGACTGGTAAAGACAATGGGCGTCTCATTAATATAGAGAGGACGATAAAGCTCTTGCATGAGCGCGCGTGCCTGCTCATTTTCAGTCCCGACAACAACACGGTCTGGCCTTTTGAAATCTTCAATAGCCGCCCCTTCCCTTAAAAATTCAGGGTTAGAAACAACAGCAAAATCTGCATCAGGCCGCGTTTGTTTAATGATTTTTTCAACCTCATCCCCCGTTCCTACTGGAACGGTTGATTTGGTGACAATAACAGTAAATCCCTCAATTAATTCTGCAATTTCTTTTGCAGCAGTATAAACATACGATAAATCAGCATGCCCATCCCCTCTTCTTGAAGGTGTCCCAACAGCAATAAAAACAGCATCAGCCTCTTTAATAGATGCTTCAGCACGCGTTGAAAAAGATAGGCGACCATCAGCAACATTTTTAGCAACCAAAACGTCAAGCCCTGGTTCATAAATCGGAATTTCACCAGCATTCAGCTTATCGATTTTTGAAGCGTCTTTATCAATACAAGTAACGCTATGACCGAAATCAGCAAAGCAAGCACCTGAAACAAGCCCAACATAACCGGTCCCAATCATCGTAACGCGCATAACAGTCTCTCTTCAGCATATTAAACATCAATCTTGCTGATACTGCATTCGCATTAAAATGCCAATGGCACTGCCTATGAATAAAAGGGTTTTTAGCGCTTAAATTAAAAAAGCTACCTAATTTAATACAACCCATTGACGAGCAGCACGCAGTGCTTTTGCCTTTTCCTCTTGCGTCATCTCTGATGCAATTTCGTTTCTATATATTCTAGCTTCCTCATTCCCGCCCATCACAGCAAGATTAAACCATTTATGAGCCATAACAAAGTCAACATCGCCATTTCTACCAGACGAATACATAACGCCAAGCTCAAAAAAAAATCACTTGATAATGAACGATAACCAATTGTTGCAAGTTCTACAGTATTTAATTCCAAACGAGCCATTTAAACATCCCCATTTACATAGTTTAAATTTATAATTCCAACTTATCTTGTGGATACACATGTATAATTATCAATTTTATTAAAATTGCTGTTAATTTTTATTCTAAATCAAATATAAACAAACAAAAAACTTTTCGTTTATATTTTTATTTCATTAATAATTAACGTGCAGATTCTCTATATTTTATAAATAGCTTTAAGATTTGATTCATTTTTTTAGAAACTTTTTCTTAATTATATAATCAGATTGGAAATTTAGTTTATACTTTTTATCAAGAAAAAAATGGCTTTTTCTTACGTTACGGTACGTATTTTTTATCAAAAAACTATATTACTCTAATTCTATATAAGGATAGCTTTTTTGGGAGGAAAAGACATGCAATGGGTAAAATGCCTCACGCCAACCATCTTCATCTTATTTTTAATGAGCCATGCCACAAATGCCGAAACCTCCAAAACGATTGAAGGAATTTGGAAATCGACAGATGAACTTTCCAAGATCGAAATCAGAAAATGTGGCAATCATTATTGCAATAAAATTGTCTGGCTAAAAAAACCCCGCAAAGATGTAAAAAATGAAAATGAAAATCTGCGCGATAGAAGTCTCGTTGGCGCACAGATTTCAAATAACTTGCAATCAGTAGGAAAAAATCTCTGGCAAGGAAGCGTTTACAGCCCCAAAAAGGGAAAAGTCTATAGTGGTTTTGCATCTGTTTCCGGCGACAACCTTATAATGAAGGGCTGCCTTACAAAGGCTGGTATTTTGTGCCAAAAAGCGCATTTTAAAAGAGACAATGAAACAACATTAAGCGCAGCTAATTAATAGTTAGCCTCAATAAGAACAGCCTTCCAAACCGATTGTCGGTACCCTGTCTTACGCCATAAATGGGACCAATCGATTTTTATAGGCCTGGCAATATTAACAAGCTTAACCGCCTGTTCATGAGGTATATTCTTACCAGAAAACCATGCTGTTATTTCTGCGTTAGAAAAAGTTTCTGGCCAAATAAATAGTGTCGCCTCAGCTAAAGGCTCATGCGGCAATAGAAACGATTTTTGAGGCCAAAAAGCGTAAAGATTTCCGGTAAGGCGGGTTGATGGCGAAATAACATTATCAGCTCTTTGAAAGTGCAAATCTGATTTTATTTCTTCTGCCAAAACCTTATAAGGAATGCCGAAATAACAGCGTTTACAAACAGGATCCAGCACAAAGAGATTAGCCGCTCGCCCCAAAAAAGCAACCATCATTAAAACGAGACATAAGCCAACAAAACACTTAATTTGCCATTCTTTAGGCCTTAATCGCCTTATCAAATCCATCAACCATAAAGGCGTTAAGAAGAACAAAGGCATTAGAGCGTGTTCTGAAAATGGCGCGTCTTTCAAAAAAGCTGAAATGCAAATCATCCCAAAAGCAGCGCCAAGCGATGAATATAAAAGCCAGCTTGAATATTGATGGACTTTTTTTTCTATACCGTTTTTCAATGATATCCCAAAAATAACAAATAAGATTGGTAATAACGGTGAAAAATAGGCCAATATTTTCAAACCGGCCTTTGAAGCACCATAAAAAACGCCTTGGCCCTCAACATTATTATTTTCAAAAAAGCTAGCTTGAAAAAGAAGCCAAAAACCTAGAATGAGGCCAAAAGAAATTATAATGAGCAAAGTTCTTTTGCCCTTTAGAGAAACAAATAAAAGGCCAAATACAAGACTTAATAAAAAAGCAAAGAACCAAATACCCGTTAAGGCACCAAAAACACAAAAGAATAATGCCAAAACAATATTAAAAAAAGACCGCTCTCTTTCAATTCTTAGAAAACTGTAAAACAGGGCCGAAACAGCCAGCATAGCAATAAGAGGATATGTAAACCCTTCATGAAAGCGCCAACTTATTTGATAAATCAAAGCATAAGCTTCAACGGATAAAAGCGCCCAGAAAGATGATTTTGTAAGGTGCCTGGCAGAAAGAAAAACAAATATAAGCGATAAACCAAGTAAACCATATCGCAGTATTTGAAAAATAAAAGCACCCGGTCCAAAAATTTCTGACAAGAAAAAAACTGCAAAATCAAATGGTGCGCCACCTGAAACCCACAAGTGATTAAACGATTGAGTTCTTAAAGCACTTAAAGGGTCATTTTCTCCAAGATTTCCTGAAGCAAGAAGCCTTAATACTGAATGGGAAAATCCATAAAAAAATAAAAGGGCTAGAACCCCTTTCAAACTATATAGATTATTTTTCAACAGCATCATTCAATCAGCTTTCTGGCTTTTCACATGAAAAGTTTTTATCACCTACCCTTAAATCAGCAAGAAACCATTTTGCTTTTCGTCCTCTTGCACCAAAACTTTGCCAATTCATGTGAACAGGAAGAATATCCTCAGAAAACTTTTCTACCCACTTTTTCTTTGCCGAAATTACCAAAGCGCAACTCTTATTTGAATAGCCTATCACTATTTTTGAAGGCTCCACAAAGCGCGATAAATTAGCAGCAAGATAAACATCATCAACGATAAGAGTTTCAAAAGGTTGATATTTTTCAAGTTCAACGCTTAAAGAAGCATAAGGAATTGTTTCACGGCAGCGCCCACAAACCTGTTCTATGGGGACGGCTAAAACAACAAATTTAACAAGCAATACACCAAAAACAACCACACCAATAATAAAGAGGTAAAGTCGGGACAAAGAAAATACCATGGCATCATTATTCAAAAAAATAAATGAAGCCATCGGTAAAACTAGAAAAAAAGGGTGAAGATGACGCTCTTTAATATTATCGAACCCGAATAATACTGAACCTGAAAATAGAATAAGAAAACAAAGAAGAAAAACCAAACAGATAAAACGCACTTTTTGGTTTTCATTAAAAAATTTTTGCGCCTGTTTCAAAGAAATGACCTTGTAAAAACAGCCCAGAAAAACTGGTAAAAAAGCAAGACTGTATAATAGGTAACCCCTTAAAATCTTTATTCCACCAACAAAAGCCACCCCTTGAGTTTTTTGACTCATTTTATTGTAGATACCTTCCCAAAAACCGCCTAGAAAGACAGCATTGATAAAATAAGGGCTACTGAATAAGAGCGCGAAGAAGGCAGCACAAAAGAACCATAACCAGTTTATATTTTGCCTAAGATGTTTTATGGCAAGCAAAGAAAGCATAATGGCAAGCCAAAATATCGGAAATGAAAATTTCGCCATTACGCCTAAAAAAGATGCAAGAGTAAAAAATACATAAGAAAACTTTTTATTATCCTGAATAATCATCAAAACAGCCCACAAAGTAAAACTGCTTGCAAAAATAACTGCACTCGTCTGTGTTGCGCCTTCCAGTAAATTCCAGCCTATTTGATAAAAAAGCAGAAATGATAAGGTACTTAAAAAAGCTATTCTTTTATTGTTATCAAAAACTATTTTGGCAGCTTGATAAATAAAAAAGGCACCGCCCCCTAAAAACAAATATTTGGTGGCTAAATTTGCTAAAAGGTGAAAACCGAAAAGCCTTTGAAAAAACCATAAAACCCATTCATAAAGGGGCGGTTGATAAATTGAATATGCCCATTTTAACGTAACGGCATATAAAGCACTACCAGCATCATCCGTTGTAAAATTTCCTGAAAAGGAAAGTCGTAAAAAAGAGTGAACAACAGTATAAAATACAAATATGGAAAAAAGCGTTACGCCATTATATTGAAAGCGCAACGCCATTGATTTTCTTATCATTCAAGTCCAATTTTTTCTTTCAACAGCTTATTAACTGCCTGCGGGTTGGCCTTTCCGCCAGTTGCCTTCATCACCTGCCCAACAAACCAACCCAACATATTTGGCTTGGCCCGCACTTGTTCAATTTTATCAGGATTAGCGGCCATCACCTCATCAACAGCCGTTTCAATCGCACCTAAATCGGTCACCTGTTTCATGCCTCGGCTTTCAACAATCTCGGCAGGATCCCCCCCCTCATTATAGACAATTTCAAAAACATCCTTGGCAATTTTTCCTGAAATTGTATCCGCTTTAATAAGGTCAACAATACCACCCAATTGCTCTGCTGAAACAAGACTTTCTTCAATAGTCTTACCAGCTTTATTCAAAGCACCAAGAAGATCATTAATAACCCAGTTGGCAGCTAATTTAGCGTCACGCCCTTCTGCTACTTCTTCAAAAAAGTCTGCCGTTTCTTTTTCTGCAACCAAAACACCCGCATCATAAGGCGTCAAACCGAGAGCATTAATAAAGCGTTCCCGTTTTTCATCTGGAAGTTCTGGCAAATCATGCGCTAAAGAATCAACAAAAGCTTGATCAAATTCAAGTGGTAAAAGGTCTGGATCGGGGAAATAACGATAATCATGCGCCTCCTCTTTAGAACGCATAGAACGGGTTTCACCTTTTGATGCATCAAAAAGGCGCGTTTCTTGATCGATAACGCCACCATCTTCCAAAATAGCAATTTGACGGCGGGCCTCATATTCAATGGCAGCTACAGCAAAACGCATGGAGTTCACATTTTTAATTTCACAACGGATGCCAAATCCCCCCCCCGGTTTGCGAACGGAAACATTAATATCAGCCCGCATGGAACCTTGTTCCATATTACCATCACATGTACCAAGATAGCGCAAAATTGCCCGTAATTTTGTTAAATAAGTGCGCACCTCTTCTGAAGAGCGCAAATCAGGTTTGGAGACAATTTCCATCAATGCCACGCCAGAGCGATTAAGATCGACAAAAGACATGGAAGGATGCTGATCATGCATGGATTTCCCTGCATCTTGCTCAAGATGCAAGCGCTCAACTCCAATTTCAACCTGCTCACCATCTTTCATATCAAGTATAATTTTACCCTCACCCACGATGGGCTGCTTAAATTGAGAAATTTGATAACCTTGCGGCAGATCAGGATAGAAATAGTTTTTACGGTCAAAAACAGAAGTGTTATTGATTTGCGCTTTAAGCCCAAGTCCTGTGCGAACGGCTTGCCTTACACATTCTTCATTAATAACAGGCAACATGCCTGGCATCGCTGCATCAATAAAGGAAACATGGTTATTTTGCTCCCCTCCAAAAGCAGTTGACGCCCCTGAAAAAAGTTTGGACTGAGACGTAACCTGTGCATGAACCTCAAGACCCAGAACAATTTCCCAGTCACCTGTCGTCCCTTTTATAAATTTTTTTGGATCAGGAATACGTGTATCAATCAGGCTCATATAATGCTCTTTTCGTGATTTGTTTTAACGCCAAAACGAAATGGTTATCGTTTTGATACTCAAATCAGATAGTCGGGGCAAGCCTTGGTTTTATGCTTTTTGACAGCAAATAGCAAAAAGTGAAACTTTCATAATTTTCAGGCAGAAAGCTTCTCTTTATTCTGGTTAACTTTTGATAGAAAATCAGCCGTATTCTCAAGTGTAAGGGGGCGACTTAAATAATAGCCCTGTCCTTTAGAAACACCTAAAAGCTTAAGGGTTTCCAATTCAGCCAATGTTTCCATTCCCTCAGCAATAATGCAAGCACCGGTTTCACGACTAAAATATATTAAAGCAGCTGCCAGAGAGCGCAATGATCTATCTTTATCAATATCGCGCGTGAGCGACATATCAAGTTTGATGACATCAGGATTCAACTTAATAATATGTTGAAGGCTGGAATAACCAGCACCAGCATCATCAATAGCAACCCGCGCCCCTAAGGCTTTAATGGCAGAAATTTCTTCTTTAAGGAGTTCATAATCATTAACTTGTGCATGCTCCGTCACTTCAACTAAAATACGAGATGCATCAATATCCTGTAAAATAGAATGTAATTTGCCGGTTAATATGAGATTAGGGCAAGCATTAACAGAAAGATACAAAGAAGACGGGAAATTAGGCAAAGCCAACAAGGCCTTTTTTAAAACAGTTTCTTCCAGCTCCAAATCAAGATTAACTTCTTTTGCATCTTCAAACCATTTATCAGGGGATCGATAAGGCATTGCCTCAAAACGACATAAGGCCTCAAGACCAATTGGCCGCTTTTTGAATAAATCAAAAATGGGTTGATAAACAATATCAAACGCTTGATTTTTTATAACATTTTCAAGCGCTTCTACTTTTTCCTTAAATCGTTGTCTTTCAGATAAACCATTATTAATTTCTTCAGCTGCCAATTCAGAAAAAATTCGCATTACTTCAAGATCGCGATTATTCAAAGATTTATTAGGCTTTCGGTCCAAGCAACAAAACATACCATAAACGCTACCATCACTACATCGTATAGGCACACCAACATGAGAGCCAATTGGTAGTAATTTTGTAATAGGCATATTCATGGCAACGGGTTCTTGCGATGTATCAGGGATGAGTTGCGGTAATTTGCCATCGACCACATTCCAACAATAAGTCGTATCAAGCGAAAATCGATTGCCGACATAGGCAATATCTTTGAAAATTTCACTACTCACTGCTCGTAAGACAAGTTCATCGCCAACAAATTCAGAAAGATAACCCACATCCATACCAAGGTGTTTACGAACCGTCTCCAAGGCATAATCAACGATATCACGTTTATTTAAATCCTCATCACACCGATTCAATATAGATTTTAGACCCTGCATGAATCTGCCCCATAGTATATTTCTAAACAAGAGACAGAATAAGAGTATGAATTTACAAATTAATTAAAAAAAGGCTATTTTGTGCATTAATAGAAAATAATTTGTTCCATAACTAAAAAGCAATCATGAATTTAGATAAAATTTTAGCTGTCTTTTAATTAAACGTCTTTCTCATTTTCTTCTCTGGCACGCATTTTTTCTTCTTCATATTGGATAGCCCACCCAATAATTTGTCGCCATAAAGCTTCAACCAGCTCCTCTGGCAAGTCTTTTTGTTTTGCGCGTGCCTTTACCCTGTCAATTACAACCTGTATGCGCCATGGTACAACAGCCTCATCAGGGTTATTTTTAATCTGCCACATACGATCAACATATTGCCAGCGCTCAGCCAAAAGGTCGACCAAAGCAGAATCAAGCCGGTCAATCTCATAACGAACATCTTCACGCGTTTCACAATCAGCGGGAAGTTTTTGGCGGTGGGTCATTTACTAAAAGCTTTCTTAATTAATTGCTAAACATCTTATATCCCTCGCCTTTAGAGGGTAACTTGAATTTTAATTCACCAAGATTTAAAGAATTAAGACATTTTTGTATTAATATTACATCACTTATATCTTTCTTTTTTCTGCCAACCTCCAAACCAATATTGTTATTGTACAAATCCATGGCTCTTTCTTTTGAGGGATTAAGTGAATAATTTTCGTGGGCTGTGGTAAATTTTTTAGCATTATGATAGCCTATATCACGAGCCAATAATGCCGCCCAGTAGCAATGTCTAAAAGCATCTCCTCTATCATTATGCCGTCGTAAATTCGGGAATTTTTTTCTAGAAATATTAAAAGATTTGTTTGTATTTTCTCGAATAATAGAAATATATTGAGGATGTGAAATTAAGTATACTTTTTCAGCAGGTGTCAATCCTGTAAAATACCCCTTTATAATCATTTAAATTTCTTTCTAATCTGTAATTATTGAGTATTCTTTAAGTAAGAATGCATTATCCATTTTCAAAACTAGCCACTTACTATCAATGCTAATTAAACCATGTTCGGGACCTAACCAATATACAAAATCACTTTCATCAAAAGAAGATTTTTTATCTGGCATTCCAAGAATTTCGATTATTTTTTCTTTTGTCATTCCTTTAGTTAAATAATTATTCATTAAATCATCAACCATACCAAGACGAATATATGGTTTTTCATTAACAAGCTTTTCATCCTGCCAAAGATTAGCATTAAATTTATTTTTATTTCCTTGTAACAAAAAAACTGAAACCACCCCAATCAAAATAAAAATTAATAATATAAAATAGATTTTTTTTTGATAACTATCACCACCACTTCTCCGCCTGAAACGTACCAGCAGCGTCTTCAATCACCTGGCCTAGCTGGAAGAGCGTTTCCTCATCAAATGGTCGTCCAATGAGCTGTAGGCCGAGGGGCAAACCGGCAGATGAAAGACCTGCAGGAACGGAAATACCCGGCAATCCAGCCATATTCACAGTCACGGTAAAGATATCATTCAAATACATTTTAACCGGATCTGCTGCCATATCTTTGTCACCAATTGCAAAAGCGGCTGAAGGTGTTGCTGGCGTTAAAATCGCATCAACACCTGAATCATAAACTTTTTCAAAGTCATTTTTAATAAGCGTTCTTACTTTTTGCGCGCGCAAATAATAAGCATCATAATAACCGGCAGACAAAACATAAGTACCTATCATGATACGGCGCTGCACTTCATGACCAAAGCCTTTAGCGCGGGTTTTTTCATACATATCGGTAATATCATCACCGGCAACACGCAGGCCATATTTTACGCCATCATAACGCGCAAGGTTTGACGAGGCTTCAGCAGGAGCGACAATATAATAGGCAGGCAAGGCATATTTTGTATGCGGCAAAGAAATTTCAACAATTTCAGCGCCCGCTTCTTTAAGCCAGTCAATCCCTTTTTGCCATAAAGTTTCAATCTCACTATCCAAACCATCAGGACGGTATTCTTTAGGAATACCAATTTTCAACCCTTTAACAGATTGTCCGATCGCCGCTTCATAATCAGGAACCGACATATCAACTGAAGTTGTATCTTTATAATCAACGCTGGCCATGCTTTTAAGCAAAATAGCAGCATCTCGGTTAGTGCGGGCAATCGGGCCAGCTTGGTCGAGAGAAGAAGCAAAAGCAACAACACCCCACCGGGAACAACGCCCATAAGTTGGCTTAATACCAACAGTACCAGTAAAAGCCGCTGGTTGACGAATGGATCCACCCGTATCTGTTGCTGTTGCACCAGCACATAAAAAACCCGCAACAGCGGCAGCAGAACCACCAGAAGAACCGCCTGGCACAAGCGCTTCATCACTTCCCTTTTTTTTCCAAGGGTTAGTTACCGGACCAAAATAGGATGTTTCATTAGAGGACCCCATCGCAAACTCATCCATATTGAGTTTACCAAGCATAACAGCGCCATCATTCCAAAGATTTTGGGTAATGGTCGATTCGTAATCCGGTTTAAATCCGTCCAGAATATGGCTTGCCGCCTGTGAATGGGCGCCTTTAGTACAAAAGAGATCTTTTATACCAAGCGGAATACCTTCCAAAGCGCCGGCTTCACCTTTAGCAATTTTTTCATCTGATGCAGCAGCCATATGACGCGCTTCATCCTCTGTCACAGCAATATAAGCATTAAGAGCTTCATTGCCTTCTTGAACAGCAGAAAGATAAGCGTCAGTAAGCTCACAAGCACTAAAATCTTTATTAAGAAGGCCTTGGCGGGCATCAGCGATGGAAAGTTTCGTAAGATCAGTCACGGAAGACAACCTTTTATATTTTGAATTGATGGTTTGGTTTACTCAACCACTTTGGGAACGGCGAAAAAGTTTTCGTCTGAAATAGGGGCATTGCGCGTTACTTTATCAGCATATCCCCCATCATTCACCTCATCGCGGCGCAAGCGCATTTTTTGAACAACAACAGATGTCATCGGCTCCACACCTTCAACATCAACTTCGTTGAGTTGCTCAACCCAATTAAGAATGGCATTTAGTTCACCCTTCATAGCTTCCACCTGCCCATCATCAATGGCAATGCGCGAAAGTCTGGCAACTTTTTTTACCGTATCATTATCAACAGACATTTATAGTTCCTGTTATTTTTAGACATCTTTGAAAAATTACAGACGCTATAGCAGAGCGATAAGGGTAAGTGCAATGCAGCTTATCATCTTCTTTTCACCCATTCACACTTTCAATGGGTTTTCATCCAAAATCATGCATCCAAAACACCGGCAAGACGCAATTCACGTATAGCCAATTTCCCAACATAAATAAGCATCACAAACGAAATGAGTAAGGCGATAACAAGCATCCCTATTTGTAAAAAGCCATAAAAATCATTCATATGCAGCGCATCCATACCTACTTTGCCAATCCACACTTTTATAACGGCTCCAGGTACAAGGCCAATTAACGTGGCAAAAAAGTAAGAACGCCCCTCAACTTTCGACAATCCAAAACAGTAATTTTGAACCGTAAAAGGCAAAATACCCGATAACCGGACAAGAAGAACAAGGCGAAAGCCCCCTTTTTCCAAAACATTATCAATGGCCTTGGCAAGCGGTCTTTTTTCACAAAATTTTTGAATCTTTTGCCGCAGACTCGTACGGGCTAACAAAAAACCAACAAGCGCTGCGCTTACAGCCCCACTATAGGCAATTAAAATACCCCACCAGCCATAAAGAGCGCCTGCTGCCAATGTGAAGGGCGTAATGGGAATAAAAAATTGAACAACAACAATATACATGACGATGAAAAGCAAAACTCCAAAACCGCCCATATTCTGTGTAATGATAGCAAAGGAATCAGCCCATATTGTAATCTCATCCATAATTATAAGAAATAAAGACACATCATCACCTTTTTTTAAAATACCTTAACAAGCCAACTCCATTAAAAACAGAGCTTATTTCTTCACAGGGCAGCGTTTATATGCTTCAAGGCTCTATACCGTTTTAAAAGAGAGTTTTGATGACGTTTTTTGAACATTGCGAATTTGTAAAACAGACTAAAGGACAAAGACTTTTAAGCCTTGATTTAGGCACTAAAACGATTGGCCTTGCTATATCAGACAGTTTATGGGCTATCGCCTCCCCGTTAAAAACGCTTAAAAGAACCAAATTTACAAAAGACGTAGAAATACTTATTAGCCTATGCGAAAAAGAAGAAATTGGCGGTCTGGTTTTAGGCCTGCCCCTTAATATGGACGGAACAGAAGGCCCACGCGCTCAGTCAACACGTGCCTTTCAGAAAAATCTTGAAAAATTAACAGATTTATCAATAACATATTGGGATGAAAGGCTTTCAACCTTTGCCGCAGAACAAGCCTTGTTAGAAGCAGATACAAGCAGGGCAAAGCGCGCTGAAAGAATTGATAGCATTGCTGCCACCATTATTTTGCAAGGCGCCCTAGAACGGTTTTATTCTCTTGCCAATTCTTAATTAATAGGTCCCCTGCCCCTAAACTGGATACATGGCATCAACAATGCCTTTTGCATTGAACCTGCTATCCATTGTGCCATAGCCTAAATTAAAACCAGCCCCCAAACGCCCTTCCAAAAAAGCATCCGCAATATCTGAACGCGCAATTTTTGCAAGTTCGCTGGCAGCAACACTTAAAACAAGTTGCTCCACAAAAAGCCGCGCTTGTGACTCATCACTAACAGCCATATTGGCGGCTTTTTTTAACACGTTAACAATAGTGTGACCTTTTGTTCCCAGACTTTTCAAAATAGATTGAAAGACAACGTCCAATGTTTCGGGGTGCGCCTTGATCGTTTTTAAAATATCAAGCACCAAAACATTAGTGCCACTCCCCCATAAACTTAAAAACGGTGCCTGCCTGTAAAACCGCTCCAGGGGCCAGTCTTTACTATAAGCATTTCCCCCAAAAAGCTCCATCGCCTCTCCCATAAACCGGGGCATAATTTTCGCGCTCCAATAGTGCGTTGCCGGTATCATGATTTTTGCAAAATAAGCATCTTCAGATTTACTTGGCATGGCATCAAATGCCTCTGCAAGGCGTAAGGATAAAACAGTCAAAGCAGCACCGTCCAACGCCATATCAGCAAGTGTGCGCGTTGCAAGAGGCGCTTCAAAAAGCGGTACATCGTTAATTATCCGCTCTCTTGCATGATGAACTATCTGAGCCAAAGAACTGCACATCATTCCCGTTGCGGCCAATGCGCCATCAAGGCGCATGAAGGGCAGCATATCCTGTATGGTTCTAAGCCCATGCCCTTCAGCCCCCAAAAGAAATGCAGCCGCACCCTGCAATTCCAACTCGCCATGAGCATTAACATGATTGCCAAGCGTCTCTTTCAGCCGTAAAACCTCAATACCATTCACAGAACCATCAGGTAGTAGCCTTGGTACAAAAAAAGCCGTCAAACCGTTTGAAGTTTTTGCAAGGGTGATAAAACCATCACAAAGAGGGTTTAAAACAAACCACTTATGCCCTGTGAGAAACCAATTATCAGAAGATTTTTCAGCTCTGGTAACCAGTCCATTCAAATTACTGCCAGCCTGTTTTTCGCTCAAGGCCAGCCCAATTAATGCTGTGTTTTTAGAAAGAGCTGGTTTAGATGCTATATCAAACTGCCGCTCTCTGATTAGCGGCAACCATTCAGCTGCTAAAGCCGGCTTATGCCTTAAACTGGCTGGCGCAGCATTCGTAACACTAAGGGAAGCTAAATGACCTGCATCTAGATGGCTTGTTAAAAAAAATCTTATTGCACGTGCAAAATGATGATTGTCTTTATCGATACCCTCTTCCCAAATGGACCCTTTCAAACCATGGGCGATAGACCGCCGCATAAGTGCATGAAAAGAGGGATGATAATCTATCTGCTCAATCCTTTGCCCATAAGCATTATAAGGTTTGAATTGAGGTTTATGATTATTTGCAAGCCCTGCCAAATTCCATGCATCACCGGTTGTCAATTCCTGCCCAAGCGCTAAAAATCCATTCGTTAACTCGGCAGACATATTGGATGTTAAAGCAACCAACAGCGGATTTTTTTGAAAAAAATTACGCCCGCTAAAGGCAGAGGACTGGTTTTTGGGTTTACGCCCTAAAACATCTTCCAGGTTGATTGACTGCATGAAACGAGCCTTTATGTTTTCTTTATCAAGACAACTTCCTTTATGATCGCAAAAGCTGAAGGAAGGCTTATCATCTTATTGTGGAGAAAATATCTTTTCAAAAAGTGAGTTGAAAGCTTGCAATTGCAACATAGACAAACTTAGCCTATGAAAACATTTTATGACACAAGATATTACAATTACCTTCCCCCATCGCCATCTTTTGGGCATTGAAGGGCTAATGCCCAATGAAATTACTGACTTGCTGGATTTGGCAGACAGGCATGTAAGCGTTGGCAGACAGGTTGATAAGAAAAAGTCCATTTTACGAGGACGCACACAAATCAACTTATTTTTTGAAGCATCAACAAGAACGCAATCATCTTTTGAGCTTGCCGGGAAAAGACTGGGTGCAGATGTTATGAACATGTCTGTTAGTTCATCCTCCGTAAAAAAAGGTGAAACGCTCATTGATACAGCCATCACGCTCAACTCAATGAATCCTGATTTGCTGGTTGTGCGCCATGCCAGCGCCGGCGCAACAGCGCTTTTGGCGCAAAAAGTGGGATGTTCTGTAATTAACGCCGGCGATGGCGCCCATGAGCACCCAACACAGGCTCTACTTGATGCCCTAACCATTCGGCGTCACAAAGGAAAAATTGCCCGTCTTACTGTGGCAATCTGCGGTGATATTTTGCACAGTCGCGTTGCCCGTTCCAACATCTTGCTACTTAATGCATTAGACGCCCGCGTGCGCGTTATTGGCCCAAAAACACTTATGCCAAAAGGCATTGAACGAATGGGCATTGAAGTTTATTCCAACATGAATGAAGGTTTAAAAGATGTTGATGTTGTCATGATGCTCCGCTTGCAAAGGGAACGCATGACAGGCTCTTTCGTCCCTTCCACACGGGAATTTTTCAAATATTACGGGCTTGATAGCGAAAAGCTGGCGCTTGCAAAGGATGACGCTCTTGTTATGCATCCAGGTCCTATGAATAGGGGGGTTGAAATAGCTTCCGAAATTGCAGATGGCCCACAATCAGTCATCCGCGAGCAGGTGGAAATGGGAGTTGCCATCCGTATGGCTGTTTTAGAAGCCCTCTCCCGACATTTGCCAGACAGGGAGGGTTTGGTATGAACCACAAAAACATCGCTATTCTTGATGTCCATCTTGTAGACCCCTCTCAAAATATAAACGGTATCAAAACAATCTTAATTGAGGATGGCCTTGTTAAGGCCATAGAGGGTCATGTTGCGCCCAGCCTTTTGGAAGATGCCTATGAAATTATTGATGGAAAGGGAAAAACCCTACTTCCAGGGCTTGTTGATTTTCAAACCCGTACCGGTGAACCTGGCAATGAATATGAAGAAACATTAGCAAGTGCAGGAAAAGCCGCTGTTGCTGGTGGCATTACGTCAATGGTCGTACAGCCAGATACAAAACCGGTGCTGGATGATATTGCACTTATCGACTTTATTTCCAGAAATGCCAGCGCCACAGCCCCAAACCACGTTTATGTTATGGGCGCCTTAACAAAAGGCCTTAAAGGCACAGAAATGTCTGAACTACGCTTGATGAATGAGGCTGGCGCGGTTGCTTTTACAAATTGCAAGATCCCCATTTCCAATTCACAAGTGATGCGCCGCGCTCTATCTTATGCTTCAGATTTTAATGGACTGATTATTCACCATCCAGAGGATAAAAGCCTAACAATGGGCGGTGTTATGAATGAGGGTGAGATGGCAACACGGCTTGGCCTTCCAGGCATTCCCAAAATGGCTGAAATTATTATGCTGGAGCGGGATATGAGACTGGCTGAGTTGACAGATGGCAACTACCATGCAGCCAGCATTTCCTGTAGACAATCCGTTGATATTATAAGAAAAGCCAAGGCAAAAGGCCTTAAAGTTAGTTGTGGCGCCAGCATTAACAATTTAGCCCTCAATGAAAACGATATTGGCGCTTACAGAACTTTTTTCAAACTTTCCCCGCCTCTCAGACAGGAAGAAGACAGACTGGCAATCATAGAAGGTGTACAAGATGGCACCATCGATGTTATTCATTCCGACCATTGCCCAAGAGATGTTGATTTAAAGCGTCATCCCTTCGCTGATGCTTCTGATGGTGCTGTTGGTCTTGAAACGATGCTTGCCGCGATGTTGAGGCTTTATCACGATAATCAACTCGATTTAAACATTATTACCAAAGCCCTTTCTTTGAATCCTGCCAAGATTTTGGGAATAAAAGCAGGCAGTTTAATGAAAGGTATGCCCGCTGATATGATTTTACTGGATCTTGAAAAACCATGGATCCTTGATGCAAGAGAATTAACATCTCTTTCCAAAAACACAGCATTTGAAAGCGCACGTTTTATAGGGCAAGTTTTAAAAACCTATGTTGACGGCATCGAAGTCTTTCACAGATCACTCTAAAGGAATATCGAATGCCAGATCCCATTAATCTTGCCCACGAACTTCCATTTTACCTTCTATGGCTGGCAATTGGTTATTTTATAGGTTCAATTCCTTTTGGGTTAGTGCTTGCCCGTTTGGGAGGGTATGGCGACATTCGCGCTATAGGTTCGGGAAATATTGGCGCGACCAATGTTTTACGGACAGGAAATAAAAAACTTGCCGCCCTCACCCTTATTTGTGATGCCTTAAAAGGAACATTAGCTGTTTTCATTGCATCGCGTTATGGTCCAGGTGATTTCATAGTCTGTGCAGGATTAGGGGTTTTCTTGGGGCATCTTTTTCCCATATGGCTCAAATTCAAGGGTGGAAAAGGGGTCGCAACCTATCTTGGCGTATTAATAGGTGTTTTTTGGCCTGCCTTTATTGCTTTTGCCATCATCTGGCTTGCCGTAGCTTTAATAACGCGCTACTCATCCCTTTCTGCTCTAATTGCCACATTGGCAACGCCATTTATTTTAAGAGGATTTGAGGCTTTTCAATATTCTGAACTATTTTTTGTATTGACATTATTATGCTGGATAAAACATCACGAAAATATCAAACGTCTTTTAAATCGGACAGAAAACCAAATTGGCAAAAAAGGCTAGAATCATGAAGCGCCCTCCCCTTACAGAGGAGCAGCGTATTTCATGGCTCCGTCTATCCCGCTCTGACAAAGTAGGACCCATCACCTTTCATAATCTTATCAACCGCTTTGGCTCTGCTGATGCAGCTCTTGATGCCTTGCCAGAAATTTCTGCCCGTCACACAAAAGGCAAAAAACCAGCTATCTTTTCTCATGAGGAGGCTGAACGAGAGCTGGAAAACGCCCGCCGTCTTGGTATTCGTCATATAGCTTACGGAGAACCTGATTATCCAAGTCTGTTAAGAGAAGCAGACGGCATGCCACCGATCTTGCTTGTACAGGGAAAATTAGGCTTAGATACAAATCCGCATATCGCGCTTGTTGGCTCTAGAAATGCTTCCATAGCGGGCCAGAAAATGGCAATGAATATTGCCCGTGAACTCTCCGAAGAAGGACATATTGTTGTCTCAGGCCTTGCAAGAGGTATCGATAAAGCAGCCCATCAAGCAGCCCTGCAAAAAGGAACTGTTGCTGTAATTGCAGGAGGACATGCAAAACTTTATCCACAGGAAAATATTCCTCTAGCCTATGAAATTGTTGAAAATGGTGGGGCAATCATCAGTGAAATGCCACCTTTTTTCGAACCGCGAGGGCAAGATTTTCCACGCCGAAACCGCATCATTTCAGGTCTTTCATTGGGTATATGTGTTGTTGAGGCCGCTAAACGCTCCGGCTCTTTAATTACAGCCAGGCTTGCTAACGAACAGGGGCGACAGGTCTTTGCTGTTCCAGGCTCCCCTCTGGACCCACGCGCTGAAGGAACAAATCATTTGATAAGAGAAGGGGCAACGCTTGTGCGTGGCGGCGAGGATATTATTAATGATCTACGCCATATCGTACCCCTGAATGAGGAAGATGATACCTATGGTCAAGAACCTTTTAGACTGGAAACCGTAAAAGACGAGGATTTCAATTCAGAATACATACCACAAAATGCGGTTGAAGTCATTTTGGATGGCCTGTCATCCTCTCCAGTTCATCAAGACGACATTATTCGTTTTACAGATTTACCGTCCAGTTTAATTATTTCAAGCTTATGTGAGCTTGAAATTGCAGGACGCCTTATAAGGCATGAAGGAAACTTGTTCTCATTGGCAAACTAAAATCATATGAGCACACAAAACAATTTGTATTTACGGACACGTATTATTCGTATCGCCTTTAATCTTGTTTGTCATATCATACGATTCGATGCGCGCCATATCCAGAATATAAGCAAGAAATGCCATTTCCTCCTTGCTAGCCATTTGGCAAAGGTCTGTCGTTATACGATGAATATAATCAGCCGTCTCTTTTTGCTTATTCTTTTTTTCAATATCCATTTAAATTTCTCACGAATCAGAATACTCAAACCAAAAAAGGAATTTATTCCTTTGTTCGATTACATATGACACAACTTTAAAAACAATCAAGAGAAATATTCTCGTAATAAGTGCTTATTTTTACTCTATCACAGCTAAACAAACACACAAGAAACCGAATACAACCTATTCGTGCTTTTCTTTTCTAATGTCATCCTGTTTAAAGGATACGAAGTTATAAACTGCATAACGCAAACATTTTTTTGGCGGCAATCATTTAATTGATGATTATTACCGCCCATATTATATCTGTCACCTATTAAGACAGTTTTGAAGATGGATTAAGAGCCTTTAATGAACGTTGTAATCGTAGAATCTCCCGCAAAAGCTAAAACAATCAACAAATATCTTGGTTCTGACTATCAAGTCTTTGCCTCATTCGGCCATATCCGCGACCTGCCGCCTAAAGATGGTTCCGTTAGACCAGATGAAAATTTTGCTATGGACTGGCAGCTTGATAGCAAAGCAAAAGCACGAATGAGCGAGATTACTAAAGCTGTCAAATCTTCTGATAAATTGATTCTTGCAACAGACCCGGATAGAGAGGGTGAAGCGATTTCGTGGCATCTTTTACAGGTTTTGCAAGATAAAAAAGCTTTAAAAGATAAAAAAATCGAACGTGTGGTTTTTAATGCCATTACCAAAGGCGCAATCTTGGAAGCCATGCAAAACCCACGTGATATTGATTCCCCTCTGGTAGAGGCCTATCTTGCCCGCCGCGCGCTTGACTATCTTGTTGGTTTCACGCTTTCCCCTGTTTTGTGGCGCAAATTGCCGGGGTCTCGCTCTGCCGGGCGTGTACAATCTGTTGCTTTGCGTCTTATTTGTGAGCGGGAACGGGAGATTGAAGTTTTCAAGCCTCAGGAATATTGGTCCCTTATTGCATCTCTTACCAATAAGGAAGGTAAAAACTTAGAAGCGCGCCTAACAGCATTTGATGGAGAAAAAAAACAACGCCTTGACATAGCAACGGGCAAAGAAGCCAACGCAATTAAAGCAATGCTTGAACAGGCGAGTTTCCAAGTAGAAAGCGTTGTAGCCAAGCCACAAAAACGCAATCCCTATCCACCTTTCACAACATCCACCCTGCAAATGGAAGCTTCAAGAAAACTAGGGTTTTCGGCAAGTCGCACCATGCAAGTTGCCCAAAAACTCTATGAGGGCATTACCTTAAGCGGTGAGACAACAGGCTTGATTACTTATATGAGGACCGATGGTGTGGATCTAGCGCCTGAGGCTATTTCCAGCCTACGTCAACAAATTTCTAATGCTTATGGCGAAAAATATCTTCCTTCTTCTCCACGCAAATATTTCACGAAAGCAAAAAACGCACAGGAAGCCCATGAAGCCATTCGCCCAACAGATGCTAAGCGCACCCCACAAGAAATGCGCCACTTCCTTGATGACGATCAATTCCGTTTATATGATCTTATCTGGAAACGCACAATTGCCTGTCAAATGGCTTCTGCGGAAATGGAGCGCACCACAGCTGAAATTTTGGCTGAAGGGAATGGGCAAACAGCCAATTTGCGCGCAACAGGTACGGTCGTTCGATTTGATGGCTTTTTAACGCTTTACACTGAAACCAAAGATGATGAGGAGGAAGAAGATCAAAAGCGTCTGCCTGCATTGGCTGCTGATGAAACGGTGAACAAAAATAAGATTGAAGCAAACCAGCATTTCACAGAACCACCACCCCGTTACACGGAAGCAACAATGGTGAAAAAGATGGAAGAACTCGGCATTGGTCGTCCATCCACCTATGCCGCGACATTAGGCGTTTTACAAGATCGTGGCTATGTCATTCTTGAAAAGAAAAGGCTAATGCCTGAAGATAAAGGGCGCCTTGTAACCGCTTTTCTTGAAAATTTCTTCAACCGCTATGTGCAATATGATTTTACTGCCAGTCTTGAACAGCAGTTAGACCAAGTTTCCGCTGGTGAAATTTTATGGCGCGATGTTTTAAGACAATTCTGGAAAGACTTCTCTGAGCACGTAGAAGAAATTAAAGATTTACGCGTTTCACAAGTATTGGACGCCTTAAATGAAACATTGGAAGATCATGTTTTTCCTGAAAAAGAAGATGGCAGTGAAAGGCGCGCATGTCCACGATGTGATACGGGCGAAATCAGCCTCAAAGTAGGAAAATTTGGCGCTTTTATTGGTTGCTCAAACTATCCAGAATGCAAGTTTACCCGCCAATTAGCCCAAAATGGCGATGAAGGGGATGAAGCCCAGGCAGATGATGGTGATCGTATACTCGGCCAGGACCCGGAAACAGGGCTAGATGTTTTTGCCAAAAAAGGCCGCTTTGGACCCTATGTACAATTAGGAGAAGAAGCCAAACCCAGACGCGCCTCCATACCAAAAGGCTGGGACGCTCCAAACATTAATCTTGAAGATGCGCTGAAGCTTTTATCCCTCCCCCGCCTTGTTGGTACGCACCCTGAAACGGGTAAAGAGATTACGGCAGGCATTGGGCGATATGGTCCCTTTGTGCTGCATGACGGGGTTTATGCCAACCTTGAAAATGTCGATGAGGTTTTTGATGTCGGGTTAAACCGCGCCGTTTCAGCTCTTGCCGATAAGAAGGCAAATCCAAGAGGGCGCACAGCAGCAAAAGCCCTTAAAGAACTGGGCGACCACCCCGATGGTGATGGTAAAATTACCGTTCATGATGGCCGTTATGGCCCCTACGTAAAATTTGGAAAAATTAACGCCACACTGCCCAAAGACGTAAAGCCAGAAGATGTGACAATGGAACAAGCATTGGAGTTGATTGCAGCTAAACAGGCAAAGGGTGGCACTAAACGCAAGAACGCAACAAAAAAGGCAACGGCAAAAAAGACAACAACAAAAAGAAAAGCGCCTGCTAAAAAAGCAACAAAAAAAACTGAAGAGGCTGAATAAAAGGTGGTTGATTGGCAAGATCAAAAGCAATCACCCTGGTTTCCAACCCGTGAAGAAGTTTTAAAATTCATTAGGGAAAATCCGGATAAAGCCTCTAAAAGAGACATAGCAAAAGCTTTTAATATTAAAGGCTCTGATAGAATTCCACTGAAAGCTCTGTTAAAAAACCTGGCTGATGATGGCTTGATTGAGGGAAAGAGAAAACGTTTTCACGAAGCTGGAACCTTACCTTCTGTTTTAATGCTTGAAATTTTTGAACGCGATGAAGATGGCGAATTATTAGCCACTCCAGTTAAATGGGACAATGAAAATGCGCCCCCTCCCCGTATTCTTGTTTTATCATCTAAACGAACAAAAGGACGCGCTGCCGGCCTTGGAGACCGTGTTCTTGCCCGCATAACAGACCGCGATTTATCTGATAACGCCAAAGCTGCTTATCAAGCACAAATCATCAAACTGATTGAAAAAACACCAGACAGCATTTTGGGCGTTGTACAATTTGGCAGACATTCCAACGAAAAACCGCGCCTCTTACCCGTTGATCGAAAACAACGTGTAATGAACATTGACCATTTGAATAATGCCAAAGAAGGCGATTTGGTAGAGGCAACACTTACAAAAATTGGGCGTTACGGCGATACTAGCGCCCGTATCCTGAATATTATCGGCTCTCTAGGCTCTGAAAAAGCAGTCAGCCATATTGCTTTGCACGAACAGGAAATCCCGCATATTTTTCCTGATAATGTTTTATCAGAAGTAAGTCAGGCACAAGAAGTAAGTCTGAATGATAACCGTGAAGACTGGATGCATATACCGCTTATCACCATCGATCCACATGATGCTAAAGACCATGATGATGCCGTTTTTGCAGAACCTGATCAGGATGAAAATAACAAAGGCGGCCATATTATTATTATTGCAATTGCTGATGTCTCCCATTACGTGCAACCCCGCACACAATTGGATGAAGAAGCTTTAAAACGGGGAAATTCGGTTTATTTTCCAGACCGCGTTGTACCAATGTTGCCAGAAGAGCTTTCCAATAATCTTTGCTCTTTAAAAGAAGGGCTTTCCCGCCCTGCTTTGGCCGTGAAGATCTGGCTTACCGCTGAGGGAAATAAAATCAGGCACCATTTCCACCGCATTATGATGAAATCTCACAGGGGGCTTTCTTATGTAGAGGCACAGGACGCCATTGACGGCAAGGTAAGTGACCATGCAGCAACGGTTCTTGAAACCACTTTGAAACCCTTATGGGCCGCTTATAATACCCTGAAAAGAGAAAGAAAAAATCGTGAACCCCTTGCGCTTAATGTAACAGAAAGAAAAATTCTGCTCGATGAAAACGGTCAGGTTAGGGATGTTATTATTCCTAAAAGGTTAGACGCGCATAAGCTGATTGAAGAATTTATGATTTTGGCCAATGTCGCTGCAGCGCAAACATTGGAAGCCAATAAAACACCGCTCATCTATCGCTGTCATGATGCACCAAGTTTAGCCAAACTAGAGAGTTTACGGGATTTTTTATCAACAATTGATATTAAACTCCCCAAAGCCGGCAATCTTAGACCCCATCATTTTAACCGCATTTTAAATACTGTTTCTGGCAAACCGAATGAGATTTTAACAAATCAGGTTGTCCTACGCTCTCAGGCACAAGCAGAATATACGTCTGGAAACTATGGCCATTTTGGCCTGAATTTAAAAAAATATGCACATTTCACATCGCCCATCCGCCGTTATGCAGATTTAATGGTGCATCGCGCCCTCATCTCCGCGCAACAAATGGGTGAAGGGGGGCTTGGAAACGTAGATATTGATTCTCTAAACGATATTGCAGCTCATATATCCATGACAGAGCGTAGAGCAATGAAAGCCGAACGCAATACAATCGACAGGCTCATAGCCAATTGGCTTGTCGACAAGGTAGGCGCCCATTTTTGGGGGCGCATTAATGGGGTCACAAAATCGGGATTATTTATCACACTCGATGAAACAGGCGCAGATGGCTTTGTGCCAATTTCCAGCCTTGGCAATGATTATTACCACTATGATGAAGCCCGTCATAACCTGGTAGGGGAAAGAACAGGTCAAACCTATACCATGGGAGATAGGGTAGAAGTTGAATTGACAGAGGCCCTTCCCTTTGCCGGATCACTGCGCTTTATTATGCTTTCTGAAGGGGAAAAAGGTAAAGCCAGCAAACGCTTGCTGCCAAAACCAAAAGGCCGCGGACGAATAAAAAGAAGCTCCTACCCAAAAGGTATTTCAAGAAAAATCAAACGCAAAAGATGAATTTTATTAGACATTTTTTTCTTTATAATTATATTAACTTGAAGCAAAAAAGGCACTTTAAAAGGTAATGTTATGCAGCACTTTGCCAATACCCCTGAAGACACAAAGAAAAACCTTCCAAAACGTGATGTATTTCCAGCCATGTTAAAAGGTTTTAAGTGCAAATGTCCAAATTGTGGGGATGGCAAACTTTTTAATAGCTACCTGAAAGTACGCGATACATGTGATATTTGTTCAGAAGAACTTTTTCATCAACGCGCGGATGATGCACCGGCCTATTTTACAATTGCAATCGTGAGCAAAATTGTAACAAGCCTCTATATTTGGGTAGAAATTGCATATCAACCCGATTATTGGATACACGCCGTTTTGTGGTTACCAATGATTTTGATAATGTGCCTTGGTCTCCTTCCTCTTACAAAAGGGGCCTTGATTGGCCTTCAATGGGCAAATTATATGCATGGCTTTAACCCCAACCATGTTGAAGGGGATGACATTGAATTACCCCATGAAGATATACTGGCAAAACAGGCTTCTTCTTGAAAATTAAAGACGCTGCATCCCTTGTATTGATTGATGGACGCAGCACTCAGCCGCGTATATTAATGGGCAAACGCTCCAAAAGGCATGTCTTCATGCCAGAACTATTTGTATTTCCTGGTGGACGCGTTGATTACGCGGATAGATATGCCCCCTTTTTCCAGGATTACGGCCAAGCAACATACACAGAACTTTTAAAAAAAACATCAGTCAAATACACTGCGTTAAAAGCCCGTATGACAGGCCTTGCCGCCATAAGGGAAGTTTATGAAGAGGTCGGCCTTTTTCTAGCAAAAAACTGCAAAACATCTTTCAAACATAAGAATGGAAGTTGGAATGCCTTCACTTCCAGAGGGTTATTTCCCGACCTTTCTAAACTTATATTCATAGCTCGCGCAATTACCCCTCCAAAGAATGTAAAACGATTCGATACGCGTTTTTTCATAATGCAGGTAGACGATTTTTTAGAGGAACAAGAACCACAATCAAGTAAAGAGCTGGAAGAAGTGCAATGGTTAACCTTCAATCAGGCCCGCAATCTCCCTCATCATTTTATCACCAGTGAAATTTTAAACTGTGCAGAAAAAACATGGAGTAAAGGCGCCTTAATACAAGAGAATATTAAAATACCATTTTATAGAGCGCAATCAGGAAAAATAAGCATAGCTGAAAGAAAAATTTATTTATAGCTTCAATAAAGAAACACAAAACTATTCTTTTTTCTTCATTTGCACTAATTGTCTTGACAAATTTTTTCCGATGAGTAATTTCCCTCCAACTGATGGGAGCTTTGAGCTTCTTTTTTAATTTACCAAACCATTTGCAAGGTTTGATGATCTAAGGATAATGACGATGGCAAAAGCCACAACAATTAAAATCAAGCTCGAAAGCACAGCAGACACAGGCTATTTCTATGTAACGAAAAAGAACTCGCGCACCATGACAGAAAAAATGGTGAAGCGTAAATATGATCCTGTTATTCGCAAGCATGTTGATTTCAAAGAAACAAAAATCAAGTAATTTATATATTTGATATAATTTTTAAAGCCCCTTTTAAGGGGCTTTTTTATTGCTTTATGGATAAAAAGCCGACAGATCAACCCTTAAGGGATCTGTCGGCAACCCTGTAGCACAGGTGATGCGGCGGACCTGATATTGCCACAAGGTAGATTTTCAGGATTAACATTCCTGTTATCTACTTTGTGTCAAATTTTATTCAAATCAGCAAGTTAAACTATCATTAACCGTAAAGATTAATGCTTAATAAAGAATTTTTATAAGTTATGCTGCAATTTCTAGCTTCACACGATTCCTGCCCGCTTCTTTTGCGTGATAAAGTGCAATATCAGCCCTTTTAAGAAGCCTCTCAGGCGTATCATCTAAAATGGTTAAGCACCCAATACCAATGCTAATTGTTACTTCTGCCAGCTTCAGGCCATCTTCAATGATAAATTCTTTTTCTGCAACAACAGAACGAATACGTTCCGCAACTGCTAAAGCCAGTTCCTTATCTGTTTCAGGCATAATAACAACAAATTCCTCCCCACCCATCCGACAGGGCAAATCAATCCTCCGTAAATTATCAGTCAAGCGCTTTGCAAATTCTTTCAAAACATCATCCCCCCCATCATGGCCAAACGAATCATTTATCTTCTTGAAAAAATCAATATCAAGGATAAGTATGGAAAGAGGAGTAGCTTTTTCTTGTGCAATTTTGACATGATTTGCCAAATGTGTTTCCATATAACGGCGATTATAAAGGCCTGTTAAAGAGTCTTTAACGGCCATTTCCATCGTTGCCTGAACACTTTCACGTAAAAAATCGGCATAACGATATTGTCGCAACTGCGTTAAACACCTAGCAGCAAGTTCATTAGGCTCCACAGGGCGCCTCACAAAATCATTTATACCAAGTTCCAAAGCCCGCGCTATGCGTTCGTCTTGTCCTTCATTAGATATTGCCAAAAGCGGTAAATTGCGTGTCTCTTTTTGTTGCTTGATTTGGGAACACAAACGCAAACCGTCATAATTTTGCATATCAATATTGATAATTGTTAAAACAGGATCGCCACTTGCAGCATATTCCAACGCGCGATTAGCATCGCCCTCAACAATAACCTGATACCCGCTTCGCATCAAAGCTATTCTTGTGCGCTCAACAGATGATGCCTTATCGTCAACAAGAAGCACTTTTTCATTAGGTTGTGGTTTTGCAAAAACACGCTCAAAAAGATGCTCCATCTGAACATCATGGGCTGTTAAAGCACGCATCCTAAGCTCATCAACCAGCATTTTCAAACGCAAAAGGCTTTTAACCCGTGTCATCAGTTCAATTTCGCGTATGGGCTTCGTGATGAAGTCATCGGCGCCGGCCTGCAACCCTTCAATGCGATTTTTCAAACCATCAAGAGCCGTTACCAGAACAATAGGTATATGCAGGGTTTCACCATCACTCTTCAAATGACGACACACATCAAAACCATTCATGCCAGGCATCATAACGTCCAAAAGAACGATGTCACAATCTCCACGTTTACAGATTTCAATTGCATCTTTGCCATTATCAACAGTAAAAACTGAATAATATTCAGCTGAAAGGCGTGCCTCCAGTAATTTGATATTTGCAAGATTGTCATCAACGATGAGAATGCGGCCTGTCATTCATTATCCTTTCAAACCAGGAACCTAATCTATTAGTCGCCTAAATACACACGAACGGTTTCCAAAAACGTGGAAACTGAAATTGGTTTTGAAATATATGCCTCACATCCGCCCTGGCGTATTCGCTCTTCATCACCTTTCATGGCGAATGCTGTAACAGCAATAACAGGAATGGATTTTAATTCATCATCTTCCTTGAGCCACTTTGTAACATCCAAACCTGAAACTTCAGGTAGTTGAATATCCATCAAAATGAGATCCGGCATATGCGCGCGGGCAAGATCAACGGCTTTCATACCGTTATTGGTTTCAATTGTTTCATAGCCCTGAGCCTCCAAAAGATCGTGGAACAACTTCATGTTCAGCTCATTATCTTCCACAATCAATATTTTCTTAGTCATATTCCATCCAACTTTACGTTTGAAAACGCTTTTAGCAGTTGAAAAAAGATTATAAGGATATTTCCTTTAATAAACGCAAACAGGAAAGAAGAATTTTACAAAATGCAACATGATCAAGCAGAAATTATTGCGATAAAAGCCCTTCAACACATTGCATCCGATGAAAATCTGCTCACTCGCTTTATCCAGCTTAGTGGGCTTTCCGTTGAAAACTTAAGACAATCAGCCCTTGAAGACCATTTTCTTGCTGCCGTCTTGCATTTTATTCGGCAGAATGATTCAGATTGTTTAAATTTTGCAGCCAATAACCACCTAACAGGCATGGAAATTGAAAAAGCACATATGGTTCTTGATAAAAAAGAATCATAAAGAAAATAACTAAAGGAATTCAAGCCGCCTTTACCTTAGTGCTTTCTTCACTTGCTTTTGTTCTTTTAACAGGCCTTACGATTTCCATAAAGGAATTAATGCCAAGATATGGGCTGTAATAATATCCTGTTCCAACCTTAAAGCCACTACTTAAGGCATAATTTCGATAATCTCTATTATCCAGACCAATTGCAGTACTTTCAACATGAAGCTCTTCACTCATATTGATAATAATTTCACTAATCCAGTTTGCAGCTTCTTCTGAATCTGGCAAATTGGAATAATCAATAACCAGTTGATGATAAGGCCAAGCCCACATATCTGAAAGCAACGAAAAACGAATGGTTGTACAATCAATGGCAATATTTGCCCCTGCCAGCGCTATTTCTTCCAATGGTCGATAAAGCGCCTGATCAACGCCTCTATCCCCTTCCCACTTTAAAAGAAACGTTAGATTTTTATAGCTGATTTCTTTTAGCTTTTCTTTAATCGCTTCGCGTACATGACCAGCAACAACATC
>CALHLB010000142.1 GCA_938034375.1 uncultured Alphaproteobacteria bacterium | reverse complement strand
CCAGAACAAATCAGACATAAAAAAACTCCTTCGTTTGAAACCTTGAAGCTGATTTGCAATGAAAATTAAAGAGAAAAATTAATAGGTCCTGAGCCTAGGGTCTTGATCCTAAGCTTAAATATTGAGGGTTTGCTTTCAAGCTATAATAACATCTGTGTTCCATTCCTTGCAGGAATTGGCTAAATCGTTGGAAAGTGTCTTATCAGTAATAAAGCAATCAATATCTGAAAGAGAGCCGATACGGGCGGGCGCATTTCTGCTAAACTTTGTGTGGTCGGCTACTAAAAAAATTTTTCTTGATTGTTCGATAATTGTTTTACTTACACTCACTTCTTGAATGTCGAAATCGAGAAAGTCGCCATTTTTATCCAGCGCTGAACAGCCAATAATGGAATAATCAAATTTAAATTGTCGAATGACATCGGTCGTTAAGGTACCAACCAGACCACCATCCGAACGGCGCAATGTGCCACCTGTCAAAATGACCTGACATTTTTCGTTAATCGTCAAAATATTTGCAACATTCATATTATTGGTGACAACCATGATATTATCATGTTGCAAAAGTTTGCAGGCCAAGGCTTCCGTTGTTGTGCCAATATTTAAAAATAAAGAGCAATCATGGGGAATAAGTTCTGCGCAGGCGCGTGCTATATCGGTTTTCTCAGCTTGGTTAAGCTTGCGCCGTTCCTCATATCCGATATTGGCAGTTCCTGAAGGAAGAATAGCGCCCCCATGCACCCGTTCCAGTTTGCCAAGTGCTGCCAGCTCACTCAAATCACGCCGAATAGTTTGCAGTGTTACGCCAAAATGATCAGCCAACCCTTCAACACTAACGGCACCATCACGCTGCACCATTTCAATAATTTGTGGCTGTCGATAAAGCTGTGACATCATGTCCTCCCTTTATGTTATAGGTTAAAAACGAAAATAAATTTATTCAACTGTTTTGTTTGTTTTTATGATATTGTTTTATATCAATTACTTAATAAGTTTTTGTAACAAGTTTTAAGTTAAGGTTACTCAAGAAATAAATAACAAATGATGAATTATCGAAAAAAAACGAAAATAACATCTTTCCTTTTTTTGTAATTTTTGGCATAAATTGAAAGATAAGTGAAGAATTTGAGAGGGGAGGCTCAAATGTCTCATATGGACCATGAAAAGATTTTTGATCTTTTTGTCATAGGTGGTGGCATTAATGGTTGCGGCATTGCGCGTGATGCGGCAGGGCGTGGCTATTCGGTAATGCTGGCTGAAATGGGCGATCTGGCTTCTGCTACCTCATCTTCATCGACAAAGCTTTTTCATGGTGGGTTGCGTTATCTGGAATATTTTGAGTTCCGTCTTGTGCGTGAGGCGCTGATAGAACGTGAAATTTTGCTTAAATCCATGCCGCATATTTCATGGCCGATGCGGTTTGTTCTACCTTATCATTCTACTATGCGCTTTGAAAATGATACGCCTACATCAAGATTGCTCAATGCGCTTATGCCTTGGTTGAAGGGGCAGCGCCCTGCTTGGTTAATACGTTTGGGCCTTTTTATGTATGATCATATGGGGGGGCGCAAAATATTACCTGCTACGAGAACAATTAACCTGAAAAAAGCAGAGGAGGGAAAGCCTCTTAAAAAGCACTTTCAAAAAGCTTATGAATATTCAGATTGTTGGGTTGAAGACAGTCGACTGGTCGTTTTGAACGCGCGCGATGCTGAGAAACGGGGAGCAAAAATATGTGTGCGTATGAAGGTGCAAACGGCTGAACGCAAGCAAGATTTTTGGGTTGTTTCTCTAAAAGATATGCAAACCGGCGCCACATATGAGGTAAAGGCCAAAGCATTGGTAAATGCAGGTGGGCCATGGGTGGAAGATATTATTCAAAAAACCGTTCGTTCAAATAGCAAAGATGGCGTGCGCCTTGTAAGAGGCAGCCACATTGTTACAAAACGCCTTTATGAGCATGATAAATGTTATTTCTTTCAAGGTGCTGATGGGCGTATCGTTTTTACAATTCCCTATGAAACGGATTTTACATTAATTGGCACGACAGAGGCTGAGCATGATGATATTTCAAATCAACCTTTCTGCTCGCCAGAGGAAAAAAAATATCTTTTAGATTTCGTAAATACCTATTTTGAAAACCAAATAACACAAGATGATATTGTTTGGACATATTCAGGTGTGCGCCCGCTTTATGATGATGGGGCAAGTTCTGCAACCGCTGCAACGCGGGATTATACGTTAAAAATTGAGGCGATTGATGATGTGCCGCTTCTCAATGTTTTTGGCGGTAAAATTACAACATATCGCCGATTGGCTGAAAGCGCCTTGGCAAAACTTTCGATTTATATTGGGGAAAAAGGAGAAAGCTGGACTGCACAAACAGCATTACCCGGCGGTGATTTCGCTGTTGAAGATTTTGATAAAATCGTTCGTATACTACAAAAGGACTATTCATTCTTAACAGATTTTCATGCCAAACGACTTGTGCGTGCTTATGGGCTTGAGGCACGCTTGATATTGAGGGATGCAAACACGCTCGAAGATCTGGGAGAATATTTTGGCGCCACCCTAACAGCAAGGGAGGTGGCTTACCTGATGGCCCATGAATATGCACAAACTGCAGAAGATATTTTGTGGCGCCGGAGCAAGTTGGGTTTGCGTTTAACAGATTCTGAATGCGTGAAACTTGAGGGCTGGATAGCACAAAAACAAAAAGCTGAATTGAATAAAAGTGCAGCAACTGTTTTTCAGGTGCGAGGCGAAAGATGACATTAGAATTAAAGGGTATTTCAAAAAGTGTTGAAGGACTAACCCACATTCATAAAACAGATTTGCGCCTTGAAAAAGGTACGATGAATGTTTTGCTTGGGGCAACCCTTTCTGGAAAAACAAGTTTTATGCGATTAATGGCCGGCCTTGATAAGCCAGATGAGGGGCGTATTTTATGGCAAGGGCAAGATGTTACGGGTGTGAAAGTGCGCGATAGAAATGTTGCCATGGTTTACCAACAGTTCATCAATTATCCTTCCATGAGTGTTTATGAAAATATCGCCTCGCCCTTGCGCTTGATGAAAACAGATAAGAAAACGCTGGATAGCCGTGTACGGGATGTTGCGGAACTTATGAAACTTACCCCAATGTTGGCGCGCAAGCCGTTGGAGCTTTCAGGTGGACAACAACAGCGCTGCGCTTTAGCGCGCGCTTTGGTAAAAGATGCTGGGCTGGTTTTACTGGATGAGCCGTTAGCCAATCTTGATTATAAGTTGAGGGAGGAGTTGCGCGTTGAAATTCCTCGAATTTTTGAACGTTCAGGGGCAATTTTCGTTTATGCAACAACAGAGCCGGAGGAAGCTCTTTTACTTGGCGGCAATACAGCTACCTTGTGGCAAGGTTCAATAACGCAATTTGGGCCAACTGCACAGGTTTATCGCAGTCCGGCTGATGCAAGAACCGCCAACATTTTTTCTGATCCGCCAATGAATTTTCTTAAGCTGAAAAAGCGTGGTGCAGACCTTTATTTTGAAAATGGGAATAAAAGTGCTGCAATCGGTTCCTTGGCAAATCTTGAAGATGGGGTTTATAAGGCTGGCTTCAGACCAAACCATCTTAAAATTAAACAGCCGGTCCGTAATACGATAAAGTTTGAAGCCACACTTCAGGTTACTGAATTAACGGGTTCTGAAACGTTCATTCATGTGAACTATAGTGGTGAAAAATGGGTGGGCCTTATCCATGGTATTCATGACCTGGAATTGAATAAAGCGTTAACGGTCTATCTCAACCCTGATCACATTTATATCTTCAGCGAAGATGGGCAATTAAAAATGCCTGCTTCTTATGCATTGGCAGCGTGAGGGGATAATGGCAAAAATAACTCTGGAAAATTTAGCTCATTCGTATCACTCAAAAGCAAAATCAGAAGATGATTTTGCTTTGAAAAGGCTTAATCATGTCTGGAACGATGGGGAAGCCTACGCGCTTTTAGGGGCGTCTGGCTGCGGTAAATCCACGCTACTAAACATTATTTCAGGGCTTTTAATTCCAAGCGAGGGGCGCATTTTATTTGATGATAAAGATGTCACTCATTTGCCAACAGCGAACCGCAATATTGCACAGGTTTTTCAGTTTCCTGTAGTTTATGACACGATGAGCGTGCGTGATAACCTTGCTTTTCCTTTGAAAAATCGAAAAGCAGATAGCGCTTATATTGTTGAACGTGTCCAAAAAATTGCAGCCATGATTGACATGGAAAATATACTTGACAAAAAAGCGCGTGGCCTTGGGGCAGATGAAAAACAAAAAATTTCTCTTGGTCGTGGCATGGTGCGCGAAGATGTGAATGCGTTGTTATTTGATGAGCCTCTCACTGTTATTGATCCGCAGATGAAATGGCAGTTGAGAACCCAATTAAAAGCGCTGCATAATGAATTTGGTCATACCATGATTTACGTCACACATGATCAAACAGAGGCACTTACTTTTGCCGATAAGGTTGTGGTCATGCATGAAGGGTGTGTGGTACAAATTGGTACACCGCAGGAGCTTTTTGAAAAGCCTGAACACACATTTGTAGGATATTTTATCGGTTCACCGGGTATGAATATTCTAAAGGCCGATATTATTGGCAATAGAGCGATTGTTAATGGTGCAAAAATTTTGTTACCGCAAAGCTATGAACCGAAAGCCAGCAAGGTTGAAATTGGTATAAGGCCAGAATTTCTGTCCCTTTCATCAACAAATGGTGTACCCGTTCAAATTGAAAGGGTGGAAGATGTTGGCCGCCATAAAATTATCCGCGCCAACATTTCAGGTATTCCCATTAATATTCTGGAAAAAGAAGGGGCAGAAATTGGTTCGGATATGAACCGTGTCATTTTTAATCCTGAATATATTAATGTCTATGCAGATGACTGGCGTTTGGAAGGGAGGATTTGATTATGGAAAAAACAACCAATCATAAAGCATGGTTTCTTGTTCTTCCGGTTTTAATTCTTGTGGCCTTTTCAGCCGTTATTCCTTTAATGACGGTGGTCAATTATTCAGTGCAAGATACTTTTGGTAATAACCGGTTTTTCTGGGTTGGTCTTGAATGGTTTCAAGAAATATTGGAAAGCCAACGTATGTGGGATGCGTTGGGCCGACAGATTTTCTTTTCATCTATTATTTTGGCAATTGAAATTCCATTGGGTGTTTTTATCGCGCTGAACATGCCAAAAAGCGGTTTTTGGTCAAGTGTAACGCTCGTTCTAATGTCTTTGCCACTTCTCATACCTTGGAATGTGGTTGGAACAATTTGGCAAATTTTCGGGCGCGTGGATATTGGCCTTTTGGGATATTCGCTCAAAGCGATGGGGGTTTCCTATAATTATACCCAAGATGTGGTTTCAGCTTGGGTAACGATTATCATTATGGATGTTTGGCATTGGACATCGCTTGTCGCACTGCTTGCTTTTGCAGGGCTGAAATCCATACCTGATGCTTATTATCAGGCGGCAAAAATCGACCAAGCATCGCGGTGGAATATATTCAGATATATTGAACTCCCCAAAATGATGGGGGTTTTAATGATTGCGATTTTGTTACGTTTCATGGACAGTTTCATGATTTACACAGAACCTTTTGTTGTCACAGGTGGCGGACCTGGCAATGCAACCACGCTGCTTTCCATCGATTTGGTCAAAATGGCCTTAGGCCAATTTGATTTAGGGCCAGCAGCAGCGTTTTCACTCATGTATAATCTAGTAATTTTAACGCTTGCTTATGTGTTTTACACGGTCATGACAACATTGGATAAGCGGGAGAATTAGAAATGACAATTGCGACAACTTCTTCTTATTCAAAAACTAAAAGCTTACCAAAAGTAAGCGGCAGTGCCTTAGTTATAGGGTTTTATTTGGTGTTTTTAATGCTGCCGATTTATTGGTTATTGAATATGAGCCTAAAAACAAATCAGGAAATATTAAACACTTTTACCCTATGGCCCCACAATCCGACATTGGATAATTATCGCACGATTTTAACGGATCCTGCTTGGTATTTAGGCTATGTGAATTCTCTCATTTATGTCGTTTTAAATACAGTGATTAGTTTGGCTGTCGCTTTGCCGGCTGCTTATGCTTTTAGCCGTTATCATTTCATGGGGGATAAGCACCTTTTCTTTTGGCTTTTAAGTCAGCGCATGGCACCGCCGGCAGTTTTTGCCTTGCCATTTTTCCAGTTTTATTCATCTGTTGGCTTATTTGATACGCATATTGCCGTTGCACTTGCTCACTGTCTTTTCAATGTACCTTTGGCCGTGTGGATATTGGAAGGGTTCATGCGCGGTGTGCCAAAAGAAATTGATGAAACAGCTTATATTGATGGTTATTCCTTTGGCCATTTCTTTATCAAGATTTTTTCGCCACTTATTGCCTCTGGCATTGGGGTTGCAGCCTTTTTCTGCTTCATGTTTTCATGGGTAGAGCTTTTGTTAAGCCGAACACTTACAACAGTTGATGCCAAACCAATTGCAGCCATCATGACAAGAACACAAGGTGCGGCAGGGATTGACTGGGGTGTCCTAGCCGCAGCTGGGGTTTTAACCTTGATACCAGGTGCGTTGGTTATTTATTTCGTGCGTAATTACATCGCCAAGGGTTTTGCCCTTGGGCGTGTATAGGGAGGAGACAGTATGGCTTGGATGGCATGGACACTACCAACAGCGCTTTTTTTCTCTTTCATTGCGCTCTTGCTTATAACTTTTACTGTTCTGGCAGTAAAATTTCCAGAAACGCGAAGAGCAGGCATTCTAGGTATGAAGACGACACGAGGAGATCGTCTTTTCATTACTTTATTAGGCTCGGCGTTCATTAATTTGGCTTGGCTTGGTATTGTTGAGGCAAATCAGCCATTTGCCCTTATTATCTGTCTTTTTTATGCAGCAAGCGTGTTTCGCTGGGTTTGAAAGGCAAAACAATAAAATACAACATGTATTTTATTTCAGTATTGGGAGGAAGGAATGAAATTGAATTTAAAAACAACGATAGCGTTGGTATTTTCGCTTGGGCTTTTTACCGGCTCTGCTTTGGCCGATATGGAAGCTGCAAAGAAATTTCTGGATAAGGAAATCGCAGGTATTTCTGTATTAAATCGTGAAGAGCAAGAAAAGGAAATGCAGTTTTTTGTCGAGGCTGCAAAACCCTTTCAGGGTATGAATATCAAAGTGGTGTCGGAAACTATTGCTACCCATGAATATGAGGCGCAGGTTTTGGCGCCAGCCTTTACAGCCATTACAGGTATTAAAGTTACGCATGATTTAATTGGTGAGGGCGATGTTGTTGAAAAACTGCAAACACAAATGCAATCAGGCGAAAATATCTATGATGGCTATATTAACGATTCGGATTTAATTGGTACGCATTGGCGCTATCAACAAGTTCGTAATCTAACAGACTGGATGGCGGGCGAGGGGGCTGAAGTTACGTTACCCACGCTGGATATTCAAGATTTTATTGGTGCATCCTTCACCACAGGGCCAGATGGCAAGCTTTACCAATTGCCAGATCAGCAATTCGCCAATCTTTATTGGTTCCGCTATGACTGGTTTAATGATGACAAAAACAAGGCCGACTTCAAGGAAAAATATGGCTACGCCCTTGGTGTACCTGTTAACTGGTCTGCTTATGAAGATATTGCAGAATTCTTCACGGGGCGCGATTTAAGTCATCTTGGAGTGAGTGGTGAAATTTATGGCAATATGGATTATGGTAAGAAAGATCCATCCCTTGGTTGGCGTTATACTGATGCCTGGATGTCTATGGCCGGTATGGGAGATGTCGGAGAGCCAAACGGACTTCCCGTTGATGAATGGGGCATTCGAGTTAATGATAAGTCGCAACCTGTTGGCTCTTGTGTGGCAAGAGGCGGGGCAACCAATTCCCCTGCTGCTGTTTATGCGGTAACAAAAGCCATTGAATGGCTGGAAAAATATTCACCTCCTGCAGCAGCCGGCATGACATTCTCTGAAGCAGGTCCAATTCCAGCACAAGGTAATGTAGCTCAGCAAATGTTCTGGTATACAGCTTTTACGGCTGCAACCGTTCAGCCAGATTTACCTGTTATGAATGAAGATGGCACACCAAAATGGCGCATGGCTCCATCCCCTCATGGTGTTTATTGGAAGAAAGGTCAAAAAATCGGATATCAGGATGCCGGGTCCTGGACATTGATGAAATCAACGCCTGTTGATAGAGCTAAGGCTGCATGGCTTTATGCACAATTTGTGACGTCAAAAACCGTTGATTTAAAGAAATCAGACGTTGGGCTTACTTTCATCCGTCAATCCACAATCAATTCAGATCATTTTACAGAACGCGCGCCCCGTCTTGGTGGATTGATTGAGTTCTATCGTTCGCCAGCGCGCGTTCAATGGTCGCCAACGGGAACGAATGTACCGGATTATCCAAAACTCGCTCAGCTTTGGTGGCAAAATATCGGGGATGCCATGTCTGGTGACAAAACACCGCAACAAGCACTTGATAGTTTATGTGCCGATCAGGAAAAGGTCTTAAAACGTTTGCAGCGTGCAGGTGTTCAAGGTGATGTTGGGCCACTTTTAAATGAGGAAAAAGATGCAGAACACTGGTTATCTCAACCAGGCGCGCCTTATGCCAAACTTGAAAATGAGGATGAAGAGCCGGTAACTGTTTCTTACGGTGAGTTGATTAAATCCTGGCAGAAATAACCAGCCTTAAATTTATACGGGGCGCGGTTTTAAAAACATCGCGCCCTTTTTTTATCAAAGAGTAGAGATATGAAATATATTCTTGCAATAGATCAGGGAACCACATCAAGCCGCGCAATCCTGTTTGATGAGAGTTTGAAAACCGTTGCCATAGCGCAGGAAGAGTTTCCGCAAATTTTTCCTCGTTCTGGCTGGGTGGAGCACAATCCGGAAGATTTATGGGCAACAACAGCAGGTACCTGCCGCAGTGTGATGGAACGGGCAGGCATTTCAGCCGATGATATTGTTTCTCTTGGAATAACAAATCAGAGAGAAACTACCGTTGTATGGGATAAAAAGACAGGAAAAGCAGTTTTTAATGCGATTGTCTGGCAAGATAGGCGCACAGCCCATTATTGCCAGAAGTTACGTGAAAAAGGCTTGGAATCCCTTTTTTCTGATCGCACCGGACTTTTGATTGATCCTTATTTTTCTGCCACAAAGTTGAGATGGATACTGGATAACATTGAAAATGGCAGGAAGCGCGCCAAGGCAGGGGAGTTGTTATTTGGCACGATTGATTGTTTTTTAATATGGAAATTGACAGGGGGCAAAACACACGCAACTGATGCTACTAACGCCGCGCGCACTATGCTTTATGACATTAGAAAAGGGCGTTGGAGCAGCACGATTTGTGAATATTTGGATATTCCAATGGAAATGTTGCCTGTTGTAAAAGATAGCGCTGATGAATTTGGTTTCACTCGCGCAGACCTTTTTGGAAAAGCGTTGCCGATTTTAGGGGTCGCAGGCGACCAACAAGCAGCAACAATTGGGCAGGCCTGTTTTGAGCCTGGCATGTTAAAATCAACTTATGGCACCGGTTGCTTTGCCCTTTTGAACACGGGCCAAAATCCCGTTAAGTCGAATAATCGGCTTTTAACCACCATTGCCTATCAATTAAACGGTAAACCAACCTATGCTTTGGAAGGATCCATATTTATTGCTGGCGCTGTTGTGCAATGGTTGCGCGATGGATTAAAACTGGTGCGTGAAGCATCTGAAGCGCAAATTTTGGCCAAAAAAGCCGATAATAATCAATCTATTATTATGGTACCAGCTTTTACAGGTCTTGGCGCACCTTACTGGAATGCAGAGTGTCGGGGGGCAGTTTTTGGTTTAACCCGTAATTCTGGGCCCGCTGAATTTGCCCGCGCCGCCCTTGAAAGTGTGGGTTTTCAAACCCGTGATTTATTGGAAGCCATGCATTCTGATTGGCAAGATGAGCAAGGCCAAAGTGTTTTGCGCGTTGATGGGGGTATGAGCGCTTCTGATTGGTCAATGCAATTTATTGCAGATATTATTGGTGCAGAGGTTGACCGCCCAAAAGTTTTGGAAACAACAGCACTTGGCGCAGCCTGGCTTGCCGGCATGAAAGCTGGCTTTTACCCAGAAATGCAAGATTTTTCAAAAAAATGGGCGCTGGATAAAACGTTTAGGCCGACTATGGATGAAGAAGAGCGAGAAGAAAAATATCAACGTTGGAAGAAAGCTGTTCACGCAACAATTGATTTTTCTGGATAAGTGGTGATCATTTTATTGAAAGGAATTGAGCTATTCCAGCCATAGATTTGGATTTTGCCAAGGTTCAGGAACTAATAAGTGGTCTTTATAATTAAATGGCTTTTCTGATAATTGAATGGATTGCCAAGCATTTTTTCATTTTGAAGGAATAGAGTAGGGCGGTTTGATATAATCCTCTTTCAAAAAACCCAGGCGCCCATAATAAAGAGGGTCCCCAAGGACAAGAACTTTTTCGATATTTTGGTTTTTTGGCATAACACATAAGGGGCCTAATAAAGCAACGAGTCTTTTTTGTTTACCCAAACGGCATTTTGTAAAAGCGATATGCCCAAGAATTATCTCGTTTTTTGCATATAAAAATGATTGAATATCTGTAGTTTTTTCATGCAATGCAAAAAGAAGAGGGGTGAGATCTTCATCAAGAAAGGCAGCTTCATAAAGCGTTTTTAAATATTGTAAGTCGTTTGGTTTTACTTCTCTAATCATGTGTCTTCACCCTAAACGACTTGGAGTATTGTTGAGGGGGATGTCATTTGATTTGAGACGTAAATTACCGAACTTTTAGGCTGAATCTTTTTGTCAGGCAATGGTCGGAGTGGCGGGACTCGAACCCACGACCTCTCGTCCCCCAGACGAACGCGCTACCAGGCTGCGCCACACTCCGAACAGAAGCGGACTATAAGCGCAATAGGTAAGAATTTGCAAATAGATTTTAAATGTTTTTTGCTCTTTTCTTCCATAAAGCCTGTGCGGCAATCATGCCCCATAAGAGGCCATAAATTAGGTAAAGGTGGCGCCATCGATCTGTATCAACCACCATGCCAATAAGCGCATGGCCAAAGATGGCAATATAACAACATTGAAAATAAGCTTGCCATGGGGTTTTTAAGAAGATCTGCTTAAAGCCAATAATTAGGGTCGTGATCAGTAAAATCAGATAGGAAAGTCCGCCCAGCCAACCATAAACCATAAAAGCCTTAATATAGATATTGTGCGTATCTTCGCCAAAAGTTTCACGAAATTTTCCAAACCCATAGCCAAGCGGTGCCTGCATTATCCAGTCTGCCCCATAGCTATAACGCGCAAAGCGGCCAAAACGGGCGCTGTCATAGCTTTGAACAAGTTGGGCGCGTTGGTCAAAAAGCGATGAAACAGCATCAAAAGAAAGAGCGAAAAGCAAAAGAAAAACGCCACCAAAGGCCATTAGAATGGACAAAAGAATAATGCGTCCGCGTAGAAAGCTGTTTTGTGAACCAATAAAAACGACAGCAGTCATCATGAGAAGGGCAATAAAGGTAAATCCCCATGCGGCACGAGAAAAAGCAAGAAATATTGCAGCGAGTATTAAAAATAATCCCATTAAAGTACCGGTATTTTTTATCAATGGTTCCGTTAGGATTTTTCTAAAAAGATAAAGGGCGGGTA
>CALHLB010000141.1 GCA_938034375.1 uncultured Alphaproteobacteria bacterium | reverse complement strand
TATTGGATATGGACTTGTAAAAGGTTACGCAAAATTTTCAGGCATATCTGCTACATTGTTCCTTAATTACTGTGATCCGTTTTTGACTGATAAAAGAATTTCCAGTCTTCAAGAACAGATAGTCGAAAAAGCATCAACCTTAGGTATTGATCTTGATATTGATTTGAGTACCTTAAATTTAGATCTTGAAGGTAAAAAAGAATATATAATCCCTTCTCTTGAAACAGCAATTGACTATCTTGCGATGACTGTAGAGATGAAAACTTCATGGGTACGTGCTGACACTTTGCAGCACCCGGAAAGATACATTCGCCAAACAGCAAAAATCTATAATTATGACAAAATATCAGATAGTTTATGGCCTAGAAAAGGCGTATCTGAACAACCTGTAGAGCTGGCCATGGTTGGTATGCATGTTGTTGGGACCGTTAAAGGTCATCCTGAAATGATATGGGCTACCATTGAGCATGTTGATAACGCGCCAAACAGCTCTTATCCTTATCTGGATAAAAATAATGCCACAAAATTTACGTCTGATACATCGAAAGAAGCAAAGGGAAATTGGCTGTTTTCTGATGGAACGGCTTTGACTTCTATTACTGAAAATAGTCAAATTCTAAGTAAGGAACAAAAGAGCGGCAATGGCAAGGCTGGTGATATTGCAGCGTTGAGTGGCCAGACAATTGGTCCTGTTAATGTTAATCGTCTCGTGCCTTGGGGAAATCCTAACTCACAAAATGCCGGAATTGATAGAAGTGCTGATTTAAATGCACAAATTATTTCTATGAATCAATCTGTCCTATCAAATTTGAAAGACGAATTGAGTAGTGACCCAAGAGCTAATTATTTTCTTTCTGGGGCTACCTGGTCGAAGGGTGGTCAAATCCCGGTAACTGGAACGGAAGAATTTATTACTGGCTCAACGTTACTGGCAAACACAACTATGGAAACATTCCATCAAGATAAGAATTGCTTTTCCTGTCATTCAGAGTTTAAAGACAGTAATGGTAAGCCGAATCCACCCGTTTCAATAAGTCACTTATTTCAAAGCTTGCAAAAAACACTTCCGCTTGCGGATTAATTACTAGAGCGTGTTTCCCATAAGTGAATTCACTTATGGAATAAAAACTCGCGTAAGAATAAAGGCTTAGCGCATAACAGATGAATTCATGAAAATGCATCATGCGCTAATTATAGCTTCATGACAGGAAAACTTTCTGTCATGAAGCTTTTTATTATTTTTTAAGAGCGTGAAAAAGTTCAAATTTGAAGAAAGCTCTTACTCGGAAAATCCCATAACATCCCTGTCTTATCTATTTCTGGTAATGATAACTTCACTAGATGAGGGGCCAGATCGGATGGTTTTTTCAAGCTATCGGGATTTTCACCTGGCATGGCTTTGGCGCGCATCGCTGTTCGTAGGGGGCCTGGATTAACCAATAGTACTTTTACAGGTGTTTTTTCCATTTCTTTGGCATAGGTAATGGCGAGCGCTTCCAGGGCTGCTTTTGACATGGAATATGCCCCCCAAAACGGGCGGCGATTACGGGCAGCGCCTGATGAAATGAAGAGGGCGCGCCCTGCTTCTGATAGGCGTAAAAGCGGATCAAGCGCGCGAATAAGGCGCCAATTGGCTGTTATATTCACCTGTATCACCTTGTCAAAATCTTTCGGATCCAGATGAGCAACAGGCGTGATGCCGCCTAAAATGCCAGCATTTCCCAATAAAACATCAAGCTTGCCCCAACGTTCATAAATAGCAGCGCCCATACGGTCTATACCATCACCATCTGTTAAATCCAGCGGCACGAGTGTGGCAGATCCGCCAAGAGCTTTAATGTCGTCATCCAATTCTTCCAGCCCTCCAACAGTGCGAGCAACGGCAATAACGTGGGCGCCGGCTTCTGCATAAGCTTTTGCTGCAGCATAGCCAATACCGCGGGATGCACCTGTTACGAGAGCTACTTTGTTTTCTAATGGTTTTGACATTTGTTTATTGCGCCTCTGAAAGAAGTGAGAGTTGGCGTACATTGCCGCCACCTTCACGGTCTGTCAGTAAGGTTGGGTATTCGTTGGTAAAACAGGCATCACAATATTGAGGCATATCGCCACTGCGTTTGGCTTCACCCACTGCGCGGTAAAGTCCGTCAATCGATAAAAAAGCTAAACTATCTGTGTTGATATATTTCTGCATCTCGTCAATCGACATGCGAGAAGCAAGAAGTTTACCTTTTTCCGGGGTATCAACGCCATAATAGCATGATGATATTGTGGGGGGGCTTGCAATACGCATATGAACTTCTGCCGCCCCTGCATCGCGTACCATTTGTACGATTTTAACAGAGGTTGTACCACGCACAATCGAATCATCAACCAGGATGACGCGCTTACCTTTTAATACCTGTTTATTGGCATTGTGCTTTAGGCGCACACCCATATGGCGTACACTGTCGGTTGGTTCAATAAAGGTGCGGCCAACATAATGATTGCGGATAATGCCAAGATCAAAAGGAATTCCGGCTTCTTGTGCGTAGCCAATGGCCGCCGGTGTACCAGAATCGGGAACCGGCACGACCACATCAGCTTCAATTGGTTTTTCACGAGCAAGTTCTGCCCCAATGTGTTTTCTTGCTTCATAGACAGAACGCCCTTTGAAAAGCGAATCAGGGCGGGCAAAATAGACATATTCAAAGATACAAAAACGGTCGCCGGTTTTTGTGAAAGGGTGAATGCTTTCAAGGCCTTCTTCCGTGATGACGACCATTTCTCCCGGTTCAACTTCCCTTATGAACTGGGCGCCAATAATATCGAGCGCGCAAGTTTCAGAGGCCAGGATATAGGCGCCATCAAGATCACCTAAAATGAGGGGGCGAATACCGAGAGGATCACGACAGCCAATCATTTTATTTTGGCTAATCCCAATGATGGAATAGGCGCCTTCTATTTGGCGTAAAGCATCAACAAAACGGTGAACAAGACGGCCACTGGTTGAGGTTGCAATAAGGTGTAAAATTGTTTCCGTATCCGATGTGGATTGAAAAATCGCCCCACGCATTTGCAATTGCTTTTGCAAGGTCAATGCGTTGGTAAGGTTTCCATTATGGGCAATTGCAAACCCACCCCCTGCAAATTCAGCAAAAAGTGGCTGAATGTTACGCATGCCTGCACCACCTGTTGTGGCATAACGATTATGACCAATTGCGCGATTGCCAGGTAGCCGGTCAATAACGCTTTGTTTCGAAAAGGTATCTCCAACAAGGCCAACATGACGTTCTGATGAAAATTGCTTACCATCAAAACTCACAATGCCTGAAGCTTCCTGCCCGCGATGCTGCAGGGCGTGTAGACCCAGGACCGTTAAAGCGGCAGCATCTGCATGGTTGAAAATACCAAAAACGCCACATTCTTCATGAAAAGCATCGTCATGATCAGAATCAATAATCATAGAGGGCCGTTAAACCTTTAGTTTGCGGTTTCATTTTCAATAACACGATCAAGTGCATCTTTTTGCTGGTTGCTGATTGTATCA
>CALHLB010000140.1 GCA_938034375.1 uncultured Alphaproteobacteria bacterium | reverse complement strand
TTTCCCATAAGTGAATTCACTTATGGGATAAAAACTCGCGTAAGAATAAAGGCTTAGCGCATAACAGATGAATTCATGAAAATGCATCATGCGCTAGTGCCAAAATCCATTATCATTTTATATGAGTTTGGCTATATAGGTGAATTTCAGTCTCGTTTGGGGTTGAATATGACAAAATATCACTTAATCTGATGGGATGTCATGGTGTCAAATTGCCGCATGAGATAAAAAACTTGACTATTGGGTAAATGCGCCTGTTTTGTGCGGAAGGTGGCCAATTGCTCAAAAGTCTTGCGTGACATCTTAAGGGTTTTGCATAGTTGGATAAAGCGGGTGCCTTCCACATGCGAAAACGCTGCTGTAACATTAGTTTCAGATGTTTTGGACCGCTCTGCCAGAAGTTGGCACAAAACTTTCTCATTTTTTATTTTACATAACTCTACAATGCAATCATCAAAGCTTTTATTGCCACGATTGATTTGTTGAATCATGGTTTTTGTTAAGGGTAAAAAGAGCGACTGTTCTTTACGAATTGTTTGGGCTTTACGGGCCTCGGTTCGAACTTCCGTTTTAATTGAACTTGCGTTTCTTTTTGGTTTTTGTGTTGGAATAATATCAAACTTTTGTAAAAGCGGCTGCGCCATTTCTTCAGGCATATCTTGCCGGATACATAAGGCTTCTGCAAAATTCTGATTACCATTACCTATCAGGCTAAGTTGTTTAAATCCTTTTTTGGAAAATGAAGCCCCTTGATTTTGAATGGTCAGAAGCAGAGTGTCATTATTGGAATGATCAATGAGGCAATCTGTGACAGGATTTGTTAATTTTGTGCGTTGCGCTACGGCTTTTTTGTAATCCTCATCAAAATTTTGTATAATCTTGAAAAGGCTTTCATCCGTCAAAACGGGTGAATGTTTTAAAACTGGCTCAGCAATTTCAATTTCTTTGGCGACAAGCGAGTGAATAAGACTTTCTGGTGCGTTGTCGAGATGAGCAAAAACATTTGCCGCATCAACAAGCGTATCATGGCTAACGCGGTCAATCAGATTTTCAGCCAGATGGCCAAGCATATTAATGTGAGTGTTGGAAAGTTGGCGCCCGTTTTCGCGGCAAATAGTCGATACAAAATCAAGCAGCCGCGTCCTTTTTTCAGGAGCGCTCCTTTCAAGTAATTCGCCGATCTGTTTTATTTCATTGATTAACATTTTTTGGATTATCACTCAAATTCCTAAACAAATACAAAATAATATTTTGTGAGATGTTCAATTATGTTAATAATAAAGTAGTTAATTAATAATTTATAATATTATCTTAGGGTTGAGTTTGAAAAATAAACAATCAATAATTGCAAATACTATTTATTTGTATATAATGAAACTGCTTTTCAAAGCTCGATGCAAGTAAATTGCGGCGATACATCAAGCTTTGTCAAATCATAAAAGGAGGCGCCACCTTCCTTCGATTTGACATTTAGAGGTCGGATTTTCCTTTGAATAAAAGGATCGGCAAATGCCCAACACAGTCCTGCAGCCGAATCCGACCTCTTTTTTGCTGCATCGAGTCATAATTAAGACTTATTTACTCACGATTAATAATAGATCGACTGTTGGCGGGCCAGTCTCTGTATTAATGACTGGGAAATATTTCAATGAAAAAAACAATAATAAAATCAATCCTGATCGGGGTTGTTGCATGCGTTTTTTTGCAAAGCAATGCCTTTTCCAAAGAAATAGATAAAAAAGCAGAAAACGATAAATCCACTTTTTCAATTGAATTTATGGATGATAATGAAAATGGTTTTATTATCTCTTCAAGTCCCAAAAAGCAGGATGATACTAAGAATTTGAATGATGAAAAAGCAAAACGAAATGAGCTAAGAAAGCTAGAAAAAGAAAAATTGCTCGCTGAGAAGAAACGGGTTGAAGAAAAGAAAAAGCGTCTAGCTGAAAAGAAAAAAGCGAAAGAAGAGAGGCTTGCAAAAAAGAAAGCTGAAGAAAAAGAAAAATTACTCGCTGAGAAGAAATGGGCTGAAGAAAAGAAAAAGCGGCTAGCTGAAAAGAAAAAAGCGAAAGAAGAGAGGCTTGCAAAAAAGAAAGCTGAAGAAAAAGAGAAGCAGTTTGCTGAGAGAAAACGCGATAAAGAAAAAGAAAAGCAGCTTGCCGAGAAGAAGGCCGAGGAAAAAGAGAAGCAAGTAGCTGAAGAAAAGAAGGCGGAAGAAAAAGCAAAGCTGCTGACTGAGAAGAAGACAGAAGATACAGAAGATAAAGAGAGGCTGAAAGCGGAGAAAAAAGAGAAGCTTGCAGTAAGAAAAAAAATAATTGCCAATGAACTGGCCAATAAAAGAAAGCCGTTGAAAAATAAGTCGACAATTCAAGGTTATATTGCTTATCAAAGAGCAAATTCAGGCGTGAGTACAAAGTGTTTTCCCACAAGCTTAAGAAGCGTATTGGCAAAAGTAGAAAAACGATATGGCGTTAAGCCGATTGTAAATTCTGGTTTTCGCTCAGCCAGCTATAACCGACGCGTAGGCGGGGCGCGGCGATCCTATCATATAAAATGCATGGCTGCAGATATTCGCGTTCCTGGCGTTGGTAAGTATGTTTTAGCGCGTTACCTGAAGGCTATGTCAGGTGTTGGCGGTGTTGGAACATATGGTTGTAAAAACATTGTTCATGTCGATGTCGGCCCAAAAAGAAATTGGCATTGGCGCTGTCGTAAACGGGGGCATAAGGCTTAATATCCACATTTAAACCACATTCTTGTCTAAATTAACATGTAATGTATCAAAATATGCATCTATAAACTTTATGGCTATTGATTCCTTGCTGTTTTAAAGGTTAACTCACGTTAATTTTATTTTGTAACGAATCATAGCTTGGAGCATTAAGGCATGCGCTTTGGAATTAGCTCGATTTTCAATAAAGATCAGTCGCAACCAACATTAGAAGAAAAAGTATCTTTTGTTGAGCCGCATTTGAATGCGGAGGAGCTGGCCTCTCTTGAAGAAGAAGCCTCTCTACAAGGGCTTCCAACATCATCACAAGATGTTATAACCGACCAAAAAGTCGTTGAAGCAGAACGTATCGTTCGCAAAATCAACAATCTTCATGATAGTATTGACCAGGTTGCCCGCTTCTCATCTGAATCTAGCACCAACATTACTGCAATTGTCAAATTTATGGAAAGCGCGAAAGGTGATATCAAAAAACGCGTTGAATTACAGGCTGAAAATACGGATTTGAGAAGTGAAATCTTAAAGCTTTCCAGTGATCAGCGCCGCTTGCAACAAGAGTTGGAAACAGCCCGTTCAGAAGGAAATACGCTTCGCAGAAATGGAGCGGAGGTTCAAGCTGCGTTAAAAGATGCGCGTGAATCCATCAACAATATGCGCCATAGCAATAAGAAAATGTCTGAAGAGTTTCGCGCCAGCATGGTTGAAAATGCAGACCTGAAAGATCATTTGACAGAAAAGTTGGAAGAAACAGAGCAGCTTATAAGCAAAAACGAATCTTTGGACGCTCAGAAAAATAATTTAAAGGTTGAACTTGATTCAACCATGAAAAGAATGGTGGAACTTGAGGCTGTTATTGCCCACAAAGATGAAGTTATCGGCTCGCAAAGTGAGAAAAACCGCACATTAACAGGTGATCTTGGGGCATTAAATCGTCAATTTAGCGAATTGCAGGACGAAAAAATAGAGATTGAAAGTCAGTTGGAAGCAGAGCGTGAGAGCCTGGAGCAAGCAAAACGCTTGAGCGAGCAAGATCAACGCAAGCATGATAATGAAATATATGCTCTTCGTTCAGAGCTGGAAAATGTTGCTTCCCAGTGGCGTCATTCCAAAATAGCAACAAAAGAGATTTCAGCTGAATTGCGTGGTTTGAGAGAGCGCTCTCGCTCATCAAAAATGCGTATTCAAGAACTTGAGCAAGAGCTTGAAACTGCACAAGATTTACGCGAAAAGCACCAAAACGAAATTATGGAACAGTCTTCCAAGTTCCGTGAATTGAGCCTGCAATATGAAACAACATTAATTGAGCTGAGACAGGAGCAATTACAGACATCGCAGCTCTCAAAAAGTGTTAAGCAGCTTTCAGAAGAGACAAAGAAAACACAAAGTCTTCGTATTCGCTATGAATCTGCCATGGAGCAGATTAAGGAGTTGAAATCTCTCATTCAGGATTATCAACTTGTACGTCAAAAGAATATGACGCGTGATGTTGATTTGGATCTGGAGCTGGAAACAGATTATGACCTGCACCCCAATGCGGATGATGACTTAAATGTTGTGCCTCTTATGCGCGATGTGGTTAAGAAATAAAACTCCATACGGGCATAAAATATTCGTTTAGCAGGTTTTTTAATGGCAAATAAGATTTGGCCTATGCTATTGTATTCGCCAAGTTATTTAGTGTTTTTAAATAATCATTTTGTCAAATTATCGATTGGCAAAAGTATAAAAGTGTAAATTGAGTATTTCCTTTTGTTTAAGCACATGCCTATAGCTAAACCCCTTTAAAATGAGGCGCATTTTAAAAGGATTAGGCTATATGTGAAATTGTAAAAGAGAAAATATTATGCAGGTATCTGATCTACCACTTAACCTTATTGCAAAACTCATCGCTTTTGAAACCGTCTCACGCGATAGCAATATGGCGCTGATCGATTTCGTGCGTGATTATCTTTCTGGGTTAGGGGTTGAAAGCAGGCTTGTGCCGAATAAGGAAAGCACAAAAGCAAATCTTTATGCTACAATTGGTCCGAATGTTGCCGGTGGGGTTGTTCTGTCTGGTCACACGGATGTCGTTCCCGTTGATGGGCAGAATTGGTCCAGCGATCCTTTTAAGATGGTCGAGCGGGATGGCTGCCTTTTTGGGCGCGGTGTGGCAGATATGAAAACTTATTGTGCATTAGCGTTGGCAATACTGCCTGATTTTCTTAAATCAAACCCAAAACGACCTTTGCATCTGGCTTTTTCCTATGATGAGGAAGTAGGCTGTGTTGGTGCGCCTTACATGATTGAAAAAATGGTAGATGATGTGCCAAATCCCATGGCCGTTATTGTGGGTGAGCCAACAAATATGCAGGTTGTAACAGCCCATAAAAGTATCATGGCTTTTAAAACACATGTAATAGGGCATTCAGTTCATTCGTGCCAATTGGATCAAGGTGTAAGCGCCGTGATGACGGCTGCACGCCTTGTAACCTTTCTTGAAGATATGATGCATGAAAATATTAAAAAGGCAGATCCGAATTCGGCGTTTAATCCGCCATATTCAACCCTTCACTGTGGCATGATAGAGGGTGGAACAGCTCATAATATTGTTGCAAAGAACTGCCATATCGTTTCAGATATTCGTACAATCGCATCAGAAACCCCGCTTCAATATATGGAGCGCTATGAAAATTTCATCCGTGAGGAGGTTGAACCAAAAATGAAGGCCATTTCACCTGGAAGTGGTATTTTTATTGAAAAAGGGAAAATGGTGCCAGGCCTTAAAGCTGAGGAAAATGGGGCGGCAGAAAGTCTGGTGCGCCAAATCACGGGGGATAATCAGGTGCGAAGCGTTTCTTATGCAACGGAAGCGGGCCAATTTCAAAAAGCAGGGTATTCAGCAGTAATTTGCGGGCCAGGTTCAATTGACCAAGCGCATAAGCCGGATGAGTTTATTACTCTGGAGCAGGTTGGTAAAGGTTGGAAATTCATGCAGCGCCTTGCTGATATTTTATCATAATACAATAAAGATGCCGTTTATTGTCTATTCTAATAATTATTCCAAGAAAGAAGGCTATTTGAGATATTTTTTTTCAATCGCGTAATGACTTTAAAATACCGAACTTGGCGGCACTTGCTTGAAAGCCTTATCTTTAAAGTAAGAATTATGGTGCTTTTAGAAGGGCAATGTCATGAAAGTCATTAGCGCAAACCACCTTCATGGTGGCCATGTGGTGTTTTGGTCCAAACAGGAAAATTGGGTTACTTCCATTTTTGAAGCTGAAGTTTTTGAGTCGGGAAATGCTTTTGATGAAGCTTTTGCAAAAGCGGGTCTTTCTGAAAAAGGGGATATTGTCGGTGTTTATGAGCTTGATGTAAGGCTAGAAGGAACAAAACCCGTCCCGCTTAAAATACGCGAACGCATTCGTGTTGATGGACCCAGTGTACCTTATGGTGAAGGTGTTGTGTTAAATCGGTTTTATGCCGCTTAAACCTGCAAATATAAAATATTTGAAAGTTGGATTATATGTATCGTTATGATGAATTTGACGCAAAGTTTGTTAAAGAGCGCGTCAACCAGTTTAAAGGCCAGATTGCCCGCCGTATATCAGGGGAATTGACAGAAGAAGAGTTTAAGCCTTTGCGTCTAATGAACGGTCTTTATTTGCAGCTCCATGCTTATATGTTGCGCGTTGCTATTCCCTATGGCACTTTAAGCGGTGGCCAAATGCGAATGCTGGCGCATATTGCACGAACATATGACCGCGGATATGGCCATTTCACAACGCGGCAGAATATTCAATATAATTGGCCAAAACTCGAAGATATTCCAAAAGCGCTTGATGATCTGGCGAGTGTTGAAATGCACGCCATCCAGACATCTGGCAATTGCATACGCAATGTGAGTACGGATCATTTTGCCGGAGCGAGTGCCGATGAAGTGGCAGATCCGCGGGTTTATGCTGAAATTTTGCGTCAATGGTCAACCATCCATCCTGAATTTACGTTTTTGCCAAGAAAGTTTAAAATCTGCGTGATTGGTTCTGAAACAGATCGTGCAGCTATGCGGATGCATGATATCGGCCTTCTCTTAAAGCGCAATGAAACCGGTGAAATTGGTTTTGCTGTTTATGTTGGTGGTGGTTTGGGTCGTACGCCAATGATTAGCAAGCTTGTAAATGATTTCGTTTCTGAAAACGATTTGATTGCTTATTGTGAGGCAATTTTGCGCGTTTATAACATGTATGGACGCCGTGACAATAAATACAAGGCGCGTATAAAGATTCTGGTCCATGAAACAGGGCTTGACGACCTTAAAAAAGACATTGAAGAAGAGTTTGAACGCATTAAGGATGGCGTTTTATCGCTGCCAGAAGAGTCTATTCGTGCGATTGAAACCTATTTTGCTGATCCTGATTTTGAAGATTTATCAAAGAGTGATGCTGCTTTTGAACAGCGCGTTGCTTCAGACCGCGCCTTTGCAGTTTTTGCAGAACGCAATTTACATGCTCATAAAAAGACTGGCTATGCATCCTTGACAATTTCATTAAAGCCCGTTGGCGCCCCTCCGGGTGATGCAACGGATAAGCAAATGGATGTAATGGCTGATCTGGCAGAAAAATATGCCTTTGATGAATTACGTATAAGTCATGAGCAGAATGTTGTTTTGCCGCATGTCAAATTGGCAGATGTTCCTGCAATTTATGATGCGTTGGTTGAAGCAAAGCTGCATTCGCCAAATGCAGGCTTTATAACCGATATGATTGTTTGCCCAGGGCTTGATTATTGTGCGCTTGCTAATGCGCGCTCTATTCCCGTTGCACAGCGCTTGTCTGAACGGTTTGAAAATATTGAACGTCAGAAAGATATTGGCGAATTGAAACTTAAGATTTCTGGCTGCATTAATGCTTGTGGTCATCACCATGTGGGGCATATCGGTATTTTGGGTGTCGATAAAAAAGGTGAAGAACTTTACCAGATCACGCTTGGCGGTTCAGGCGATGAAAACGCTTCTGTTGGTAAAATTACTGGCCGTGGTTTCTCATCAGATGAGATTGTGGATGCCATTGAAACGGTTGTCGATACTTATCTTGATGTACGTGAAACCCCTACAGAAGCTTTTATTGAGACTTATCGCCGTGTGGGCGACAAGCCTTTCAAGCAAGCACTCTATTCATAATTCTGTTTTGAAAAAGGAAATAAGCAAATGGCAAAGACACTGATTTGGGAAAATGGTCGGTTTTATGAAGATTGCTGGCTGAACTTTGATACAGAAGAAACAGTGGAGGCATCTGTTGGGAAAGAAGATAATATTCTTGTCAATTGGAAGCAGTTTCAAGAAAACGGTTATGAGGAAAGAAAAGGAAAATTGGGGCTGAGCATTCATGCCGGTGATGATTTGCTTGAAATTTCCAAAGAACTTGAAAAGTTTGACCTTATTGTTGTTAATTTCAAAGCTTTTGCAGATGGACGTGCTTTTTCAATTGCACGTCTTATCCGTGATAAATACGGCTTTAAGGGTGATATCCGGGCTAATGGGGCCTATATCCTTGATCAAATGCCGCTTTTGCAACGCTGTGGTGTTTCAAGCTTTAATGTCACATCGCAAGCAGCTAAGGCGGGGCTCGAACGTGGTATTTGGCCTGATATTCCCTATTATTATCAAAAAGCACTGGATGGTGCGGGTAACCAGGCCCGCACGCGCTCTGTTTCGACCAAGCGTCCATGGTTGAGTGTTAACACGATATTGGATAGTGATGCTGCCCGCCAAAGCGCAGCATAGAAGGCTTTCATATTAAAATTTCGGACTTGGTGCTTATAAATAGATTTGTTATTCTATTTTATGAGTTGTCCCAAATGTCGGAGCACCGTCCGCACCAAAAACGGTATTGTTCGTGGTAAGCAGCGCTATAAATGCAAAGCTTGCAGATGTAATTATACTCACAGTTCAATGAGCCGAACC
>CALHLB010000139.1 GCA_938034375.1 uncultured Alphaproteobacteria bacterium | reverse complement strand
ATGATCATTTTATAAGGCTTACGCTATAGCATTTCACCAAGAGGCAAACAATGCCAATTTCAAAACAAAAACCCGGCCAAAGAGCCGGGCTTTCATTTTTATAGTAAATCAACTCTTAATAAAAAGAAATTTTACTCGTCTGTTGATTGCTCTTTCAATGCTGCACCCAAAATGTCACCAAGTGAGGCGCCTGAATCTGAAGAGCCATATTGTGCAACCGCTTCTTTTTCTTCTGCAATTTCCAGCGCTTTAATGGAGACTGAAATTTTGCGGGATTTTTTATCGAAGTTTGTTATACGGGCATCTACCTTATCCCCAACAGAGAAACGCTCAGGACGCTGGCCATCGCGGTCACGTGAAAGATCAGAACGGCGGATAAAGGCCTGAATATCTGTTTCAGCAATTTTCACGTCAATACCGCTATCTTTTACCTCTGTAACTTCACAGGTAACAACGGCATTTTTGCGAAGATCACCGCTTTCAGCGGCCTCATTAAAGGCATCCCCACCCAATTGTTTAACACCAAGGGAAATACGCTCTTTTTCAACGTCAACATCAAGAACAACGGCCTTAACCATGTCGCCCTTATTGTAATCTTCAATCGCTTCCTCGCCTGGGCGGTTCCAGTCAAGGTCAGACAGGTGAACCATCCCATCAACATCACCATCAAGTCCGATAAACAGACCGAATTCGGTTTTGTTTTTAACTTCACCTTCAACTTCTTTGCCAACAGGATAGCTTTCAGCAAAATCTTCCCAAGGGTTGGTTAATGTCTGTTTCAAACCAAGAGAGATACGGCGTTTGGAAGGATCGACTTCCAGAACCATTACGTCAACTTCTTGCGATGTTGCAACAATTTTGCCCGGATGAACATTTTTCTTTGTCCAAGACATTTCCGTCACATGGATTAAGCCTTCAATACCGTCTTCAAGCTCAACAAAAGCACCGTAATCAGTAATGTTTGTAACACGCCCGGTAAATTTCGCACCAAGCGGATATTTCGCGTCAATGCCTTCCCATGGATCTGAATGCAATTGCTTCATACCCAATGAAATGCGGTGTGTTTCTTGGTTAATGCGAACGATTTGAACCTTAACCGCTTCACCAATTGTCAAAACTTCTGATGGGTGGTTGATACGGCGCCATGCAATATCTGTAACATGCAAAAGACCATCAATGCCGCCAAGATCAACAAAGGCACCGTAATCAGTGATATTTTTCACCACACCTTCAATAACTTGACCCTCAGCAAGGTTTTGTACCAGTTCAGAACGCTGTTCTGCGCGTGTTTCTTCCAAGACTGAACGGCGAGAAACAACAATATTGCCACGACGTTTATCCATTTTCAAAATCATGAAAGGTTGCGTTGTATTCATCAATGGCGCAACATCACGTATTGGGCGAATGTCAACTTGTGAGCGGGGCAAAAATGCAATCGCGCCATCAAGATCAACGGTAAAGCCGCCTTTAACAGAGTTGAAAATCTGGCCTTGAACCTTTTCCCCTTTTTCATGGGCAACCTCAAGTTTCAACCAGCTTTCTTCACGGCGGGCCTTTTCACGTGATAAAACAGCCTCACCCATCGCATTTTCGATGCGTTCAACATAAACCTCAACGCTGTCGCCAATATTAAGTTTACCATCGCGATAAAGGGCGCCAAATTCTTTAACAGGCACACGGCCTTCTGTTTTCAGGCCGACATCAACAACGGCCAAATCTTTTTCAAAGCCAACAATCTGACCGCGTAAAACGCTGCCTTCAATCTGGACTTCTGTTTGCATTGAAGCTTCAAAGAGGCTTGCAAAATCCTCTGTAGATGGATTTAAATCACTCATAAATTTTCTGGAATGCTCCTAAAGGTCAAGGATTATCTTTATTTTTTAAAACCCTGAAATGACCTGTCTGTCGGCGGGTTTGTGTTAACATTAAGGTTTTCCAGTGAATTTAAGGGCCGACATAGACCGGAAAACATTTATTTTAAAGGCTCTAAACTATCCATCAGATTTTTTATAAACACTGTCAATAGTTGATAAAGCCTGCTGGAATGCCGTTTCTATATCCATTTTTGTCGTATCAATCAAGTGGGCATCTTCAGCAATCATCAACGGAGCGTCTTTTCGCCCTTGATCGCGGGCATCCCGTTTTAAGATATCAGCCAGAACATCTTTGTATTGAATGGTTGATCCTTTCGTTTGAGCTTCTTTAAAACGGCGCATTGCTCTTTCTTCTGTTTCTGCCTGTATGTAAAGCTTTACCTGAGCTTCAGGACAGATTACCGTTCCAATATCACGGCCATCCAAAATAGCCCCTGGTTCTTTTTGAGAGAATTTTTGCTGAATATCAAAAAGCGCTGCACGAACAGGCTGCATAGCCGCTACCTTGGAGGCAGCCTCTCCTATTTCATGGGCAGAAAGCATATTTCTGTCCAGATTAGTCATATCAAGATCAAAAGCAACTGAAGCCGCGCGCTTTTCATCATCAAACCGTGAGCCAAGATCTAGCAATTTTGCAGCCGTTGCCCGATAAAGGAGGCCTGTATCGAGATGGTGAAATCCGAAGTGCTCTGCCAGCTTTCGCGCTAATGTTCCCTTGCCAGAAGCCGCAGGCCCATCAATTGCAATAATAAAGCTCATTGAAAACTAGCTCCTAACGTCTTCATCAAGCTTTCAAAATTAGGAAAAGATGTTGCAATATGCATTGTGTCATCCACTTTGACAGGTTTTTTTGAGGCAAGCCCCATGACTAAAAACGACATGGCGATACGGTGGTCCATATGAACTGAGACGATGCCACCACCTTCAACCATGCCACCTTCAACCACCAGATAGTCTTCACCCTCTTCACAGGAGACACCATTGGCTTTTAGGCCATTCGCTGTAACGCTGAGACGGTCACATTCCTTTACCCGCAATTCATTAAGTCCTTTCATAAGGGTTTTACCCTTAGCGAAAGAAGCTGCAACAGCTAGAATAGGGTACTCATCTATCATAAAGGGCGCGCGTTCTTCCGGCACTTCAACGCCATTAAGGCTGGAATATTTGGCTCGAACATCGCCAACCGCCTCCCCCCCATTTTCCCTTCTATTAGTGATTTCAATATCAGCTCCCATCTCTAACAGGGTTTCAACCAGCCCGATGCGGGTTTTATTCAGCATCATATTTTCAATGGTGATATCTGAACCTGGCACTAAAAGAGCTGCAACAAGTGGAAAGGCTGATGAAGAGGGGTCTGAAGGCACCTCAATCTTTTGCGGTATCAAAGCCGGCATACCTTGAAGGCGAATGGTTCGCGTGCCATCTTCAGCCGTTTCAACGGTAAGATCTGCCCCAAATCCCTGTAACATTTTTTCTGTGTGGTCCCGCGTCATGACGCGCTCAATAACCGTGGTAATGCCAGGTGAGCCAAGACCGGCCAGTAATACAGCCGATTTAACCTGGGCTGAAGGCATTGGCACCTGGTAATCAATTGGCAAAACAAGATCAGGCCCTTTTAACGTTAGGGGAAGGCGATCGCCATTCGATGCTTCAACCACAACGCCCATTTCGCGCAAAGGATCCAGAATACGGCCCATCGGACGTGATGAGAGGGAGGCGTCACCTATGAAGCTACATTTTATGCTGGCCCCTGCAACAAGCCCCATACAAAGGCGGGAGCCTGTGCCTGCATTCCCAAAATCAAGCGCATTTTCAGGTTCCAAAAAACCGCCAACGCCAACGCCATGAACATGCCAGATCCCATCATCATCTTTTATAACACGTGCGCCCAATTGGCGCATGGCTTCTGCCGTTGCCAAAACATCATCCGATTCCAAAAGACCGGATATTGTTGTTTCGCCCAACGCTAAAGCGCCAAACATTAAAGCCCTATGCGAAATTGACTTATCACCGGGAACCCGCACGCAACCTTTCAATTCCTTCTTTACAGGCATTGAGGTTAAAGGGGTTAAATTGTGGGGTTGAACCTCGTTCATAATAACTCACACCTGTTTGAAAGCAGATAATCGATATAAATTCCGCTTTCCCTATCATGAGATTTTTTAAAGGTCACGATTTGTTTCTTTTTTTTTGATAATTCGCATTTTTATTGGTCTAAATGGCATTTTTTTCAAGTTTAACTTTGACAGCGCGGCATTCACTCGTTAACTAGCGTTATTTTCCAGCTGATTGTTTCGAACGAATGAGGTTAAAGTGGCTAATCCAGAAGCAGGTACAAAGCGTGTTTGTCCTGAAACAGGCAAAAAGTTTTATGATCTCAATAAAGATCCGATTGTTTCTCCTTATACGGAGCAATCCTATCCTCTCTCCTTCTTTGCAGTAGAAAAAGCGGAAGGTGCCAAGAATAAGGAAAAAGATAAATCACCAGAAAACAATGAAACAGATGATGATGATATTGAAATCGATGATGATGCAATCGTCTCATTGGAAGAAGCTGATGAAGAAACTGTCGGCGATTCAGATGTGCCAGAGCTTGAGGATGATGATAATCCAGACATCGACTTAAGCGCTGATGATGACACATTCCTTGAAACTGATGACGATGATAATGATGTAAGTGATCTCATCGTTGATTCGGATGATGATGATAAGGACAATTAGTCTTTTTAATCTAAAATGACTTGATTTTAATATTGTACAATCTTAAGAAATGTCTCACGCATTTATTAAATGCGTGATCGGTAAGGGGCCTTAGCTCAGCTGGGAGAGCGCTTCGCTGGCAGCGAAGAGGTCAGGGGTTCGAATCCCCTAGGCTCCACCAACACTCTCTAAGCGTTTGTTTTTCCTAAAAATACAATGATTTCAACAGGATAATTTTCATCTGCTATACAAACGTGCTAAACATTGCGGATGGGCGACTTGGCTTTACCAACGGGATTAACGCGCCGAAAAGGTAGCGGAAACTTTTATTATTGTCTATCCTCAATTTTCTGTACCATTATTTTTGGACTTGGTGCTGATAGATAGACTTGTTATGCTATTGTATGAGTTGTCCTAAATGTCGGAGCACCGTCCGCACCAAAAACGGTATTGTTCGTGGTAAGCAGCGCTATAAATGCAAAGATTGCGGATGTAATTATACTCACAGTTCAATGAGCCGCAAAAACTGCCCAAGGGCTGTGGGAACAGCTTGAGATGTTCGACCTAACACAGTTTGCACGGATTATTATCCGGCCTATCGCCAGATCGTGCCTAAACATATGCATGTTGAAACCAAATCTGAAACTGCAGCGATTGAAGGTGACCTGCGCCCCGTAAACTCCTCCAATTTGTGGTAGAATTTGTCTCAATAAATGGAGACAATAATGAAGCGTAGATTTACGGATGAGCAGATTATTTCTATGATCAAGGAACAAGAGAACGGCATGCGAACATCGGTGGT
>CALHLB010000138.1 GCA_938034375.1 uncultured Alphaproteobacteria bacterium | reverse complement strand
AGCGTGTTTCCCATAAGTGAATTCACTTATGGGATAAAAACTCGCGTAAGAATAAAGGCTTAGCGCATAACAGATGAATTCATAAAAATGCATCATGCGCTAGTAGGCTATTATTTGGAAAGCAGTCTTTCCAAATAGTTTAATTCTTCTTGAGGCCGTAATCGGTCGCCTAGCCTTTTACGTATAATATCCAGTATTTGCCGCGCCCTTTGTGTATCAATTTCATTCGGCAAATCAACATCGTCACCAAAATCGCCGCTTGTTTGCCCATTTTGGCGCCCCAATGGATCACGTCCATTTGATTGGCGACCTTGTCCTTGCCGCCGCTGACCAGATTGCTCCCCTGCCAATTGTTCCGAAAGACGTTGCGCGCCTCTTCGCAATTGATTTAAAGCCTCTGATTGCAATTGGCCAGCCCCCTCAAGATCTCCCTGTTGTAAGGTCCCTGCCGCTCCACGCATAGACCTTTGTGCATTATCTAGTTGAAGCCTTCCTCTTTCACCCTGTTCACCATTTTGCGACAGGGAAGAATTACCCTCTTCTGATCCAAGCCCTTTTAAAAACTCGTTTAAACGATTGGCTAATTGGTCTTGCCCCTGGGAAAGGCCTTGAAGACCTTGGGGTTGTCCTTGATTATTATTCTGACCTTTTCCCTGTTTTCCTGCCTCAGGCTGGCCTTGCTCAGACTGGTTATTCTCTTGCCTTTGATTTTCACGGAATGTTTGGTCCATCAAACCTTGCTGTTTACGAATCATATTGCCAAGTTCATTCAACATTTCACGCGCAGAATTTTGCTCCCCTTGGCCACTTTGAGATTGGGCCTGAAGATTTTCCATTAATTGCTGCAATTCGGATAACAAATTTTCCGCCGCATCCCGCGACCCTGTTTCAGAAAGTTCCTGAATACGGTTTAACATCTCTTGTAAATCCTGTGCATCAAGAGAGCGGCTATTGGGTGAAGCATCATTTCGCGCTAAATCATTATTTTGTGCCTTTTCAGCGAGCGCTTGAATATATTGGTCCAGCGCCTTTCTAACATCATCCGTTAAGCGGGCTATTTCTTCTGATGAAGCGCCATTTCGAATACCTTCCCGCAACGCCTCAAGGGCCGAGCGCAAAGCCTTTTCCGCATCAGAAACATCCCCCTCCTCAAGAGCAAGGGCAAGATGCCACAAACTATCTACGACTTTACGTAAATCATCATCATTACGTGCAGATAAAAGCCCGCGCCTAATAGCAGCTAAAGAAATATAGGCAGCCAATTCACTCTCAAACTGTTCAGGCCAAAGGGTCAAAACATCAATAACATCAACAAGATTATCCGCATAACCTGCATCAAGCGCCAAGAGCCTTCTTTGTTCAAGTAAAGCTTGTGCAAGCGGTTTATAAAAAGGGCGACTAGGCAAGGTAAAGGCATGTATTTCGCTTAGGCCTTCCTGCCCTGCTTCATCATAAGCCTTTAATTGCATCAATACCCGACCGCCAGCCCAGGGATGCTCTGTTAAGGAGTGAAGCGTTTTAGAAACACCATCCCGTACCTTGCCATACCTCAAGCGCAAAGCAAAAGACGGCGCTTCATAAAGCGGACTTGATTTTTCCTTGCCAGAGGCCTTTTTATCATCTGAAAAGAATAAAACCTTAGCCTTATCAACGCCATAATCATCTTGAATGCGCGCTAAAATTTCCATAGCGCCAGAGCGTTGTATTTCAGGATCTTGGATAAGAGAAACTTTAGGCGGCAAATCTTCAACAACAGCAAAAGACCAAGCCTTCCCCCCCTTATCATGACGAATGGTAAGGGTGCCTGCCTCATCTAAAACATGGCTGTAATTAAATTGTGATGCAATATGGTTGCTTGTCGTATCGGCTTTTTCTGGCTCTTTAAAAACTCCTTGCCCGTTATGTGACTTAAAAACAAGACTAGAATTTTCACCATTTATTAACCTGATTGTAACCACACTGCCCTGCGGAACAGTTAGGACATTTTGTTTTTCATTTTCAGACAAATCCCGTGTTAGGAAAAGGGGGGCTTTTCCCGTATATTTTGGGGGTGTAACCCAGGCATCCAACCGAACAGGTACAGTTTTTTGCGAAATAGAAAAACTGAAAGCATCTAAAAGGCGCATCGCCTTTTCAGGCCCTGCATATAAAAAACCAATAGCAGCCACAAGCACAATTAAGGCCCGAAACCCATACCTATCAACCCTTTGCATCTGGGCTTCTGGCCATTTACTTTTTAATAAATGAACCGATTGTGATGTACGCTGCTTATGTGCATGCCACAATTTTTCTTGAAAAGAATTTGTCTCCCCTTCTAAAAAAGCCGGCTCATCAAACAAAGCACTTAATGGACGATGTTGAGTAGAAGAAGAAGCGTCTATAAATATAATAGCATCGTTTATAGTGGGAAAAGAAGTTCTTAATATTCTAGAAATCAAATAAAGAGCAGCAAGAAAGAAAATGAAAAGCACGCCGAGCTTAAGAAAAGCCGGCATCAAAAGCCACAACCCCAACCATGAAACAGCACAATAAGAAATCAGAATCAATAAAAGAGCAAAAAGCAGTGGCCAAACCCTTTCCCAATAAAGGGTAAGCTTTGCACCTGTGATTAATCGTCCTATTTTCCCATCAAATGATTTTAAAGGAACCAAAATCGCACTCTCAATCTAATTATAGCTCAATCACTTTAAAATGAATAAGTATTTTAGCTATATTTTACGTTCACGCGCATCTTTTCATTTAAAATGAAAATCAATTTAAATGGAACACGCTAGAATAAACAATGAAATTATACCGGAAAATATAATACAGTCGAGAGGTTACCCAACCAAAACACGAGAATTTGTTATCTCAAAGATAACAAGCCTTTTCGGTTTTCCCTGTCTCCCTTCAATAAGAGAATCTGAAGGACTTCTCTTTAAGAGAAGCCTTCTAAACCGAACCTAACCAACATTGCGAACAGATGATAGGAAATTCTCTACTTCGCCCTGTAATCTTTCAGCTTCACTTTTCAATACATTAGCAGAAGAATCCACGTTATCAGCGGCTTTGCCAGTTTCATCTGCTGAAGAGGCTACATTGATAATGTTTTCTGCAACTTCCTGCGTACCTGTAGAAGCTTCTTGAATGTTGCGGGCAATCTCTTCTGTTGCCTGTCCTTGCTGTTGGACGGATGTTTCAATACCTGCAAAAATAGAATTCAATTGTGCAATCGTTTCCGAAATACCTTGGATAGCATCAACAGAGCCAGATGTTTCACTTTGAACAGCCTGAATTTGAGAAGAAATTTCATCCGTTGCTTTGGCTGTTTGATTAGCCAGTTCTTTCACTTCAGAGGCAACAACCGCGAAACCCTTGCCCGCATCGCCAGCGCGCGCTGCCTCAATTGTTGCATTGAGCGCAAGCAGATTTGTTTGTTCGGCAATATCGGTAATCAACTTCACAACCTCACTAATACGATTAGCGGCAGAAACAAGCCCTTCAATCTTTTCACTAGTTGAGGAAGCCTGTGTCACGGCCTGGTTGGCAATTGTTGTTGTCTGCACCATTTGTCGTTGAATTTCATTAACAGATGCCATCAACTCCTCTGCAGCAGCTGCAACCGTTTCAACATTGGTAGCTGCTTCTTCTGAAGCAGCCGCAACAGCTGAACTCTGCTCACTTGTAGATGAGGCACCATGACTTAAAGTAACAGATGCACCGTTTAAATCTTCAACCTGCTGCAAGAGCGTATTTGTTAATCGACTAACTGTATCATCAAAGTTTTGAGATAATTCCTTGATTTTATTCGCCCGCTCAAACTGTTGTTTTTGCGCGTTTTCTTGCTCTTTGGTTAAAATATCAGCCTGTTGCAATTTATCACAAAACACATCCAGAGCCTTATTAATCTGGCCAATTTCATCTTGGCGATTATCAACATTAAAAGTCACATCATATTTGCGTTCCATCAATGTATGAATATTTTCAACGACTTCCTGCACCGGCTGGCGTACAAAAACCTTACCAGATATATAAAGTGTTGCTGCTAACACAAGAATGAGAATAAGGCCAACACCAACAATCAAAGATATTATGTAATTCGACGCATTGCTCAATGTTGCCAAGGGTACCGTTACAACAAGCGACATATGCAAATTTGTATTGCCAATTTTAACCGGTACAACAAGGCGCCTTACATCTGTATTTAAATGTTTTGAAAAACCGTTATAGGCGAATATTTCAGCGTTATTAACAGCCTTCAATAAATCATCTTGGAAAGTAAGATCAACATCAGAGCGCCCTTCAGACCATTCTTTACCTAAAAGGTCTTCATTTTGGTGGTAAACCCATTTACCTTCCTGTGAGAGCAATTGAACTATTCCAGTACCAAAAGGCTTAATGTCCCTGAAATACTTGGCAAGGGGAGATAAAAGAATATCTACACCAGCAACACCAATAACCTTGCCGTCATCAAAAATCGGAGAGCTAATTGAGATACCCGTTTCAAGCTTGCCAGACACTTCAAATGTATAAGGATTTGATATAAAATCTTTACCACTCTTATAAGGAATGGCAAACCATGCAGGGCTATCAGGCTGGCCAGCTTTCACCTTGCCCGTTGGGCGACTGCCATAAATCCCTTTTGAATCACGATAATAAAACGGCCTCCACTCGCCAGTGTCATCATATCCTTCTTTATTGACAAACTCTTCATCTTTACCATCAAATTGATTAAGCGGAATAACGCCATAAGTACCCGATACATTGTTATTGCCGTAAAGAGATTGCCGCACCACATGCGACCATTGCTCTCGCTCTTTGGAACCTGATGCTCTTAAACCATTGAGAGAATGCGTTAAACTGCGCGCTGCCGTTAAACCATTTTCCAGCGTTCGTTTCACAAATTCAGCCTGATGATCCCCAACAACCTTCATTTTTTGTTCGGTAATGTTTTTTATTGAAGAAGAAGCTTGCATAGCTAAGAAACCAATTCCCAATGTTAAAACAATAGAAGTACTTAACACACTCCAGCCCACAAGTTTTGTTGTAATACTTCTTCCTCTTAAAGACATAAAACCCTCCAAACCTAAAACTTAAGTTAGAGGATCATCAAGAACTATAAATATAAAGTTAATATTAAAATTAAAATGAAATATTTATTTCAAAAAAAACAAAACAATCAATAATATCAAAGCCATTTTGGAATATTATCAATATTAATAATACAATCAACACTCATGTGAGGTCGAATAATTTCATAAACATTATTTTTCACAATAACTTCCGCAACTAAAGGCCGTGTATTATAAGTATTCGATTGAACAGCACCATAAGCACCAGCAGAAAGAACAGCAAAAAGATCACCACTTTTCATCAAAGGCATAGAACGGTCTTGCGCTATATAATCACCCGTTTCACAAACTGGCCCCACTAAATCAGCAGTAATCCACTCAGCATCAGATTTCTTTTCCTCAATACACAAAACATCATGATGCGCCTCATAGAGAGTTGGGCGGATAAGATCATTCATACCAACATTTCCAATAATAAATGTTTTCGCCTCACCTTGTTTAACGTAAATGACTTCTCCAACCAGAATCCCTGCATTGCCAGCAATAAGCCGACCAGGCTCAAAAATCACTCTGCAATCAAGGCTTTCTACATGATGGCGCACAACCTTTGCATAATTTTGAGGATCGGGAGGCGGCAGGTTGTCATGCTTATAGGGAATACCAAGCCCTCCCCCAAGGTCAACATGATCAATCGCATGTCCTTGCTCCCGCAAACTACGAATAAGAGCGCCCAACCGCGAAAAAGCGTTATCAAAGGGCTGCAAGTCTGTAATTTGACTTCCAATATGCATATCGATGCCTGTTGGCTTAACACCTGGCAAGCGGGCAGCTTCAGCATAAACGCGCTCAGCATCCTTTAGTGGAATACCAAACTTGTTTTCTGATTTTCCAGTGGCAATCTTGTCATGGGTTTTAGCATCAACATCTGGGTTAATACGAAAAGAAACATGGGCTTCCTTACCCATTTCGCTTGCAATGCGACTTAAATTATGAAGTTCAGGCTCTGATTCAACATTAATGCATAAAATGCCAGCATCCAACGCTGCTTTCAGCTCAAAAGATGTCTTCCCAACACCTGAAAAAACTATTTTTTCAGGTGGAATTCCAGCAAGAAGAGCGCGGCGTAACTCTCCTTCAGAAACCACATCAGCCCCCGAACCTAAATTAGCAAGCGTCTTTAAAACCGCCTGGTTAGAATTGGCCTTCATCGCATAACAGATAAGAGTATCTATCCCATCAAACACCTGCTTAAAAACAGTGTAGTGTCGCTCAAGTGTCGCTGTTGAATAACAATAAAATGGTGTACCAACTTTTTTGGCAATCTCTTCAAGCGAAACGTCTTCGGCATGCAAAATGCCGTTTTTGTAAGAAAAATGATGCATAGATACTCTTTATAAAAGAAAGTCGAGAAAAAATTTACGCTGCGGTTTAGCCTGAGAAACAGACTCAAGACCATCTTGGTTTCCATCAAGTGTCTCCGCATTCTGGGCATCAGATAGAACACTTTCAGATTTTGGCTCTGGCTGTTTCAAATCAGCGAGGGAAGGCTTGCGGCCACAGGCAGCAAGGCCAAAGGCCAAAGATGCACTTATAAAAAGTACACATGCTTTTTTATGGAAATCTTGCATAAGATAATGCCTCACCTTTCAAACATTACGCCCCGTCTTCCAGCTTTTTACCCTACTCGTCAAGAAGGCTTTTCCAGCGTTTCACCTGTTCTAGTACATTTTCAGGCGCCGTACCACCATAAGCCTTGCGGCTTGCAACAGATTTTTCAACGGATAAAACATCAAAAATACCATCATGAATGCGTGGTTCCACCGCTTGCATAGCAGCAAGGGAAAGATCTTCAAGGCCACATTTTTTCTCTTCAGCCAAGGCAACAAGCGCACCTGTTACGTGATGGGCATTACGAAACGGCATATCAAGCGACCGCACAAGCCAGTCAGCCAAGTCTGTCGCGGTGGAAAAACCGTGACCGGCCGCTTCTTTAAGTCGTGCAATATTCGGCGTTAAATCACCCACCATACCTGTCATAGCCGCAAGAACCAGCGAGAGGTTTTCAAGCGCATCAAATGTTTGCTCTTTATCTTCCTGCATATCTTTGGAATAGGCAAGTGGCAAACCTTTCATCACAATCAACAGCGCATTAAGCGCCCCAATAATACGGCCAGCTTTCGCACGCACCAGTTCAGCGGCATCAGGGTTGCGCTTTTGCGGCATAATGGAAGACCCTGTGGAAAAAGCATCCGATAAAGAAACAAAACCAAATTGTGCAGAACACCAAATAACCAATTCTTCTGCAAAACGCGAAAGATGAACAGAACAAATCGCCGCTGCACCTAAAGCCTCCAAAGCAAAATCACGGTCTGAAACACCATCAAGTGAATTGGCTGTTGGTCCATCAAAACCCAAAGCCCGCGCAGTCATCATACGATCAATTGGAAAAGGAGTGCCTGCAAGAGCTGCAGAACCTAAAGGACATTCATTAAGCCTTTTACGGGCATCTTGAAAACGGCCACGATCACGCCCGAGCATTTCAACATAAGCAAGCATGTGATGCCCAAATGTTACGGGTTGTGCTGTTTGTAAATGCGTAAAACCCGGCATAACCACATCATGGTTTTTTTCGGCCAACTGAACAAATGCTTTTTGCAAATCAGCCAATTGCTCGGACAATGTGTCCAACGTATCACGCACCCATAGTTTAAAATCAGTTGCAACCTGATCATTTCTAGAACGAGCCGTATGAAGACGGCCAGCCGCTTCCCCAATAAGGTCGCGCAAACGCGCTTCAACATTCATGTGAATATCTTCAAGACTTCTGGAAAACTGAAAATCACCCTTTTCAATTTCTAACAAAATTGTGTCTAGCCCTTTGGTAATTTTTTCGCCATCTTCTGGGGTAAGTATTGAACAATGTACCAGCATGGCAGCATGGGCTTTAGATCCTTCAATATCTTGGCGAGCTAATTTCTTGTCAAAATCGATGGAAGCATTAATTTCTTCCATAATGGCATCTGGCCCTTGGGCAAAACGGCCACCCCACATCTTGTTGCCGGAGGTATTTTGTGTCATGTGCGGTCTCAACTAATTATCTGATTTTATCTGTTTACAGGAAAGACAATGTTAATGAAAGCTTTCAAACCTGTCCTCATCATTGCTACCCTTGCCCTTTTTGCAGGACTCGTTGTTGGTGGTGCCTCCGTATACTTGACAGGGGGGCTGAATGGCAATGGTGATGATGAAACAAATATTACCAATGCTGCCTGCAAACTGGACAAAGCCACAAGTGAAAGCCTGGATGCTGCAATCAAAGGCGATGTTGCAGCCATGCGTCTTGCCGCTGATAAGGCATTCCCCATAACCAATATTGGCTTTGAACTGGAAGACGGCAAAAAAACCTCCTTCGCAGATTGGAAAGGTAAGGTTGTTCTTTTAAATATCTGGGCAACATGGTGCGGCCCCTGCCGCGAGGAAATGCCTGATTTAGCTGAATTACAAGAAATCTATGGTAGCAAGAATTTTGAAGTTCTGGCACTTAATGTTGATAGAAATGGCGGCAGTAAGCCAAAAGCATTTCTTAATGAAATCGAGGCGAATGCCCTTAACCTTTATCTGGACCCTAAAAACGATGCCTTTCGTGACTTAAGGTCAAAAGGTCTGGTTTTTGGCCTACCAACCACCATGATACTGGATGATAAAGGCTGCGTACAAGGCGTTTTAGCTGGCATTGCAAATTGGTCATCAGAAGATGCAAAAAATCTTATTGAAGTCTCCATGAACAATTTTAAGAAGTAGGGTCAAGACCTATTAATTAAAACACTTTTAAACAGAACGATCAACTGTACTGCCCGTACCATCCAAAGTTGGGGGCGCCGCAATTTCCGCAGCGGCCGCCTCAAGGTTTGCCTGACTTTGTTGAAGAGTGCCAATAAGCGCTTGAGCTGCTTGTTGTTCAAATTGAATAACACGGGATGCAACGGCAGAAGTGGCTTCAACAGCATTTCCAGCAGAAACGAAATTGGCAACAGCATCAATAGAAACAGTCATAACAATACTCCTTAATACCTATATCATAGCAACTGAACATTAAGGAAGTCTGCGGAAAATTGATAAAATACCCGTTAAATTCTCAAGAATCGGAAAAGCCGGAAATCGCAAGCGGATTATTCATTAAAGCTTCCCTGTCTGCACTATCAACCTGCGGGATAGAGCAAAAACCATCAAATAACCGCGCAATAAAATCAGCCTCAACCCCATCAACAATAAAAACAAGGCGCGTATTCTTGTTATCATCAGGCCAGCTTTCCAAAAAAACAGGTGTATGAAAAAAAGAACGCACCCCTTGAACAAGAAGGGGGCGCGCTTTTCCTTCAATCGCGACAAGGCCCTTCACTCGCAAAAGCCCTGCGCCATGAGCCGAAGCTAAAAGTTCCAGAAAAGCCATAAGGGCTTCCAAAGAAATAGCCCCATCACGCACAAGACTAAAACTCGTCATATCATTCCCGTGGGAGGAAAAAGAACGCGCCTTATCAAGGCGCTCATCAAATTGCTTTTGCTCATTATCAAAAGGTAAAAGGCAAGATGAAAGCTTAACCTTATCAACAGTTTCAATAACCGCAGAGAAATTAATCTCCCTCAATTGAGCAAACAAATTGGAAGGAATACCGCCTTTATATAAATCGCATTTGCTAATCAGCAATCGATCGGCCAACACAATCTGACGCATAAAAACCGGTTGCCTTTCAAGTGTTTCCAAACCATGTGCCGCATCAACAAGCGTTAAAACATTTCCCACATCAAGAATTGATGAAAGAAATGGATGGGCTAGCAAAGCCTGCAAGATCGGCAAAGGATCTGCAACCCCGCTGGTTTCAATAATAATACCTTTTAACGGCTCTTCATTTAAATGATAATCAACAAGACGTTCCAGCGTATCAACAAGTTCCCCCCGCATGGAACAGCAAATGCAACCTGATGAAAGCTCAATCAAACCATCATCACTTTTTTCAACCAGAAGATGATCTAAAGCAATATCACCAAATTCATTAATAATAACGGCATACCCTGCCATTTCCGGTTCTTTTAAAAGGCGATTTAAAAACGTGGTTTTTCCAGCGCCTAAAAAACCTGTAAGAATAGAAATGGGAAGGCGATTATTCATTATTTTCCATCATCGGGAAGGATTGGGACGCGGTTCAAGAATAGAAAGCGCAGGCTTTAAGTCCAGTACAACAGATTGATTGGAAGACCCTGTATTTTGACCTGTTAACACATCTCCCCCATAAAGGCTGAAATTGCCCGCCACCCCTTTTACAGAGCGTTGACCACTTCTCCCATTTTGACTATTAGCATAAGCGCTTGGAGAGCTTCTGCCCGCCCTGATATTCTGTTTTACGCTCGGTTTATTTAAAGGAAATGGCGTCCCGCTTTTTTCAGACCCGTTGCCTATAGAAGTGAGCCCATTAACCTGTGAGCTTTGTCTCGCCAACCGCTTGCGCCCTTGTTTGCTAATATGAACTGTATAAAGAGGTTTATTCGCTTGTCTATCCGCACCGGCATGAACCGTTAAAATTTCCCTCTTCTGGCGTGGCTGCAAAATATGAGAGCGATATGTCCGCCCTCTTGGTGCAAAAACCAATGTTCCTTGCGGATGCGTTGGGTTACCAAGGCTAGGGCCAAAATCCTTACGCTGTGGCGAGATATATTTATTTTTACCAAAAAATTTTTTCTTTGGCTTAGGTTGCGGGGTCACAATCTGATATTGCCTAATTTTACGATGACCCCCGCATATATAAGGTCGTAGGTTAACCGGTTTTGCACGTGTTGGGCTTGGTAAATAATGTGCAAGACGCCCTTTCGATTCTTTGCCACCATTTTGAAATCCATGTTCCAGAACAAGGGCAGCCTTTTCAGTTCTATCAATCGTTGAAGGCTCCCCCAATATAACAGCAAGATAACGTTTTTTACCCCGTTTCGCACTTGCCACCATATTAAGCCCAGCAGCACAAATAAAACCTGTTTTCATGCCAGTTGCACCGCGATAATGTTCAAGCAGCAAGTTAAAGGACCGCAAAACCCGCTTGCCATGACGAATGGCAGAAACACCAAAAAGCGGCGCAAGTTCTGGAAAATCATTTTGAAGGGCAAGCCCTAAAACAGCCATATCACGCGCTGTGACATATTGACCTTGAGAAGGAAGCCCATGCGGATTGGTAAAATGACTGCCTGTCATGCCCAGTTTCCTGGCCGTATCATTCATTTCCCTGATAAAGGCCTCCTCAGAACCTGAAACCCGCTCGGCAATACCAACAGCAATGTCATTGGCAGATTTAACAATCAGCATTGCAAAGGCATTTTCCATTGTAATTTTCGTACCGACTTTAAAACCCATTTTACTGGGCGCCGTACCCACTGCATATTTCGACATTGTCAAACTTGATGCCATTGAAAGCCTACCATCACGAATGGCATTAGCGGCAACATAAAGGGTCATTAATTTTGTAATAGATGCAGGGTACCAAGGGTCTGTGGCGCGATCTGCTGCAATCACCTCTCTCTTATTCATATCAACCAGAATATAAGGACCAGACAAAGCAATTTGAGTTGACGCAAAAACCGTGAGCAGACAAATTACCCAAAACTTCGCAATTAAAGCCACAACAAGCCCCTTTGGTAATAAGACGTTTAATCTTTTAGTTAATACTATCAAATATAATAAACATTCAAATGAACACTGAAACAGCAACTATCCCATATTGAGGAAAATGATAAGACAATTCCTGAAAAAAACGCACTCTAATATAAACTTTTGCTTTCACGATGGAGTGATAACTCGAAAGAAATATATTAACAGGATAAGAAGTGCATTCTACACACTTCTTTTAACGCTTTTTGTTATCCTTAATTTTAATGGCATTTCAAAAGCTGAACCCAATTATGTTCTGTCCAGCGGCACCCCAAGCAGCAACTATTATTCGGTCGGCATTGCTTTGAGTACTTTGCTCAAATTAAAGCATAGCCCACAAAATAATATACTTTTAACAGTTAAGCAGACAAAAGGCGCCAGAGATAATCTTATTTCACTTCTGGAAGGAAAATCAGATATTGCATTCGTTGATGCAAACACACTTTATAGCGCCATAATGAACCGCCCCCCCTTCCACAAATATAAAAGCTCAATTCCACGCCTAAAAACCATCGCAGCCCTTTGGCCAGATATTGCCCACTTTATTCTACATGAGAGGCAAGTAAAAACGCACAATATAAATGATTTCAGGAATTTAGTTGGAGAGTCTGTTTCCTTCGATGAAAAGACAACCGCCTCAGCTTATGCTTCCAGAAGTCTTTTTCGCCATTCTGGCATTTATTTTGAACAGCTTTTTAAAATTTTAAACTTCGATACCCACAAAAGCGCGAGAGCTTTCATGGATGAAAGAATAGCTGGCCTTTCACTGGTAACACATGAGAGAAATCGCATTATTGAAAAAGTTTTTAATAATCGCGAGGTACAAGCAACATTTGTGGGAGTAAATGATGTGCAAATCAAGCAGATTACAAAAACCTCTTCTCCCGTTTGGGAGCCTTATTATATTAACCCCAACACCTACCCAAACCAGGAAACTGGTATAAATACGGTTGCCCAAAAAAACTTTTTAATCGTAAGAGATGATTTTAGCGAAAAAGCAGCCTACCATATCAGCCGGACATTTTTTGAAAATCTGACCTTTATTCAAGCCCTTCACAAAGCAGCCCATAAAATTGACCGTAATAGCTCCACGACAGAGAATATAATCCCATTACATCAAGGAACTGCCCTCTATCTAGAAGAAAGCACCCCTTGTTCTGGGTTGTTTTGCCTTTTTAATTGAAGCGGAAAACAAAAACCTCATCACATAGCCGTTATTTAGACATTTTTCAAAATATGCTAAGATGAAAATCAAATGAAATGCTGAAAGGCCAAAAGCAGGATTAGCCACGTGAAATTTTCAGCCCCTAAAATATTGTCGCAAAATACAAAACTTAAACAAAATCTAAAAAAACTGTCATATATAGGTTGTTTTAGTGCCTGTCTTTTGCTTGCTGGCTGCTATCAAGCAGAGTTTGAAAAACATCACGCCCCCATTCCTGCAAAACTGCAAAAAACCATGGCAAAACTTGGTGTAAATGAACGAGATGCCATTTTCATCCGTATTTTCAAAAAAGAAGCCGAACTGGAAGTTTGGAAAAAAACATCCATCGGCAAGCAAATCTTGCTTAAAACTTATGAAATATGTGCCTGGTCTGGCGAACTTGGACCTAAATTTCAGGAAGGCGACAGACAAGCCCCTGAAGGGTTTTATAAAGTTACCCCCGCGCAAATGAACCCGAATTCCTCTTTCCACCTTGCCTTTAATCTTGGCTTTCCCAATAATTTTGACCGATCCCATGACCGTACAGGTTCTTTTTTAATGGTCCATGGTGCCTGCTCTTCTGCTGGGTGCTATTCCATGGAAGATCACCAGATTGAAGAGATATATGCCCTCGCCCGTGAAGCTTTTTTAGGGGGGCAAAAACAGTTTCAGGTACACGCTTTCCCCTTCCGTATGACAGCAGAGAACATGGCACTGTTCCAAGATAACGAACACATGCCATTTTGGCGCACTTTAAAACGAGGGTATGAACATTTTGAATTAACAGGCCGCGAACCAAAGGTAGAGGCCTGCGATGGCCGTTATATCTTTAATGCAAGATTATTGGGTGATGGCGAACAATTCAACGCCAAAAAGCCCTGTCCTGAATATAAAATTCCCGATAAACTGAAAAATACCGTAGATGACAAAATCATTCAGGATAAAATTCTGGAAGACCAAATTGCCAGTCAATGGACAAACGACAGAGAACGCCGCCACGCAGAATTAAGTGCTAATCTAAAAATAGAAAAAGAGCGTATCCAGAAGTTTCGTGATAGAGGTTTAGCCTATTCATCCCATTTAAAACGCCGGGTGAATGAAATTAAAACCGAATTTGTTCAACTGGGTTATTTGGCAGATGGCATCTTGCCACCGCCTGTTATTGCTGAAGTTACACCAAAGTCGGAAAGCCCCGTTCAGGCCGTTCAGGCAGCAGTGGCAACGCCTGTAATAACCAACAAAGCCTCAAGCCCACAACCCCGCGCCAACCCAAGAACAAATGCACTAAGCTTTGTGCCACAAAAACAAGAAACACGAGAAAAGACAGGCTTTTTTAGCGGCATAACAGGCTCGGTTAAACGGGCAACGGGGTTTGGCGATGAGTAGAATGTAAAGCTAACAAACGTAAAATATATTATTTATTTGAACGCATTGATTAAAATTCAAAACACAGTACCGAAGGTTAGCAAGTCAAACGTTTTGAAGGCGAACCCTTATTAAGGCTAGCTTCGGGCCCCATGTATTGCAATTGCGCGCTCAAAAGCTTCATACATCACTGTAGTTAAAGCAGATTTTCGATAGTTTTTAGTCTGTTGATCAAAAATAACATCATACTCAGAAAATATTTCTTTTGAGCGTTTTACGTATCGATTGAATGTCCATTTTTTAAAATCACGTTCATTTACCGCTGCAATTTTAATAATGCGCTCAGTCTCAAAAGCAAGAGGGGCATTTTTACGCAACCAATCATCGCCTTTTGCTCTATAACGCCGAACATACCTTCTGCTCCAGCCATATGAACGTTTTTTTAATTTACGCCAAGCGTTAGATAAAGTTGCGTCCTTGATTTTGACGCGCATCCCATCAAACTCAAAGCCAAGATATTCCAGACCATTTTTAGAGACCTTTCCAAAAATTTGAGTATATATTTGACCTTGATCTGGTACGCATAAAAAACGGCTAACAGAAACTTTCTTGTCTTGAATTTCTAACTGGCTACCATGTTGTGGAATTGAATTTTGAAGATAGTTTTTGGCTAGATTATAGTCTTGCCCGTTTTTATGAGGCAAAATTACTATTATGTCATCACAATACCTGAAAGCCTTGCCACCTCTTTTTCTGACCCATCGCGATAACCTCTGATCAAAATCAATAAGATATAAATTCGCGATTAAATCAGAAATTGGTGTTCCTTGCGGAATACCAAAAGGCTTTCTATTTTTCTGTATTAGGCTTGGATAATTTGGGTCCTCACCGCAGACCTTTTGTCTAAATTCTTCTGGAGTACAAATTTGCCGCAGTCGTTCATCGCGCATTTTATCTATTTTGCGCTTTCTTTTCTCCAGTCGATTAACGCCAGTACCTTTTTGATAGAGATCAAACCTTTCGAAGACTTTATGCCTTTCTACAACGGCATATTGCGTCAAAGACCTGTAAACATTCAATTCAGCAGGATTAAGAGGGCGATTGATAATTTGTTCCCACTTTTCTTTAATTTTTGCATGATCCAGATTTTCAAAGAAAGAACTTATGTCAACAACTGTAACATCTGCATTACCTAGTTTCCTAATAAAATCAAAAGCTTCTTTCGCCAAATCAATGTTGCACTTACCGCCCCCATTCTCAGATTTAGGTAAGTGGCGATAGGCTATAGGCAAATCAACAATATTTCGTCTTTTAAGCTCTTTTTCATATTTTTGCGCTAATTGAAATCTGTAATGTGCATAAATCGCAGCATCACGCCTTGCGGCATATCGCAATGGTCTAACTTTTCGCCTTTTTGCTCCGTCCTTGCGAAATTTAGTCCATTTTTCATGAAAACGTATTAGTGGAAAAAAGCGATGTTTTGCAACAAGTTCATCATTTGTAACATACTGTACAAGACCTTTAACAGGCATTGAACGATCGAAATGTAGGTAGTTTTTTAAATCTTTTTTCCTTGGTTTCCAAACCATGAGAAACTCTCTGTTTTTCCAAAGGTGTTGAGTGGAGGCGACGTTATCGTTGAGCACGAACCCATCACATAGGATGGCTGCACATCGCCTCCGCCTTGGCAAAAAAACCGAAGTCTGCTCGCCATAATCATAGACTTTACAATCTACTACGCATCGTTTTATAGGCGATGCGCTCTCTTCAACATAATCGTATATACTGTAAACGGCATGACGTTTGAAAGTCAGGCTCTCGCAATATGCATATGCGATACAAGCGATAGGAAATTCACAATGAAGCAAATTGCCTTGCTCATAATCGCTGGCGCACTTGCCAGTATAAACAATTGTCACACTTTTCAGTGTTCCGCGCCTCTGCCTCAAGCGGTGAGCTATCTGGCTATCGGCTCGTTCAGCAATTGCTGCATGGAGTATCTAGGTATCATTAAATATAAATACAATTATAAACTGCAAATATTTTATTTTACCTCAAAGCCCCGTGACAATGCTTGTACTTCTTACCAGATCCACAAGGGCAAGCTTCATTACGCCCAACCTTGCCCCATGTTGAAGGGTCATCCGGGTCGCGGTCTTCTGGCTTAACCGTTTCATTTATAAACGGTTTTACAGGCATTGCAGGAACATCATCAAAATCCTCTTCCAGGCTTTCATGCTCCATATCCATTTCAGGCAAATCCTCATCGGATAAAACAGGCGCTTCTTCAATCACTTCCACACGCATAAGCTGGCCTGTAACGGCCTGGCGCAATGTTGCAAGCATGGCTTCAAAAAGCGTGAAAGCTTCCTGTTTATATTCCTGCAAAGGGTCGCGTTGCCCATAACCACGAAGCCCAACAACCTGGCGCAGATGGTCGAGCGTTACCAAATGCTCCCGCCATAAATGGTCAAGGGTCTGCAAAATAATAGCCTTTTCAATCTGACGCATATTATCACTGCCAACCTTAACAGCGCGCGCAACTGCTGCCTCATTGGCAAGTTTATGAAGGCGGGAACGGATTTCCTCATCGGCAATGCCTTCTTCCTTAGCCCATTCATGAACGGGTATATCAAGCCCAAGATAGGTTTCAACCTCGCCACGCAATTCATCGACAGACCATTGTTCAGCATAGGCTTTTGCCGGAATATGCTTGTCAACCAAATCATCAACAACATCAGCACGCATTTCTGAAACAACATCGGCCAAATCATCATCAGCCATCATTTCAATACGTTGTTCAAAAATAACCTTGCGTTGATCATTCATCACATCATCATATTTCAAAAGGTTTTTACGAATATCAAAATTACGCCCTTCAACCTTTTTCTGAGCCTGCTCCAATGCTTTGTTAATCCAAGGGTGAATAATCGCCTCCCCCTCTTCAAGCCCTAAACGGCGCAACATGCCATCCATACGGTCAGACCCGAAAATACGCATCAAATCATCTTGCAAGGAAAGATAGAATTTAGACCGACCAGGATCCCCTTGCCGCCCTGAACGTCCCCGTAATTGGTTGTCAATACGGCGGCTTTCATGGCGTTCTGTCGCTAAAACATAAAGGCCACCGGCGGCAAGGGCTTCCTTTTTCAATTTTTCAACTTCTGCAGCAATTGAAGAAACTTTCTGCTTTCGTTCCTCACCTTCAGGAACATTCGCCAATTCTTGCTCGATACGCACATCAAGGTTACCACCAAGCTTAATATCGGTACCCCGCCCGGCCATATTGGTTGCAATTGTTACAGCGCCCGGCACACCGGCTTGAGCCACAATTTGCGCCTCCTGCTCATGATAGCGCGCATTCAAAACATGATAATCTTTAACGCCCTTTTGTTTTAACAGGTCTGCTAAATATTCAGATTTCTCAATTGATGTTGTACCAACCAGAATAGGCTGTTTTTTCTTTTGCGCTTCAATAATTTCATCAACAATGGCGTGATACTTTTCTTCCGATGTACGATAAACCTCATCGCTTTCATCCAGACGCTTTATGGGAAGGTTGGTTGGAATATCCAGAACTTCCAACCCGTAAATATCAGCAAATTCATCGGCTTCCGTCATGGCGGTGCCTGTCATACCAGCCAGTTTCTCATACATGCGGAAATAATTCTGAAAAGTAATTGAAGCCAAAGTCTGGTTTTCAGGTTGAATGGCAACGCCTTCCTTGGCCTCCAAAGCCTGGTGCAAGCCTTCAGAAAAACGGCGCCCCGGCATCATACGTCCTGTAAATTCATCAATAATAATAACTTCATTATTACGAACGATATAATCCTTGTCTTTTAAGAAAAGCTTGTGCGCCCGCAATGCATTGGTAACGTGATGCACAATAGTAACATTTTCAATATCATAAAGGCTATCACCCTTTAAATGACCTGATTCTTTAAGAAGTTCTTCAAGTTTTTCATTGCCTAGCTCAGTGAAAGAAGTTGTTTTATGTTTTTCATCGATTTCATAATCCTCTTCAACCAAAAGAGGAATGAACTTATCAATTTCAATATAAAGCTCTGAGCGATCTTCCAAAGGACCTGAAATAATAAGGGGGGTGCGCGCTTCATCGATCAAAATCGAATCGACTTCATCAACAATAGCAAAATAATGCCCGCGCTGAACCATCGCTTCACGACTATATTTCATATTATCACGCAAATAATCAAAACCCAGCTCATTATTTGTGGCATAGGTAATATCACATTCATAAGCGGCTTTACGCTCATCATCATCAATCCCGTGGGAAACAATACCCACAGAAAGCCCAAGAAAATTATAAAGTTTTCCCATCCACTCCGCATCACGTGCAGCAAGATAATCATTGACGGTGACAACATGCACACCAAGGCCGGTTAATGCATTCAGATAAACAGGCAAGGTTGCCACAAGGGTTTTCCCTTCCCCTGTTCGCATTTCTGCTATGGCTTTTTCATGCAGAACCATGCCCCCAATCAATTGCACATCAAAGGGCCGCATACCAAGGGCGCGTTTAGCGCCTTCCCGCACGACAGCAAAAGATTCAACTAAAAAGCTATCAAGTGATTCGCCTTTTTGAAACCGCTGTTTGAATGCCTCTGTCTTTTCACGCAGACCATCATCACTTAATTTTTCAATATCAGCCTCCAGCGCATTGATTGCATCAACACGTGCCTGATAGGCTTTAATTCGGCGATCATTTGCAGAACCGAATACTTTACGAGCAATTGCACCAAAAACCATTTAAATCTTCCCAAGATTAATCTAATTAAGCAATTATAAAGCCCTAATAAGCATGCAATAAGTAGCGTTATTGTTAAAACTTATCGTGAAAGAGCAAAACCCTTCTGGACGTTACACCTTCAGACAGATAAGAGTGGTGTGAATTTATGTCAATGTTCATAAGTCATAACGCCCTTTAAAAGACATATTTGTTACCAAATAGGGTTTGGCTTAAATAAAAATATGGCGCACATTAAAACCTGGAGAAATTAATGTTCTTTTTTAAAAGTCAAACTGTGTCGAAAAAATATATTCTTTTGGCAGCTTCACTTTTTGCAAGTCTTAGCCTTTCCTCACCCCTTATGGCACAGGAAAAGGCCCAACAAAGCACGTTCGACCCCGATGCCATTGTCTTTAGTGTTAATGGCAAAGACTTTACCAACCGCGATTTAGCCACTGCCGCCGTTGATTTTAATGCAGAATTGCAACGTATACCGCCGGCAGAACGCCGTGATGGCCTGATTGAAATCATGGTGAACATGGAGCTTTTGGCAAAAGCTGGCAAAGAAGAAAAACTGGATGAAACAGATGAGTTTGCACGTAGGTTAGATCAATTGAAAACGCGTGCTTTGCGGAATTTCTATATCCGCAAAATCATTCATCCACAAATTACGCAAGAAAAAATGCAAGAACGCTATGTGGAATATCTGGCCCGTTTTGAGCCTCATACAGAAATTCGCGCCCGCCACATCCTTCTTGAAAAAGAAGATGAAGCCAAAGCCGTTATCAAGGAATTGGATGGCGGCAAGGATTTTGCTGAATTAGCGAAAGAAAAATCAACCGGCCCAAGCGGCCCTAATGGCGGTGATTTGGGCTTTTTCGGCCCCGACCAAATGGTAGCCCCTTTTCAGGAAGCTGCCTCCAAACTGGAAGCAGGCGCTTACAGCAAGCAGCCTGTAAAAACTCAATTTGGCTGGCACGTAATAAAAGTTGAAGAAACAAGGCAAACAAAAGCGCCAGCTTATGAGCAGGTTCAAGCTGAAATCGGCAATGCCTTATTCAACGAAATGTTTGCTGAAAGAATAAGCGAATTACGCAAAGAAGCAAAAATCAATATTGTTCCTCTTCCTGGCCAGGAAAAAGCCAAAGAAGAAAACAAGCAAAAAGCACAATAAGACTTAAAGCGGGTCGAAACAGAGTTTAAGAAAATGTCAGGCACATCCCCCCTAGCCCCCAAAACTTTTGTAGAACTTCCTGCTTTAAAAGGTGTTAAGCTTTCAACAATCGAGGCGGGAATAAAATATAAAGGTCGTGAAGACGTTTTATTAATGTGCTTTGATAAAGCAGCCAGTATTGCTGGTGTTTTTACCCGCTCAAACTGCCCTTCAGCTCCCGTTGATTGGTGCAGGCAAATTTTAAACCATGGCAAGGCAAAAGCCCTGCTAGTAAATTCTGGTAATGCCAATGCTTTCACCGGTATGAAGGGATGGGAAGCGGTGCGCCGTTCTGCAGAACTGGTTGCAGAATTCGCGCAATGCCCTGTTAATGAAGTCTACCTTGCCTCGACAGGCGTTATAGGCGAACCCCTGGATCCAGCACCCTTTGCAAATGTTCTTTCAACAATGGTTTCATCCTTAAAAGAAGAACACTGGCTCAATTCAGCCAGAGCAATTATGACAACGGATACTTTTCCCAAAACAGCCACACATTCTTTTTCAATTGATGGCGTACCCATCACTTTGAATGGCATGGCAAAGGGATCTGGCATGATTGCACCAGATATGGCAACCATGCTTTCTTTTATTGCAACAGATGCCCCCATAGCGCCTGAAATTTTGCAAGAATTATTGAAAAAAGCCGTTGATAAATCTTTCAACGCAATAACCGTTGATAGCGATACATCAACCAGCGACACGGTTTTACTTTTTGCAACAGGGCAAGCCCCAATTGAAGCTATCACAGAAAAATCAGATAAACGCCTTAGACCTTTCCAAAAAGTGCTTAATCAGCTTTGCCTGGAATTAGCTCATCTCATTGTGAAAGATGGGGAAGGCGCGCGTAAGTTTGTTGAAATTAACGTCAAGGGCGCAAGATCTGCAAAATCTGCAAAGAAAATCGCCTCTTCTATCGCCAATTCCCCCCTTGTTAAAACTGCCATTGCCGGGGAAGATGCCAATTGGGGGCGCATTGTTATGGCCGTTGGAAAAGCGGGAGAGCCTGCCGACCGCGACCGCCTTTCAATTTTCTTTGATAAAATCCGAGTTGCTTTTAAAGGAGAACGTGACCCTGCTTACGATGAGGAACAGACCGCACTGGTCATGAAAAAGGAAGAAATCAGCATTACAGTCGATTTAGGTTTAGGGCGTGGCAAAGCCACGGTCTGGACATGCGATTTAACCAAAGATTACGTAGCAATCAATGGCGATTACCGCAGCTAATATCTTAACCGCAGAAAGCATGATTGCCTCTTCATGGCCTGCTTTAACAACAAGCCTTTCAGGACGTTGGCTTTTGGGCATGGCAGATGGTCTTTCAGGCCGCGCCAATTCGCTTTTCTTTCTTGATGCAAGCGATGATAAAAATGTATCCGAACGTATCGACTGGATGGAAAAAACCTATGCCAAAGTTGGGCTTGCCCCGCGTGTGCGCCTCTCACCTCTCGCGCCATTAGCCGTTTTAAACGACTTAAAGGCGCGAAATTATAGCTTTGAAAAACCAATACTAACATTTCATCATGCCCATCAGAACCTAAAAACACCGAAAAAGTGCCTTGAAATAAAACAATACAAACGCGCAGAAGAAATCTGGATTTCCACCTTTTTAAAAACAACGCCCCACTACAAAAAACAAAAAAACACATTACTCAAAATACACAATGCCATTTTGGATGAAACAACCTATTATTTGGGATTTGCAGATGGAAAACCGGTTGCCACCGTTATGGCTGTAACTCAAATGAATGTAACAACCTATCAAAACCTCGCTGTTTTAAGCGCGTATCAAAGGCAGGGGTTTGCCTTCGAATTAATGACCCATACATTAAAAAACGCAGCAGAAAAACAAGAGAGCTGGAGTTTTCTGGCAGTAGAAACACATAATGAACCAGCCATAAAACTTTATAGAAAACTCGGTTTTGAAGAGTTTTACCGTTATATTTACGCCGTAAAAAAGAAGGCTGATCAATCATGAAACTAACACTTGTGGTAGCCTGTGCCTTGATTGATCAAGATAACAGGATCCTGATTGCACAGCGTCCCAAAGGCAAAGCTATGGCAGGCCTGTGGGAATTTCCTGGCGGTAAACTGGAAGAAGGGGAGCGCCCCGAAGAGGCATTAGTGCGCGAGCTTAGGGAAGAACTTGGCATTGATACCAAAACGGATTGTCTGGCCCCCTTAAGTTTTGCAAGTTTTGCTTATGATGATTTTCATCTGCTTATGCCGCTTTATATATGCCGACGCTTTTGGGGCATACCGGCTCCACAAGAGGGGCAACAACTCAAATGGGTTCGGGCCAATCATCTACGCCAATATGATATGCCCCCCGCCGATGAACCCCTCATCCCCCCCTTAATTGATTTATTAATTGGTTAATTGGTTAA
>CALHLB010000137.1 GCA_938034375.1 uncultured Alphaproteobacteria bacterium | reverse complement strand
CCAATATTAAAACAAACCTCCAAGGCATTATCAGGAAACTCCGATTTTGTATCGGGGTCAAAAGCATTCAGGAAATAGCCATAAACACGGTTTGTATTGACGGAATAATAAACAAGAGATGGCTCTTTAGAGATTAGATTTTTATCTTGCGAAATCAAAACACCACTTCCACCAGCCTGTGCATTTTCTTCTGCATCAACAGGCTTTAAATGACGAATAGACTTGATTGATGACTTCTCAGGCCCCTGTGCCGCAAGAATCTGTTGACCCTTCTTATTTTCTTCCAGTTGATAGAAAAACTCTGAAGAAAATACATAATTAGTCTCGCTGTCGGGTAACTGGGTATTTTCAGGTTTGGTAAAAGTATCTGTAACTGTTGATGACAACCACAAAAACATACGCGAACCCCATTTATAAAAATCACAGTCTGTTGAAGTGGTTGAAAAATTAGGGCCATCAGGCGGGAAAATATAAACCTGGCCCGTTTCTTCATCATAAACAGGACCAACAGCTTTTTTAGCAGACTTGATGCTATCAAGCGTTATCCATTTCTTGAACTCATCAGAACTTACAACACAGCTTTGTTTCGCATCAGAAGGAAATTGTGTCTGTGCTTGTGCTGGCGCATATATTAAGAACAAGGGTAAAAGTATACCATATTTAACCTCGTTCATTCTCTTGATAATTTTCATAATTGCCCCATAATTTAAGAAAAGAAATAAAATGAATTACTTAGAACGCCACACATTCTAAGTCATCCATAACGAATCAAAAAATACAATTTTTGATTGCTCTATCATAACAGGACATCTATGGGTGTAAATTTATAAAATAGTTTCTATAGCCAAAATCCGCTATCATTTTATATGAGTTCGGCAATAGAATAGAACGCTTACAATATATTTTTATAATAAGTGGCAAAATTGAAAACAGTTTTGCCATTTATTATTACAACGTACAAATCTAGAAATTATATTTAATATTTCCAATCACATTATGATTATAAATCTCTGCATTATTTACTGGAAAATCTAAGCCAATACTATCTCTTCCATCAATATCAGCAATAATACATGAAAAGCGATAACCAACACCTGTAAGGTCTTCAGGGTCGCCAAGAGCAACTGCGGCATCTGATATATTAAGATCAATAATGCCCAAACCGATACCACCACCAATATAAGGCGTAATATTATATCTTTCTACGGCTGCAACATCATACCAAAGATTTGCAAGTACAGTGTAGGAATTCAAATTTTCACCTTCAGTGGCTGTGCTTGAAAGGCCTGCACTAGTAAAGTCAAAGAGGTTTTGCTCATTTTACCTAAAAGAAAATTCTACTTCACCACGAAAATTATTAAAGATTTCCTTACCAAAAGAAATACCTGCAATAAAACCGCTATCTAATGATTGCGAAACATCAAGGGGATCAATTCCAGTTATTTCTAAAGAGCCATCAACATCTTGAGCAAAACTACCGCCGCCAAAGACGTTTACATAAAAAGGGAGGCTGTCATTTTTAATAACAGTCTCTGAATCAAGGTCCGCCGCATAAACATTAAATGGCACAGCAGATAAAAATATTGAAAGGACACCATACGATACGGTTTTACGAATTGTCATTAGTTTTCCTTATTTATTTCTATTGAAATATCAATTAAGGCGAGTATTTAAAACAACAATCACAATTAAAAATTAAGTTGTTTTTATGAACTTGAGCATATAGCCAAGCCTTTATAAAATGATTGTGATTTTTAGCTATAGCCCTTAGTTTGCGCTCAGATTTTCTTTTAAAATGAACATCGTTTTAAAAGGCTTAGGATACGTTTCACCCAACAGCCGTCACCAAAAAAGAAGCGGCTTTCATATCTTGCCAACGGTAGGCTCTGCGCTCTTCAGCTTCTTTATCCCCGCCCCATTGTTCACGGTTCCAGTCTTCATCAATATGGGCCAATTTCCAGCTGTGATCTGCTAATAAAAAACCATCTGCAACAGCCAAAGCCAAAATGCAGGAACCAAGAAGGCTGGTCATTGAATGCAGGCCAGCAAGCTTTAATGGATTATCGTAAAGATCAACAATTTCCCGCACGCGCTCTATCGTCTCACCTTCCTGTGAAACGTGCATCACCCCACCAACCAACTTGAAAGAACAACCATACCGTTCCTCCATCCAGATCATAACAGGGTCCCAATGAGTGTTCTGCCGCTCTACCAGACGATCAGGTCCTTCTGCTCGATAACACAAAAGATCGGTCTCTGAAAATCTTACAACCTCTTCCCTCACCTCCACCATTGTATTGGCAACACCATCGAGAGCAGAATTGACAAGTCTCGTCATCGGCATGTTTTTTGGGTTGATTTTATTTTTCTGTGCTTGCCATTCATCGGCCAGTTTTTGTGCAACAGGCCTATCTGCTACTTTTAAAATCTGTCGCGCTGGCGTGCGTACAGGTTTACCATCAAGATGAATAAGAAACCCACCATCTTCATAAAAAACTGTTACATCTTCATAAAAGCGGTTTGGTAAGGCGCGGGCGGAAGCAATTTGCGCTTTGCGCGCGGGGCTTTCTTGCGGTTTTTCTGGGTCTGCACCAAGACCAAAAATATCAAAAGGTCCACTCATTATTCACTCATATCAACTTTGAAATATACCAAATTGAATTACACCAAAATTTCATCCATGAACCGGCTTTTTAAAGCTGTATCCAGGGCCTTATAATCATCCAAAATCATGCTGGCACCAGAAAGCGCCAAGGCTTTGGCATCATGATATCCCCAAGCGACACCATAAGCTTTTACATTGGCAGATCGAGCCATTTCCATATCATAGGTCGTATCCCCAATCATCACAGCCTGATGCGCTTTCACCCCGCCATCAGCCAAAGCGTTTAAAACCATCGCCGGATCAGGCTTTGAAGGCGCATTATCTGCTGTTTGCAATGAAATGAAAGCATTTTCCCAACCTTCCCGTTCCAGCATAATGTCAACACCCCTGCGGCTTTTTCCAGTAGCAATAGCAAGCAGCACATCATCGCGTGTGGAGAGGCTTTCAATCAACTCACGCGCGCCAGCATAGAAAGGCTCTGGAACGTTCCCCTTAACCCTCAAATCCTGAAAAATACGTTTGAATGTTTCCGTAACATCAACAGCATGGTGAGCAAGTTCATCTCCCAAAACCCGCTCAATGGCAATTTTGAGAGAAAGACCAATAGCGCGGCGTGTTTTCCTATCATCAGGCTCTGGTAAGCCATGATGATGGAAAGCCTCACGCATGGCCGCAATAACCATGTGTTGACCATCAACCAAGGTACCATCACAATCAAAAATAATAAGATGGGGCGGTTCATAAAACGTCATCAATCAACATCCTCCCCCTCTATCGCCTCACTTTGCACTGCATCATATGTTGTCTCATCAAAACCCAATAAATTCCAGCTTTGCACCATATGGGGTGGAAGCGGAGCCGTTACATCGATTTCTCCACCATCAGGATGCGGAATAATAAGACGGCGGGCATGAAGATGCAATTTTTGCTGAATACCGCCTGGCATTTCCCAGTTACGAACAGAAAAATACTTCTTATCACCGATAATGGGATGCCCCAAATAATCCATATGAACCCGTAATTGGTGCATACGGCCTGTAACAGGGCGTAAACTTACCCAACAAAGATTTTGCCCAACCCATTCCATGGCTGAATAAAGCGTAACAGCATGATCTGCCCCTTTGGCTTTCTCCCTCAAAACTTTCATTTTTTGGTCGCCATACTCATCCTCTTCCTTGATGAGCCAGGTAGAAAGCCGTCCCTGTGGGGGTTTTGGCACACCGCGCACCAAAGCCCAATAAACCTTTTTGGTAGAACGCTCACGGAAAGCTTTTGTAAGATGAGAAGCTGCCATACGGGTTTTGGCAATCACCAAAACACCCGATGTATCCCTGTCTAGACGATGAACAAGACGCGGCTTTTGTCCCTTCTTATCGCGATAGGCTTCAAGCATACCATCAACATGGCGATTAAGGCCAGAACCACCCTGCACAGCCAAACCAGATGGTTTGTTAATAACCAGAACCTTATTATCCTCATAAAGCGTATTTTCAGCCAAGACCTCGCTATCATGGCGATCACGCATGGTTTTATGGGTCACCGGTTTTGATGTACGCGCATCATCTTCATTAACAGGTGGCACGCGCACCGTTTGTCCGACAGCCAATCTTGTAGACGTTTTAACCCGCGCCCCATTCACTCTGATTTGCCCGGAACGCATTAATTTCTGTAAATGCCCAAAACCAAGTCCAGGATAATGCAGCTTAAACCAACGGTCCAACCGCATACCGGCTTCATCGGCATCAATAATTTTTTGTTCAACGGCAACCATTAGCAATTAATTTCTCTTTTTACCTAGTGTGTGGCCCTAACAAGCATAAGTCCACCATAAAGCGCAAGCAGAGAAAAGATTACAGAAGCGACAACATAAAGAAAAGCACTTTGATATGCCCCCTTTTCCCATAAACTGATTGCATCAAGCGAAAACGCAGAAAAAGTAGTAAAGCCACCTAAAAAACCTGTCGCTAAAAACAGACGCCATTCATGGGAAAAGCCTGTTTTCTTGACAAGAAAAGCAATCAAGACTCCCATCAAAAATGACCCTAAAATGTTAACCGATAAAGTGCCATAGGGAAAAGCAGCACCCAAAATCTTTAACGATATTAGGCCCGTTAGATGACGACCAGAAGCGCCCAAAGCGCCTCCCAAAGCAACGATTAAAAAATGCAGCACCTCAATCGCCCCTTTCTTCCTGTCGCTTTCTTCTTAATTTCTGCCAATAATCCAACCGCTTTTTAATGTCTCTCTCAAAACCGCGTTCCACTGGTTGATAGAAATGTTGCCGCTCCATTTTTTCAGGAAAATAATCCTGACCAGAAAAAGCTTCGGGTGCATCATGATCATAAAAATATCCAGTCCCGTAGCCTTCTTCTTTCATCAATTTCGTAGGTGCATTCAAAATATGCTTTGGAGGTAGTAATGAGCCATTTTCCTTGGCAGAATGCATAGACTGTTTAAAAGCTGTATAAAGTGCATTGGATTTTGGTGCTGTTGCCAAATAGACACAAGCTTGAGCCAGTGCCAATTCACCTTCTGGTGACCCTAAATAGTCATAAGCATCTTTTGCAGCATTAGCAATCACAAGGGCCTGAGGATCGGCAAGGCCAATATCTTCACTTGCCATACGAACAAGTCTGCGTCCAAGATAAAGCGGGTCTTCACCGGCATCAAACATACGCGCAAGATAATAAAGCGCAGCATCAGGATCAGAACCACGAACGGATTTATGAAGAGCTGAAATCAGGTTATAGTGGCCGTCCTGCCCTTTATCATAAACAGGCGCGCGGCGTTGCAAAATTTCCTGCAATTTTTTTGAATCAAAAATTTCATTTTCATTCACAGCCCGCCAAACTTCTTCAGCCAACATAAGGCTGGCTCTGCCATCCCCATCGGCCATACGAATAAGGTTTTTGCGCGCTTCTTCATTAAGAGGTAGCTTTTTTCCTTCTCTCCTCTCAGCCTTTTTCAGCAAATTTTCCAAATCGACTTCATTAAGCGAATGAAACGATAATACCTGCGAACGTGACAACAACGCTGCATTCAATTCAAATGAGGGGTTTTCAGTTGTTGCACCAATTAAAGTAACAGTTCCATCTTCCATAACGGGTAAAAATGAATCTTGTTGGGCGCGGTTAAAGCGATGAATTTCATCAACAAATAACAAAGTTCCCTGCCCCATAATACGCCTTTGACGCGCGGCTTCAAAAACCTTTTTTAAATCTGCAACTCCCGAAAAAATTGCCGAAATTTGGTCAAATACCAGCTCAGTTTCTTCTGCCATTAAACGAGCTAATGTCGTTTTTCCAGTGCCAGGAGGACCCCAAAAAATAAGGGAACCCAAGCTACGGCTTTTTAGCATACGCCTTAACGTCCCCTCTTTGCCAATCAAATGTCCCTGGCCAATCACATCATCCAGTTTAGAGGGGCGCAATCGGTCTGCCAAAGGTCTTGGCGCATCCTCAATTGTTTTTGAAGAGGCAAATAAATCAGCCACGAATAAGATCCGATTCGAGAATTTTTCCATTGCGATTAATTTTAAAGCGCCAGTTGAGCGCCTTTTGCTGCAACATTTTTTCAAGAGCATCCGTGGTTAAAACAGGTTCATTATTAAGCTCTAAAATCACATCACCTTTACGCAACCCAAACCTTCTGGCATAAGAACGGCGTTCAACATCCAAGACAATGACACCCTCTGGAAAACCTGAAAAACGAATTTCTTCTGCAAGTGCAGGTGATAAATTGGCAATATAAGCACCGGCAAAAGGATGACGCCCTTTTAATAAACGCTCATCACGAGGAGTAGTTTCAGGAGCAGGTACCAATGAAACCCGGTATAAATGTTCACGTCCCCCCCGAATAATTTTCAATTCTGCTTCTTGACCAATACCAAGCGTTGCCAAGCGATATAGAAAGCCATTTTCATCATCAAACGCATCTCCATTAACGGATAATATCAAATCACCAATTTCAAGACCCGCCTTATCAGATGGACCTTCATCAAAAAGTGCCGTTACTAAAACGCCTCTGGGTCTTGAAAGACCAAGCGCCAAAGCACTATCAGCATCAACATTTTGAAGTTGTGCGCCTATCCAAGGACGAACAACACGGTTGCTGCCTTGAAGGGCCGAGTTAACAACGGTTTTAACCATATCAGAAGGAATGGCAAAACCAATACCAATTGAACCACCGCTTTTTGAGTAAATGGCAGTGTTAATGCCAACAATATCACCATTCATATCAACCAATGCACCACCAGAATTACCTGGATTAATTGCCGCATCCGTTTGTAGAAAAAAACCAGAATCAGAAATACCAGCCTGCGTGCGGGCAAGGGCAGAAACAATTCCCTGTGTTACAGTTTGCCCAACACCAAACGGATTACCGATCGCTAAAACAAGATCCCCGACATCAAGGCTATTCTGGCTGGCAAAATCAAGATGAGGAAAGATTTCCCCCTTCTGTTGAATCTCCAAAACTGCAAGATCTGACTTTTGATCTCGTAAAATAATCTCTGCATCAAATTCACGCCTATCAGATAAAGCAACCTTAATATCTGTCGCATCTGCAATGACGTGAAAATTTGTGACAATAATGCCTGAAGCATCAACAATAACGCCCGAACCTAAAGAGCTGCTTTCACGCTCACGCGGCCGGCCAAAAGCATCTGGACCAAAAAATCGTTCAAAAAACGGATCCCCAGCAAAAGGAGAGCGGCGTTGACGAACCATTCGTGTTGCATAAACATTCACTACAGCACGCGCCGAACGCGTAACGACAGATGCAAAACTTAAACGAATTTCAGATTGATCTCGCGGTACAGCGCGCCCTTCTTCTTTCGAAAGAAATAGGGATTTCTCTTCAGCTATAGCTGAGAAGGATAGACCAAATAAAAAGGCTAAAAAGTAAACCAAAATCGTTATTTTTATGTTCTGGATATGCACTTTAATACCACACTTTTTAATTCAGATTGCTTTGTTAATCACTAAATCACTTTGAAATAATCAAGTATTTTAGCTACCAAATTTGTTGCGTCTATCATATCTTTTACAAGAAGATCATTTAAAGAAAATTGCGCAATATAAAACTCAATAAAGGATGTTGTTTTTGAAATCAAATAACAAAAAGCCTTGCAAGTTTCCCTGCAAGGCTTATTAAATTCTTCAATATTATAGGCTTATGCCGCATCTTCTGAAACAGTTTCAACATCAGCTGTAGGACCTGAATCTTTACCTTTAGCTTCAACATCGCGATCTACAAGCTCAATCACAGCCATTGGCGCATTATCACCATAACGGAAACCTGCTTTTAAAACGCGAGTATATCCACCATTACGCTCTTCATAACGCGGTGCCAAAACATCAAATAGTTTTTTGACCATTTCAACATCACGAATTTTGCTAATGGCTTGGCGACGCGCATGCAAATCACCGCGTTTACCTAGAGTGATAATTTTATCCACAACAGAACGAAGTTCTTTGGCTTTCGGCAAAGTTGTTACAATTTGCTCATGTTTAATGAGAGATGCTGCCATATTGGCAAACATAGCCTTACGATGGCTTGATGTTCTATTCAGTTTGCGGCCTGATTTACGGTGACGCATGATACTTTCTCCTTGAGACGTTTCTAGCCCTTAGGGCAGACAATCTCCCGTGATTAAAAATGATCTTCAAAGCGCTTGGCAAGCTCTTCAATGTTTTCAGGCGGCCAGCTTGCCACTTCCATACCAAGATGCAAACCCATTTGAGCTAACACTTCCTTGATTTCATTAAGCGACTTACGACCAAAGTTTGGTGTACGTAACATCTCTGCTTCCGTTTTTTGAATAAGATCGCCAATATAGACAATATTATCATTCTTCAAACAATTTGCAGAACGTACAGATAATTCCAGTTCATCAACCTTTTTAAGAAGGGCTGGATTAAACGCAAGCTCAGGAACCTGCTCTTCAACAGTCTCTTTCTCAGGCTCTTCAAAATTGACAAAGATAGACAATTGATCTTGAAGAATACGAGCGGCATAAGCAACGGCATCTTCCGGTGTGATCGATCCATCAGTTTCAACCGTTAATGTCAATTTATCATAATCAAGAACTTGACCTTCCCGCGTATTTTCCACCTTGTAAGAAACTTTTTTAACAGGTGAAAAAAGGCTATCAACAGGAATGAGGCCAATTGGCGCATCTTCAGGGCGGTTACGTTCAGCAGGCACATAACCCTTTCCGATATTAACCGTAAATTCCATGCGAATTTCAGCGCCATCATCCAAAGTGCAAAGCACATGGTCTGGATTAAGCACCTCAACATCACCAACTACGTTAATATCTCCGGCAGTCACAACACCTGGCCCCTCTTTACGGATAACCATGCGTTGCGGCCCTTCGCTTTCCATACGCAAAGCGATTTCCTTAACATTCAAAACAATGTCCGTTACATCTTCACGTACGCCAGCAATAGAAGAAAATTCGTGCAAAACGCCATCTATTTGTACAGCGGTCACAGAAGCTCCTTGCAGAGAAGACAATAAAACACGCCGTAAAGCATTACCTAGTGTAAGACCAAAACCCCGCTCTAAAGGTTCAGCAACAACAATTGCTGTACGGTTTTCATCATAATCTGATGAAATATTAAGCTTGGTTGGTTTAATCAGTTCTTGCCAGTTTTTTGCAATCACTTTTTCAATCCTTAAATTCGAGTGCCACCTTGGCCATTTGTGGCGTTGAAAGACTGATGAGTTTCAGACTTCCGGCTCGTAAAGACACGGAAATAACCGCATCTTCAATATTATTAAACCCGGCGACGTTTGCGAGGGCGACATCCATTATGCGGAATTGGTGTAACATCCCGTATAGATGTAATGACAAAACCAGCAGACTGCAAAGCACGCAAAGCCGATTCGCGACCAGAACCAGGACCACAAACCTCGACTTCTAAACTCTTCATGCCATGCTCTGCCGCTTTTTTGCCAGCATCTTCAGCTGCAACCTGCGCCGCATAAGGCGTCGACTTACGAGAGCCCTTAAAGCCCATCATACCAGCGGAAGACCAAGAAATAGCATTCCCCTGTGCATCTGTAATTGTAATCATTGTGTTATTAAAAGTAGAATTCACATGGGCGACACCAGATGTGATATTCTTACGTTCACGACGACGAACGCGTCCGGCTTCTTTTGCCATTTTATTTCCTTAAGATCTCAAGCGCCGCCGTAACACCAGCGGCTCAACCAAACACGCAATAATAGCGTGCTTATTATAGTTATTTCTTTTTCCCTGCAATCGCTTTGGCAGGACCTTTACGTGTGCGCGCATTTGTGCTTGTGCGTTGACCACGAACAGGCAAACCACGACGATGGCGCAAACCGCGATAGCAACCAAGATCCATAAGGCGCTTGATATTCATCGCTGTTTCTCGACGTAAGTCACCCTCAACCAGGTAATCACGATCTATCGCTTCACGAATTTGAATAACTTCAGAATCAGAAAGCTCATTCACACGGCGAGATGGTTCAATACCAACAGCCTGAATAATTTCTTCTGCTTTTTTGGGGCCAATCCCATGAATATAACGTAAGGCAATAACCACACGTTTATTCGTTGGGATATTAACGCCAGCAATACGTGCCAAGGCAAAACTCCTGTTAGTGATGTTTTTACAAAGTAGAAACACAATTTTATCAAAATTGGTATAAATCCGATAAATATCAAAGATACAAAGAAATATACCACTGTTTATTAATGATTGTGAGCGGGTCTAGGACCTTATGAAAGCAACGTCAATACCTTTTTTAAAAAAAAGTAAAATTGAGCATACTTTTAAACCATTCACAAATTTTAATTAAGAGTGCTCTCAATCAGTTGCGACACTTCATCTATAGGTTTCATGCCATCAACTTCATTTAAAGCACCAGCTTTCCGGTAGTAATCAGAAACCGGTGCCGTTTGTTCACGGTAAACTTCCAGGCGTTTTTTAAGCGTTTGCGAATTATCATCGGCTCTCGCACCACCTGTTTCTGCTGCCCGCTTCTCAATTCGTTCAAGCAAAATAGCTTCATCAACCTTAATCTCGATAACCGCATCTAACTCCATGCTTTTTTCAAGAAGCATCTTATCCAAGGCCTCTGCCTGCGTGACTGTTCTTGGAAAGCCATCAAGAATAAAACCATTTTTACAATCGGGCTCCTCAATACGGTCTGAAATTATAGAGCAAATAATATCATCAGAAACAAGATCTCCACGCTCCATAATATCTTTTGCCATTAAACCAACCTCTGTTTTAGCAGCAACAGCAGCCCGTAACATATCACCAGTGGATAGTTGAATAAGACCGTGATTCTTAACAAGCCTTTCTGCCTGCGTACCCTTACCAGCCCCAGGAGGCCCCAAAAGAATCAGTTTCATTTACGCTTCCCCCTCAATTTAGATTTTTTCACTAACCCCTCATATTGTTGAGCGATTAGATGCCCTTGAATTTGTGCAACTGTATCAAGTGTAACACTTACCATAATAAGTAATGAGGTCCCCCCGAAAGCTATTTC
>CALHLB010000136.1 GCA_938034375.1 uncultured Alphaproteobacteria bacterium | reverse complement strand
AATTATAGGAAGATTTTTTGACTTGGCAGTTTCAGCTGCCGCCGCAGAAAAAGCCAATCTGCCAGAAGCCGCCCCAGGAGACGCGGCAAGGCCTTGCGCCAGTTCTTCAAGCCCCTGATTTTTAACGATACGCGCATGTAGAATATCAATAAGGCGGGCAGGATCAATGCGCTTAACCGCATCCATTTTTGAAATGGCTCCTGCTTCAACCATTTCAACAGAAAAGGTAATGTCTGCCGCTGTTGTCATGAAAAGCGCATCACCATCAATGATGTAGGCTTTTTCTTCATAAATGATAAAATCCAGTTTTTCCGCGCGGGCGCTCATCATTTCCCATTGGCTGGCCTGGCGAATAATATCTTTGCCAACCTCTTTATCAAATTCTGAAACCGGTATTGTTTTTGCTGAGCCATCTTGCAATGTGATAGCTCCAGTAATCTTGTTTTCACCTGTTTTTTCACAGCGTACAGAAATCCAGCCACTGGCAGAACTTTGATCTTCCGACAGGGGAATGCTTACCTGAATGAGAACGCCTATGCCCCCAACATCTTCAATATCATAAAGGGCGCGGTAATTTTTTGCTCTTGGTCTATACCAGGATTTCCAAACTGCACGAACCGCACATAAAAGTTGTTCTGAGGGTTGAATGGGAAAAGCATCATCACTTTCAGTTTGAGCAACAGCCAAATAATTATCATAAAGCTCAAGCCAATTTAGGGCGCCCTTTTCTTCTGCCTCTTCCAGTTTCTCGTCAAACAAACTCTCATCAACCGAAAAAACATTGATAGCCAATTCCCGCACCATATTGGCCATTTGTCTGGCTGCCATTTCTTTTTTAGCCGGAGATGTTAAGCTTTCCACAATAGCCTTTGTCCAACCAACAAAAATGACAGGCATTCCAAGCCCACCCTGCGCTTTAACCGGGCTTACACGCACAGCAAGTATAAGCGGCTTTTTTATATCACCCAGCCACTTTCTTGTCGTTCTTTGCAGGCCTCTAACACCGCGAGAAATATCAACCTGAAAAGAAACGGATATATCCCCCTTATTATCAAGGGCTTTTTGGCAGGCAGAAATGGGAATGGCAACAGAAGGCGCAATTGTTAAACCGCATGAGGCCATGGCTGCAAGGCGAGCGGCCTTTGCACCATAATCCTTTGGCGATAACTTAATGGTTCTGATACCCCCTTGACCAAAACCAACGACTTCATCTGTCATAACAGTTTTCCCGTAAAATTTTAAAAGTCTGCATTTAAATTGTTACAAGCTTTTACATCTTATAAGAGACTACGCTGAAAATTGTTGCAGAGCAATATTCAAAAACAAAGCCTACTATGCCCCTTCAATTTTTGAAAAATCTGCGACGAGTGCGGTTACTTGTTTGACATTTTGTAAAATCGCAAGACGATTGAGTTTGATTTTTTCATCACTATCATTCACTAAAACGGCTTCAAAAAACGCATCAACCGGCGCACGAAGAGCTGCAATAACCTTCATTGCGCCATTGAAATCTTCATTTTTCAGGCAGCCAATAATATCATTATTGGCTTGCATAACGGCTTTGGCCAGTTTCTTTTCTTCTTCCAAGGTTAGAAGCTCATTTTTAATCTCTTTTGGAGCTATAATTTTCTTTTTCTCTTCACTGGCCAGAATATTAACAGCCCGTTTGTAGCCAGCCAGAAGGTTTTGCCCTTCATCAAGGTTGAGGAAACCTGTTAATGCCTCAAGGCGGCGGGCCACCATAAGAAAATCATCTGCTTTTGCATGTAAAACAGCACCAACCAGATCATAGCGCGCTCCCTGATCGCGGAAATAAACTTTTAATCGGTCATGGAAGAAAGACAATAAATCGTCATTCACACCCATTTGTAGAAGTGGCAAACGCAAATCATTTTCTAAAATTATACGAATAACTCCAAGGGCAGCACGCCTTAATGCATAGGGGTCTTTTGAGCCTGTTGGCTTTTCATCAATGGCCCAAAAACCTGTCAAAATATCCAGTTTATCGGCCAGTGCAACGCAAATGGCCACAGCTTTTTTCGGCACATCATCTGAAGGGCCTTGCGGTTTATAATGGTCTTCCATCGCAACCACAATACTTGCATCTTCACCAGCCTTTTGTGCGTAATAGCGCCCCATCAAGCCTTGAAGTTCAGGAAATTCATAAACCATCTCGCTCATCAAATCGGCCTTTGCCAAATAGGCTGCCCGCGTGGCAAGGGCTGCATCTGCCCCAACAAATGGTGCCAGCTCTTCTGCTCTTTCTTCCAAACGGCCCACACGTTCATATTGTGTGCCAAGCTTTTCATGAAACGTAACTATTTTGAGTTTTTCAACGCGGTCTTCCAGTTTTACTTTTAGGTCACTTTCCCAGAAAAACCGCGCATCAGATAAACGCGCCCGAACAACACGGGCATTGCCTTTGGCTATTTCTTTACCATCATCATGTGCTGCAATATTGGAAACCAGAATAAACTTGTTAGTCAATTTACCTGTTTTATTATCAGTCAAGACAAAACATTTTTGGTTAACCCTGATTGTCAACTGAATAACTTCAGGTGGAATTTCCAAGAATTCTTTTTCAAAAGATCCCACTAAAACGACAGGCCATTCCACCAGACCCGCAACCTCTTCCAGAAGAGCATCATCTTCTACAAGTTCTAAACCTTGTGCAAAAGCCAGTTCGCGTGCATCGTGCAAAATGATATCTTTTCTGCGTGCGCTATCTAAGACAACATAAGCCTTTTCAAGTTTCGTTTTATAATCATCCAGACGTTTTATCTTAATGGCATCTGGCGCATGAAAACGATGTCCATAAGTGATGTTGCCTGAACGAATGCCATCCACTTCAAAATCAATAATTTCAGGATCTTCCGTTTCAGGTCCAAAAAGACAAAGGATGGATTGCAATGGACGGACCCAACGCAAGGAACTAGGTTTTGAAGACCCTTCGCCCCACCGCATTGATTTTGGCCACGAAAACTTTTTAATAATTCCAGGCAAACAGCCAGCAATAATATCTTCTGCAAGACGGCCCTTTTTCTCTATCATCGCAATATAAAAATCGCCTTTTTTAGGGTCTGATTTTATTTCAGCCTCCTCAATGGAGGTAAGTCCTGCTCCTCTTAAAAAACCTTCAAGGGCTTTTTCTGGTGCGCCAACACGCGGTCCTTTTTTTTCTTCCCTGATATCGCAGGAACGCGCTGTTAGACCATTAATCGCCAGCGTTAAGCGGCGCGGGGTCCAAAATTCTATCGCTCCCTCATATGTTAAACCGGCCTCAACAAGCGCATCGGTTACAAATTTGCGTAAATCGCCAGCAGCCTTGCGCTGCATACGAGCAGGAATTTCTTCAGAAAAAAGTTCTAGTAAAAGATCAGGCATTATTATGTTTACCTCATAGGAGAGCATGGTCGTGCATGGCCGGAGGTCTATACCGTTGCTTGTTTAAAAACAAGAATTACTTTTTTAAAAGCGTCTTCCATAAGGAGCGTAAAGAAGAGGAAGAAGGCTGATGACTGCGCGTTACGATGGTCTGCTCATCACTTTTCTTTATGTTATTTTCCTCATGCAGATCTGATATTGAATGCTTGATCATATTATGGTCTTTGGGTGCATCGGATCGATCAAGAGAAGTTTCCTCATCCTTTTCTTTTTCCAAGTCGTCCTTTTGCTCAAATTCAAGCGCTTCTGCATCTTCTACCAAAAGATCTATGGAAGGCTCTTCTTCGGCTGCATTTTCTTGTAAAATAACGGCATCAATAGCGCCCCCACGGTTAAACAGAGATAACAAGTCGCCAGCAAGTTTCCTTACACTCTCTTTTTCCTGTGGTGAAAAGCTTTCAGATAAAAACTTCTCAGCCCGCTCTGCTTTGAACACTTTTATGAGATTTGCTTCTTCTTTTAAGGCCCTTAAAAGACTATCGCGTACATTAAAATCTGCTAAGTTCTTCTCAGCCTCACCGACCTTTTCAAAAGCGAGACGGGTTTGACGGACCAAATCAACAATAGCCTGCATACGCAAGCCGCCTTTGTAGCTCATATCTGCCAGAATAACTGGTTTATCCCCTGAAATCATTCGGATATTATTCGCTTCAATATTTGTTCCAGCCTCACAATAAGATAAAAGCTTCTGGAAAATCTGCATTTGCCCAATGAAGCCATCAACATTACCATTTCTATCATCTTCCAGAAATTTAAAAGCTGCAATGGCAGGCGCTTCCGGCTGCTTTTCTACTTTCACATTAAAATAATCTGCCAGAGATCTGAGTTTTTGCAATTCCTTTGAAAGCGCTTTCAGTTTATTACTTTCCTCAGAAATGATCTGCATGGTTTGGGTCTTTTCATCTTTAGATAATTTACTATCTTTTCCGATCCCGTTTTCAGATAGTTTTTCTATTTTTTTCAGATGATCTGCATCCAAAATTTCCCCCAAACCCAATTGCTGAAATTCGGGAAATATTCTAAGCCCCTTATCTTGAAAAAGGCTTTCTTTTACAGCGGCATAAGCATCTTGTACGGTTACTTTAAAAACGTCTGGATCTTCAGATTTTGCAGCATCCAAAACGAGGGTAAGCTTATTTAAAAGTCCGTTTTCGACAACATCACTTAAAAAGCGTTTAGCCAGTAAAGTCGCTATGCTTAAATTCATTTCAGCCCTCCGAAAGTTTAAAGCCTTTCCAACCTGCAACCAGCCGGTTAAATCATTTTATCATGCCTGAATTATGACATATAGCGCAAGCCTTTTAAAAGACTTACGTTAGACTCTTTTGTTTGCGCTCAGCTTGTCTTTTAAAATGATCATCATTTTAAAAGGCTTACGCTTTAGGTCAATTTAAAAATAGGGTTTTGACTTCAACAAAAATTTAGTCACATCCTTCTTTCAGCCGTATCCAAATTATCCGCTCTAGAGCATTAGGTCATGGCCACCGGCATTCGTTTTTAAAAAGGCCTCACCGCAAGCTTTTGCCAAATTTCGCACACGTAATATATAGCTTTGTCTCTCCGTCACAGAAATAACACCGCGTGCATCTAGTAGATTAAAAGCATGGGAAGCTTTAATGCACTGGTCATAAGCAGGTAACACACATTGATGCACGTCC
>CALHLB010000135.1 GCA_938034375.1 uncultured Alphaproteobacteria bacterium | reverse complement strand
TTTACATAAATTTTTATAGTTAAAAAACTATAAATTTTTACCGAAACATATCTTTAATTATTTGTTAAAAATTGTGCAAGAGAGAATATGATGTTTTTTGAAAATTTGCATTTTTTATTAAAAATGCTAGGGTCGAGACCTATTATAGAAGGTATTTTATGACATTCTTCCCTTTTCTCGACTGGTTGGCAATTTCCTGGTTTTTATTCTGCGCCATTGGTTATTCATGGCTTACTGAACACGGACCATCAAGCAACAAAACTTTGTCTGCTTACATGAATCAGAAACGTGAATCCTGGTTACGAGTCACACTCATGCGCGATATGCGTATTGTTGATGCAACAATTATTTCAGGCCTGCAATATGGTACAGCCTTTTTTGCCTCTGCATCCCTTTTAGCAATTGGCGGTTGTTTTGCTGTTTTAAAATCAGCCGATGAAGTTTATCGCCTATTACAGGAACTTCCGCTGGCATTACACGACACACAAGCACAATGGGAAGTGAAAGTATTGGGTCTTTTATTAATATATGCCTATGCTTTTTTCAAATTCGGCTGGTCATTCAGATTATGGAATTATACCTCCATTTTAATGGGAGCGATACCAATTCCAGAAGAAGAAAACCAAGAAAAGAAAGAAAACGCTCTACAAAGTGCTCTCACCATGAACCGAATTGCCGGTACGCACTTTAACAGGGGGCTTAGGACATTCTTTTTATCAATTGGCTATATTGGCTGGTTCATTGGTCCAATTGCCTTCATTATTGCAACAAGTTGGATTATTCTGGTTTTAACAAGACGCCAGTTTTTTTCCCAATCTAAAAAAGCAGCCGCAATTGGTTTGGAACGAAAACAGTAATGCCAGATCTTCCCGATATGGAAATGATAGAAAAAACGATTTTCCAACTTCTGGAAAATTGTAAAACAGGACGTACACTGAACCCTGGTGAGGTTGCCCGTGCCCTGATGGGCAAAGATGAAAAACTGTGGCGTCTAGCCATGAAACCCATCAAGGAAAAAGCTATTGAACTGGCAAAAAAAGATCAGTTAAAAATAATCCGCAAGGGAAAAGAAGCCGATCTAAAGGCGCTAAAAGGTCTTTACCGCCTGAAACGCAAAGAACAGGACTACCAAGGGTAGTCCTGTTAGCAGGTTTTTAAGAAATTTCAGAAACCGACTTAATAACTTTCCCCGCAAGCCCATAGGAAATGGCTTCATCAGGTGACATCCAGTAATCACGGTCTGTATCTTTTTCGATTTTATCTAATTTCTGTCCTGTTGCTTCTGCAAAAATTTTATTCAAGCGCAGGCGCATTTTGATAATCTCTGATGCTTGAATTTCAATATCAGACGCTGTCCCACCAGCACCGCCACTTGGCTGATGAAGAAGAAAGCGCGTATTAGGTGTACAATAGCGATTTTTCTTAGGCACAGATACATAAATAAGAGCGCCGGCACTTGCTACCCAACCTGAACCTACAATATTTACTTCAGGCTTGATAAAATTAATCATGTCGTGAATCATGTCACCAGATTCAACATGACCGCCTGGTGAAGAGACAATAACAGTAATTGGCTCATCAGACGCCTGCGCCAAAGCTAAAAGGCGCGCTGAAGTGTCACGTGCCAAATCCTGTGTTACTTGCCCCGTAATTAGAACGGTACGGCTATCAAAAAGGTGCTTATCAACACCAGGTGAAGCCTCTTTTTTCTCATCATTATCCTTGTCATCATCAAGATGAATGGGGTTTGACTTTGAAATCGCAAATTGCGTCATTAAGTTTCTCTCGTCTTTTGATCGATATTGGAAGTTTCCTTCATAAATTAAATAGCGTTGTTATTCGGTAAATACCAGTAAAGAAGTCGTAGAAATCTCTAAAACCAGTAGTTAATGGTTAAAATTAAAGGGCATAAAGCCCAAACCACCAAGCGGCTAGCCCTAAAAAAGCAAAAAAACCGACAATATCAGTTACCGTTGTTACAAAAGCAGTCGAGGCAATGGCAGGGTCAATGCCTAATTTATTCAGGCCGATGGGGATAAGGATACCTGCAAGGGCTGCTGAAACCATATTGACAATCATCGCAATTGCAATAATACCTCCAAGATCACCAATGCCGAACCAGATAATAGCGACAAAAGCAATCAATACAGCAAAAATCGCTCCATTAATGAAGCCCACCATCAATTCACGTGTTATAATCCGCCGCGCATTAAAATTATCAATATCATTTGTCGCAAGCGCTCTAACGGCCACTGTCATAGTTTGCGTTCCCGCATTACCCCCCATAGAAGCAACGATGGGCATTAAAACAGCCAAAGCGACCATTTGTTGAATAGTTGCATCAAAAAGTCCAATGACAAAAGATGCCAAAATAGCGGTTATTAGATTGACAAAAAGCCAGGTGAAGCGACTTTTAACAGCGCCCCACACCTTATCAGATAAGCTTTCACCACCAATACCTGCAAGACGCTTTATATCCTCTTCCGCTTCTTCATTAATGACATCCACAATATCGTCAATCGTTAAAACGCCAACGAGGCGCTCTGCTTCATCAACAACAGCTGCCGAAAGAAGATTATATCGCTCAAAAAGTCTTGAAGCCTCTTCCTGATCTTGTGTAGCATTGATCGTAACCCGATTATCAGACATGACATCACTGATAGGAATAGTGCGTTGGCTGCGAAGAATTTTGTCAAGCGCAACAGTTCCAATAAGGCGATAGGTGGGATCAACAACAAAAACTTCATAGAATTCATCCGGCAGCTCCTTTGCATCCCGCATATAATCGATCGTTTGGCCAATTGACCAAAAAGGCGGCACAGCAATAAAATCTGTCTGCATGCGCCGCCCGGCACTATCATCAGGATAATCAAGCGATTTCGCCAGAATGACCCGCTCCAACAGCGGAATTTGGGCAAGAACTTCCTGCTGTTCCTTGTCATTCAAATCCTCAAGAATATAAACCGCATCATCATTATCAAGCTCTCGAACCCCAACAGCCAGTTGCATTGGGGATAAAGCTTCAAGAATTTCGCGGCGGCCACCATCATCAAGTTCTGTAAGGGTGGCAAAATCAAAGTCTTTACCCAAAGCTTTAACAAGCTGAGGGCGCCTTGCAGGCGGCAACGCCTCCAACAAGTCAGCAAGATCGGCTTCATGCAAAGAACGTGTTTCAATCAGAACGGAGGAAATATCTCCCTCAGAAAGAGCCTGCTCAATCCGTTCAACGTAAGAAGTTGAAAGAGAGCCATCTGCATCACGGGGAGAAAAAATAACGCTCTCTTTTTCAGAAGGTTCTATCAAAGGGTACTGCATTTCCTCACCTCCCGTAATTAAGAAAATCTATGCATATTGGTTCATCCAGTGCCATAACTTTATGTCATTTGCCAGTCAGTTTGTGAATTAAGCTCTTTTGTCAACCATTTCATGCAAATTTGACAATTGAAGAATTGACATTACCCCAAACATCCATATTGTCACCCCAAATTAATGGTAATGAGAAGTTTTAACCCTTTGGATAACGACAGCCCTTCCTCAAATGATAACAAGACCACTTTCGCGCAGCTTGGTTTAAGCAGTAAAGTTCTTAAAGCCGTTGAAGAAGCAGGATATGAATACCCAACCCCTATCCAGGCAAACTCCATTCCACCGGCTCTTGAAAGAAAAGATATACTGGGTATTGCCCAAACGGGAACCGGTAAAACAGCTTCTTTTGTTTTACCCATGCTCACATTGCTTGAAAAAGGACGTGCGAGAGCGCGCATGCCACGCACGCTTATTTTAACCCCTACCCGCGAATTGGCAGCGCAGGTTGAAGAAAATTTCATTAAATATGGCAAAAACACCAAGTTAACAGTTGCCCTTTTAATTGGCGGTGTATCCTTTGAAGAGCAATTTAAAAAACTTGATCGCGGGGCCGATGTTCTTATTGCAACACCAGGCCGCCTGATCGACCATTTTGACCGTGGCAAACTTCTGCTTACAGGTGTTGAGGTTTTTGTAATTGATGAAGCAGATCGCATGCTTGATATGGGTTTCATACCAGATATTGAACGCATTTCCTCACTTATTCCCTTTACAAGACAAACTCTATTTTTCTCTGCAACCATGCCAAAGGAAATTCAGCACCTTGCAGATAAATTTCTTTCAAACCCAACTCGGGTTGAAGTTGCACGCCAATCAACCACCGCAATCACTGTAACGCAACAGCTTGTTGCAGCAACTGGTGAACCATGGGACAAACGCGCCAAATTAAGAGATGTTATTAAACAGTCTGAAAACTTAAAAAATGCTATTATTTTCTGTAACCGCAAGCGCGATGTATCAGATCTTTTCAAATCACTTGATAAACATGGTTACAGTGTTGGCGCTTTACATGGCGATATGGACCAGTTTGCAAGAAGCACTATTTTAGAAAATTTCAGAAATGGTAAGCTTCCCATACTGGTTGCCAGTGACGTGGCAGCCCGTGGCCTTGATATTCCTGATGTCAGCCACGTTTTCAATTTCGATTTACCGACCAATGCAGAAGATTATGTCCACCGCATTGGTAGAACCGGCCGCGCAGGGCGAAAAGGTGTCGCCTATTCCCTTATCACACAAAATGATGAGAAGAATCTGGCAGACATCCTGAAACTTATCCAAAAGGACATTGACTGGTTCGAAGGTGAAAAAGTTGATTTTGAAGCGGAAGCAGAAAAACGCCCTTCCAGGCGGGGACGCAAAAGCAAACCAAGACCAAATCTAAAACCTGAAAAAGAAGCTTCAAAGCAAACATCTGTTAAAAAAGAACCAACAAACGATAGCGTGAAAAGACTGAAACCGGAAAATAGTAAACGTCAAACCAGGTCACGGCAAAAAGAAGAGCCTATAATTATTGGAATGGGCGACCATGTGCCAGAATTTATGACCAGATCTGTTAAAAATCAAAAAAAAGCATAAGCCAATCATTATACGCTCTCACCATATTAAGAAATTAAGCTTAGACTGATAACGCAATAATATTTAAAAAATAAATATTATTAATCAGAATGAAGTTTATTTACTCTACATTAATGTTAGGTTGGTATACTTAATCCAGAAGTTTAGACTGGGTTTATTTCATGAGCACAATGGAAGATTTTGAGCGTACAATAGGATATGCGGATAGGGCAGTCGGCCACTTGAAACATGATCGTGTGTCGCCCTACCCCAAAGCCTATGAAGTTTGGTTTGTGCATTTGACCGGTCAAAATGATGAGCTATCCAAAGCAATAAATGATATATATGAAAAATATGGTCGTGTTTCATCCGGTCAAATTGTCCATTTACATGAAACCTTTATTTCCGAAAACCATCTAGGCGATAAAGTCGACAAAATGGGCGGGAAAATTAATGAAGAAGCAACTTTTCTTCAAGACGTCATTAAAAAATGCTATGGAATGAGTCAGGACTTTGGAAAATCCTTAAAACAGGCTGCCAAAGACCTCGAAATTGATCTTGATCAGCATACCTTGCAAAAGCTCATCAAACGGGTATCACTTGAAACCCTTGCCGTAGAAAAGCAAAACGAACAATTACTTGAGCAATTGCAAGTGGCCCGCGCAGGCATTCAACGCCTCCATAAAGACCTGGAAGAAGTCCGGGAAGAAACCCTTTTAGACCAGCTCACGATGATTGGTAATAGACGACATTTTGATCGCTCGCTTAGCCAAACATTAGCAGAATGCCACCTATCTGATAAAAGCCTCTGTCTAATCATGGCCGATATTGATCATTTTAAAAACTTCAACGATACTTGGGGGCACCAGACCGGTGATCAAGTATTAAAACTGGTTGCTTTGGCTGTTAAAGGAAACGTCAAAACGATTGATATTCCATGTCGTTACGGCGGTGAAGAATTTGCTATTATTTTACCTGGTACAACACTTGAACAAGGTAAAGTGATCGCAGAAAGAATTCGCAAGACAGTGGCAAAGCGTGATGTTGTTAAACGCTCTACAGGCGAAAACCTTGGTCGTATAACAATTTCTACCGGAGTTTCTGTTCTTAATTCAAGCGACACGCCTGAAAGCCTCATTCATCGTGCAGACAGATGCCTTTATGCCGCCAAGAAGGCAGGCCGTAATCAGGTTATTGTTGAAAATGACGAACTGTTTTTCAAACGTAGCTTAAAGCGACTTAATCATTTTGAATCTTTCAGACCAACGGGAAATTCAGCCGGTTTCAACTCAACTGATTCACCACAACCGCAAGCCGACGTCTGATTAGGATTATTAAACACAAAACCAGTGCGAAACTTTGTGATTTCAAAATCGATTTCCGTCCCAAGAAGAAACAAAATCGCTTTGGAATCGATATAAATTTTTCCTTCATCGAAGGCAACAACGTCATCACCCTGCTCGCCCCCTTGTGTTAAATCAACGGTATATTCCATACCGGCACAACCGCCATTTTTAACACCAATTCTTATGCCATCAGCCTCTTCAGCATTTTCCATAATCTCTGTAAGGCGTTTTTTAGCAGCATGCGTTGCCGTAATTAATTGAAGTCCCATACCTTCAAACATAAAATTAGGTCTCCTAAAATCAGCCCCTAAAACCAACCAAGGGCAACTTGTGCCTCTTCCGACATACGGCTAACATCCCAAGGCGGATCAAAAACCATATTTACATTAACAATACCAACACCATCAACAGAAGAAACGGCATTTTCTACCCAGATTGGCATTTCCCCAGCCACAGGACAACCAGGCGCAGTAAGTGTCATGTCAACTTCCACATTACGGTCATCCGAAATATCAACACGGTAAATCAGGCCCAATTCATAAATATCAACCGGAATTTCCGGATCATAGACACTTTTCAAGGCCGCAATAATATTATTGGTCAACTCTTCCAGTTCTTCCATCGGGATACTGGATTTTTCAAGTTCAGTTTCTGATGCCCGCTCAATACGACCACTTATGGTCTCGTTTTCTGACTGATTATCCATTTCAACACACCTTTAACTAAAGAACATAACGGCTATTTTTAAGGCCTCAGACAATATATCAACTTCCTCACGCTTATTATAGAGTGCGAAAGATGCTCTACATGTAGAAGTTACCCCAAACCTTTGCAAGAGGGGTTGGGCGCAATGGGTGCCAGCCCGTACAGCAACACCGGAACGATCAATCACCATCGAAATATCATGGGCATGAATACCCTCAAGCTCGAAAGAAAAAATAGCACCTTTATTACGAGCCGTACCAATTAAGCGCAAGGAATTGATTTCCGATAATTTTTCATACGCGTAAGATGCAAGATCAGCCTCATGAGCTGCAATATTATCGCGTCCAAGGTTATCCATATAATCAAGGGCTGCACCAAGGCCAATAGCTTGAGCGATAGGCGGTGTTCCAGCTTCAAAACGATGGGGTGGATCATTATAGGTGACGCCTTCAAGGGTCACATCTTTAATCATCTCTCCTCCCCCCATATAAGGCAGCATATTTTTTAACAAATCCATTTTGCCATAAAGAATCCCAATGCCGGATGGGCCATAAAGCTTATGCCCCGTCACACAATAAAAATCGGCATCCAGATCTTGTACATCTACCGGCATATGAACAGCCCCTTGTGAGCCATCGACCATAACCGGCACGCCATATTCATGGGCATAAGCACAAACCTCTTTAATAGGGACGATTGTCCCCAAAACATTCGACATATGCGTTATGGCAACCATTTTCGTACGCTCAGAAAAGAGAGCCTTAAACTCTTCCATCAGGAAATTACCCTCATCATCAACCGGCGCCCATTTAATAACGACACCCTTTTGCTCACGCAGAAAGTTCCACGGCACAATATTGGAATGATGCTCCATAATGGAAAGGATGATTTCATCTCCTTCCTGTATGTTTGCTCCTCCATAAGAATGGGCAACCAAATTTATGGCTTCAGTTGAAGAGCGCGTGAAGATAACTTCATCCACACTTTTGGCATTCAAAAATGCACTCACTTTTTCACGGGCGGCTTCATAGGCATCTGTCGTTGCATTGGAAAGATAATGCAAACCACGATGCACGTTGGAATATTCATGCGAATAGACGTTGGAAACGGCATCAATAACGGCTTTCGGCTTTTGAGCAGAAGCACCACTATCCAGATAAACGAGCGGTTTTCCATGAACCTCCCGACTTAAAATCGGAAAATCCTGCCTAATCGCATCAATATTAAATTCAGCCATTTTGATCTAACCAACTATCAATAATGGACACAATTGCTTCTTCCAAAGCCTCATGGTCCAAATCTTCCACAATCTCGTCAACAAACCCCTTTATAAGCAGCGCCCGCGCTTCTTTTTCAGGGATACCGCGCGACATAAGATAAAAAAGATAGCTTGGCTCCAAATCGGTGAAGGTTGCACCATGACCACAAGCAACATCATCAGCAAAAATCTCAAGTTCGGGCTTGGTGGAAAAATCACCCTCATCTGATAAAAGAAGCGTATTACACGCCATTTTAGCATCAGTTTTCTGGGCAATTTGCGCTACAGCAATGCGCCCCTGAAATACCCCTTTGCCTTTACCTGTCACAACATTGCGGATAATTTCTTCCGATGTTGTATTTGGTACATTGTGGCAAAGATCCATGGTTACATCAATGTGTTGGCCATCTCCTATCAAATTCACGCCACGTAATTGAAAATCAGAGCCTTCACCGGCAACATTGATGCGAATTTCTTGACGCACAAGTTTACCGCCTGTATTGAGCACAAAAAGCGTAAAGTTGGCATCAGCACCCAATGTCACATTAATCTGGCCAAGATGCGTTGCCTCAACGCCTTTTCCCTGCACGATAATGTAGCTTACCTCAGCTTCATTTCCAATTTTCAGATTGGTAACAGATGTGGCAAAGCCCCCCTCACCCAATTGACGCTCGATCACGGTGCCGGATGACTTATCAGCAAAACTGACAGTGTGCGTTGTGTGGGCAGCCTTTCCTTCAACGGCATTCTGTATCTCTTTTGGAGATTCAAGCTTTTCACCTGCTCCCACATTCAAGGAACTGCCACTCGTTGCAAAGGCACCATTTAACTGGCCAATGGCATCATCAAAGCGGAAATCTGCTTTTTCATGATTAGATAAAGCATCAAGTGCCAGAAGAGAGGCATTACCAACCAAAGTATCCACCTTGCCTGAAACTGCTTCACCCACTTCAGCAGGTACGTTTTTCAAGACAGAACGCAAGTCTGTATAATGCCAGCTTTCAACACGTCTTGTAGGCAAACCATTTGCTTTTAAGACAGCAATTGCAGCATCAGACTGGCTGCTTTTTTCTGCTCGCTCATCATAAGCTGAAAAGAGCATCTCTTCGGCTTCTGTCAATTTTGCTATTGAAACAACACTCATCACTTTGCCCGCCTTACGCTGCTTTGCCAATGATTTCGGCGTAACCATTAGCTTCCAGTTCAAGGGCAAGAGATTTATCACCAGACTGGATGATTTGCCCTTTGTAAAGAACATGCACGCTATCTGGCACAATATGCTCAAGTAAACGTTGGTAGTGTGTGATAACAAGGAAAGAGCGGTTTTGCTCGCGCAGCGCATTCACACCATCAGATACGATTTTGAGCGCGTCAATATCAAGGCCGGAATCTGTTTCATCCAGAACGCAAAGTTCAGGGGATAGAAGCGCCATTTGCAAAATTTCGGCACGCTTTTTCTCACCACCAGAAAAACCAACATTCAAAGGGCGTTTGAGCATTTCCATATTGATGGAAAGTTTGCCAGCAGCTTCTTTAACAAGCTTGATGAAATCAGGCGTTGCAAGCTCATCTTCCCCGCGCGCTTTACGCTGAGCATTCATTGCCGTTTTAAGGAAAGTCATGGTTGGAACACCAGGAATTTCAACAGGATATTGGAAAGCAAGGAATACACCAGATGCAGCACGCTCGGCTGGATCCATCTCCAAAATGCTTTCGCCGTTAAAAAGAATGTCACCTGATGTGACTTCATAATCCTCACGGCCAGCAAGAATATAGGAAAGAGTAGACTTGCCAGAGCCATTTGGCCCCATAATAGCAGCTACTTCGCCCTGTTCCACCTTCAAATTAAGGCCACGAATAATTTCAGTTCCATCTTCCGCGATTTGCGCGTGCAAGTTTTTGATTTCCAGCATTTTTTCACCTGTCAGTTAAATCTATTACAATCTCTGTTTCCATTTCAGAGAAATCTTTTTTCGAAGTCACACTTTTCTTTAAAAACAATAAGCCAACACCAATGGCAATAATTACAATGCCAGCGGCCCAAGAAAAAATTCTCAATATAAAGCTTTGTTCTTTGAATATTGAGAAAATCCCTGCAAGCAAACCAAATTCACTATTTTTTGCCTCTTCTTCAAAAGAAATAAATGCGACATCAATCACGTCGGCAAATGACATTATCAATAAAGTCATCAGGATACCTTCAATGATAAGTCCAAAACCAACAATGCTGCGTTTATTTGGAAAAAAACATGAAACAATCATGTACAAAAACGGAAGAGTAAACATTAACAGTAAAATCGTTCCATTTATATTTTTACTACCAAATATAGCAATATGCATATTGACCACATAAAATGCAGTCACCCCGATTATAAAAGCAACGGGAATAGAAATTAGAAATTTGATGATAGTTCTAATAAACAAGGCATATCCTCTACAATTAAAGAGATAAGCGTCTAGCCGTCTATTAATATTATCAATATTTTCAAATCCAGAATAAATGGAAGCACGACACAACGCCTGACAGACACAACCCAATGAAGAGATAATCTTCCTGGAATTATGCATAGTCATGGTTTGATAATACTGAATCGTGACCATTTTTAGTCTCCCACTTTTCGAACGGAGAATTGACTACCCAACCGATCCTTCAAGAGAAATTGAAATCAGTTTTTGTGCTTCAACGGCAAATTCCATTGGCAATTCTTGAATAACCTCACGTACAAAGCCATTCACGATAAGCGCTGTTGCTTCTTCTTCATCAATACCGCGCTGCATGCAGTAAAAAAGCTGATCTTCGGAAATTTTTGAGGTTGTCGCTTCATGCTCAAACTGGGCAGAAGAGTTTTTGCCCTCAATATAGGGTACAGTGTGAGCGCCACATTGATCACCAATCAACAAACTGTCGCACTGGGTAAAGTTGCGCGCATTTTCTGCCTTACGGTGGGCTGAAACCTGACCGCGATAGGTGTTTTGACTGTTACCAGCAGAAATACCTTTAGAGATGATACGACTTGTTGTGTTTTTACCCAAGTGGATCATTTTCGTACCAGAATCAACTTGTTGGCGACCATTGGAAACAGCAATTGAATAAAATTCGCCCTGAGAACCATCGCCCCGTAAAATACAGCTTGGATATTTCCATGTAATGGCAGACCCTGTTTCAACCTGTGTCCATGAAATTTTGGAATTTTTACCACGGCAATCACCGCGTTTGGTCACAAAGTTATAAATACCGCCCTTTCCATCTTTATCACCTGGATACCAGTTTTGAACGGTTGAATATTTAATTTCCGCATCATCCATTGTGACAAGCTCAACAACGGCAGCATGAAGCTGGTTTTCATCACGTTGTGGGGCTGTACATCCTTCAAGGTACGATACATAAGCGCCTTCTTCACACACAATCAAAGTGCGCTCAAACTGGCCTGTATTTTGTTCATTAATACGGAAATAAGTTGAAAGCTCCATCGGGCAATGCACGCCTTTTGGCACATAAACAAATGACCCATCAGAAAAGACGGCCGAATTAAGTGTCGCATAATAATTGTCGGTCGTTGGAACAACAGAGCCCAAATATTTTTTAACAAGCTCAGGATGTTCGTGAACCGCTTCTGAAAACGGCATGAAAATGACGCCCGATTTTGAAAGTTCTTCTTTAAAAGTTGTTACAACAGAAACACTGTCAAAAACCGCATCCACCGCAACGCGGCGTTCTTGTACACCGGCCAAGATTTCCTGCTCTGCTAAGGGAATACCCAATTTCTCGTATGTCGATAATAGTTCAGGATCAACATCATCAAGTGTTTTAGGTCCATCAATCGACTTTGGTGCGGCATAATAATAGATGTCGTTAAAGTCGATTTTAGGGTAATCAACCCGCGCCCATTCTGGCTCTTCCATTGTAAGCCAACGCTTATAAGCATCCAGTCGCCATTCAAACAGCCATTCAGGTTCATTCTTTTTTGCTGAAATGAACCGCACAATATCTTCGTTCAGGCCTTTGGGAGCCTTTTCACTTTCGATATCTGTAACAAAACCATATTTATACTGATCAACATCAATCTCTTTGACCTGATCAATGGTTTCTTGAACCGCTGGCATCCGACACTCCTTAAATTTTCTCTCGCCTAAGATCCTAGGCAAGATTTTCAGTTTAGATTATTTCCAGTTTAGAATTGATATAAACTAATTGTGAGAATTTTCAAAGGGGGGTATGTCAATTTTTTTTATGACTTTTATACTCACAATTAAATAAATACTATTTTATGCGTAAGGTTACAATGAAACTGATTGAAAAATCAGGCCGAGAAACCGTAATGATATTGATAAAATTTAACCATAAAACCTTCTGGTCACGTTTAAAAAAGAATCGATATCATCCTCAACCGTATTCCATCCAGTTGAAACTCTGATTGCACCAAGAGCTAGGTCGCCTTCAAAACCCATCGCTTGCAAAACATGCGATGGACCAACTTTTCCGGAAGAACAGGCAGAACCGCTTGAAACTGCAATACCTGCCATATCATAAGAAATGAGAGCTGTTTCGGCCTTTTTACCTATTTTTGCAAAACATGTTGTATTTGGCAGACGTGCCACTTCGTCAGCAAAAATAACAAAATCGCTAGAAAGCATTTTAAGTCCAGCCTCCAGCCTTTTTTGCAACCTGTCATCATTTGAAATATTTAAACACGCTTCCTCTGCGGCTGCGCCAAAGCCAGCAATCGCCGCTACATTTTCTGTACCCGCCCGATAACCAAGTTCCTGCCCGCCGCCTTTTAACAGCGCTGGAATGCCAAGACCGGGGCTTCGCCTCACAATTGCTCCCACCCCTTGTGGACCGCCAATCTTATGGGCAGAAAGGGTCATGACATCGGCTTCATATTCAAAAATATCGATGTTCATTTTGCCTGCGGCCTGCACAGCATCAACATGTAAAAAGCCATTGGCTTCATGCACAATTTTTGAAATTTCTTCAATTGGTTGAATAACGCCCGTTTCATTATTGGCTGCCATAACGCTAACAAACGGCGCTTCTTCCACATTCAAAATTTCGGCCAAAGCATCTAGTTTCACAATGCCGTTTTCATCAACAGGTAGAAAATTCAGATTTTCTTGCCTGAATCGCCCCCCTGAAAGGACGCAAGGATGTTCTATACTGGAGACGAAAAGCTTTTCAAAATATCGCTTTTCAGAACCAAATTGTAAGTGAGGAGATAAAACCGTGTTATTCGCCTCTGTTCCACCACTTGTGAAAGTTACGCCTTTAGGATCCACCCCAACGAGCGCCGCCACTTGACTGCGCGCTTGTTCTATTTTCTTGCACCCCTCACGCCCCTCCCCATGAATGGAAGATGCATTAAGTGGTTTTCCAAGACATTCCAGCATTGCTTTTTGAGCAATAGGGCGCAAAGGCGATGTAGCATTATGGTCAAGATAAATACGCATAAATCCTTCCATAACGCGGGTCTTTAGCTTTCATCAAGAAATAATTTACATCAATCACAAAGAATAACTTGAAATTACCCCCCCCTTTTGTGTTAGGTCCTAAGTTCATAAGAGTTATAAAAAGGGTTTTGAATGCCTGAAGTTATTTTTAATGGACCAACTGGTCGTCTTGAAGGGCGTTATCAGCCTTCCAGCCAAAAAAACGCTCCTCTTGCGCTTCTCCTCCATCCGCATCCGCGTTTTGGCGGCAATATGAATAACAAAATCATTTATGATTTGTTTTATATGTATGTTGATAGAGGCTTTGCCACCTTGCGATTTAATTTTCGTGGTGTTGGCCGTTCCCAAGGGCATTTTGACCACGGTACAGGCGAATTATCAGATGCAGCAGCAGCACTCGACTGGGTACAGACGATACACCCTGATTCGCGTGGTGTCTGGATTACAGGATTTTCCTTTGGTGCCTGGATTGGAATGCAGCTTCTCATGCGGCGCCCTGAGGTAGAGGGCTTTATATCCATCGCCCCTCCCACAAACCTGCATGATTTTTCTTTCCTCGCCCCCTGTCCATCCGATGGTCTTATTATCCATGGTGATCACGATAAAGTTGTACCGATGAAAGATACTCAAGCTTTAATTGATAAGCTTGGCACCCAAAAAGGCATTACCATTGACCATACGGTCATTCCAGGAGCCAACCATTTTTTCGAAAGTCATCACGAGGAACTTATTAATAACTGTTCCAATTATCTGGATTATCGCCTGGGGCTTACAGAACGCATGGCCATGCTGCCGCCCGCACCCGTTGGAGAACTTTCTTCCATAGAAGAACTTTTAGGGGAAGATGACGATGATGGGGATGACCTGTAAATCATCCTTTTTCATTTCTTCTTTGAAGACAGAAAGCCTTTATGCTCTGGCAATTTTGCCACCCTTAAGTGGCGCTGAAACACCTGTTGTTTCTGGAAATGTGATGGCAAGCCCCGCATCAATGCGAACTGCCAGATAAGCAAAGGCTTCTGCCTCAATAAAATCACCATCATGGCCAAGTGCGTCCATAAACTGCACAGATAATCCCGATGCCTCCTGTAAAAAGCGCATCATTGTGCGATTATGCGCGCCTCCTCCTGAAACATAAAGTGTTTTTACATGATTATCTAAAAGAGCTAAAGCAATCGCGCGGGCAGAGAAAGCCGTAAGTGTCGCCGCTCCATCAGCCAGAGAATGACGGTCAATCGCCTGAAAATCAAAATAATGCCGGTCAAGTGACTTAGGGGAGGCCTTTTTAAAGTAATCATTATCGAGCCATGAGTGAACAATCGCCTCATCAACGCTGCCTTCACCAGCAATACGCCCCCATTGGTCGAACTGTTTTGAGGTCCGGCTGTTCATCCAGTCATCAATTGGACCATTGCCCGGGCCTGTATCAAAAGCCTTCAGCTCCACTTTATCAAGAATGGTTATATTGGCTACACCACCAATGTTAACCATAGCAGCCGGTAAAGTCGGTTTCGCTTTCCTTAATAAGGCTTGATGATAGACAGGCACAAGAGGCGCACCCTGTCCACCATTTTGGACATCGTTACTTCTAAAATCATAGATAACATCAATGCCAAGCGCTTTAGCAAGCAATTCACCATTTCCCAATTGGACGGTTATTCCTTTATCTGGGGCATGGAAAACTGTTTGGCCATGAAATGCAACATAATCAATATCAGATTTTTCAAGTTTAGCATCTAAGAAAAAAGCTTCAATAACTTCTTGATGGGCTTTAAGGATTAACGTTTCTGCCTCTTCAAAATTACGTATTTTACCATCAGTTTTTACACACTCATCAACGACATTTTGTAAAAGCGCTTTTTCCGATTTGGTATAGGGACGAGAATAGGTGGCGCTATTTTCTATAATATTCTCACCATCCGTTTTTAAAAGGGCAACATCAATACCATCCATGGATGTTCCGCTCATCGTGCCAATAATTGTTTTCACCATGGATCTTTCTCCTCAACACTTTTTACTTATTTCTTCTTCTTTTAAAATCAAAAGCAAGCCTAAAGTGCAAAACTTTTCAGGATCTTCCTTTGCAAATTTGAAATAAAGACGCTATGCACGCGCCTATCAAGTTTTAAGGAAAGAAATATGACGGTTTATCAATCTGACTTTTTAAACGTTTTGGAAGAACGCGGCTTCATTCACCAATGTTCCAATATGGAAGGTCTTGATAAACTTTTAAAGTCACAGACGACTACCGCCTATGTCGGTTTTGACTGCACAGCCAACAGTCTTCATGTCGGCAATCTTATATCCATTATGATGTTGCACTGGTTTCAAACAACAGGTCATCGCCCAATTGCTCTAATGGGCGGCGGGACAACACGCGTTGGCGACCCTTCAGGCAAAGATGAAAGCCGCAAGCTTTTAACGCCAGAAATTATTGAGACTAATAAAACGGGCATCAAACAAGCTTTTGAACGTCTTTTATACTTCGGAGAAGGTGAAAAAGACGCACAAATGGCGGATAATGCAGATTGGCTTTTAGATCTCCATTATATTGACTTTTTACGCGATGTCGGACGCCATCTTTCTGTAAACCAAATGTTGCAAAGAGATAGCGTGCGCCTGCGTCTGGAAAGAGAGCAGCACCTCTCTTTTCTTGAATTTAACTATATGTGCCTTCAAGCTTATGATTTTGTTGAACTTTATAAGAATTATGATTGCCGCCTGCAAATGGGCGGGTCCGACCAATGGGGCAATATTGTTTCAGGTGTTGATCTTGGCCGGCGCATTGAAGGCGCAGAACTTTATGCCCTCACAACACCGCTTTTAACCACAGCCTCCGGCACGAAAATGGGAAAAACGGCACAAGGGGCCGTCTGGTTAAATGAAACCCGCCTGCCCGCTTATGATTACTGGCAATTCTGGCGCAATACAGAAGATGCAGATGTAAAACGTTTCCTCATGCGCTTTACGTTATTGCCAATAGAAGAAATTAACCGTCTTGGCGCTCTGGAAGGGGCCGAAATTAATGAAGCTAAAAAAGTTCTTGCTTATGAAGCAACCCGCATTATGCGAGGCGAGGAAGCGGCAAAACAAGCACAAGAAACCGCTGAAAAAACCTTTGAGCAAGGGGCTTTAGCTGATAATCTGCCAACAATTGAAATTGCTAAATCCGACCTTGAAAACGGCATCGGCATGTTAGGCCTTTATGTACAAGCAGGGCTTTGTGCTTCAAATGGCGATGCCAGACGGCAAGTAAAAGGAGGGGCTATACGCATCAATGATAAAGCAATAAATGATGAACGCCGCACAATTACGCAAGCTGATTTAGCCGATGGCTACATCAAACTTTCACTTGGTAAGAAAAAGCACATTCTACTAAAACCGGCTTAACGAAATTTAAAGCAGATAGTTTGAAGGGCGACCAATTTCGCACCTAAGAAATGTTTTAATTTGTCTTGTTAACGCTCTTTCTGAACTTGAAAAGCTGCCTTAAAAAACCAGGGGCCAGAGCTGATAAAGGGTTAACGCTAACTTGCGGCTTACCAAGCGTCCCTTCAACCTTGAAAGTAACGCCGATCAAACCCTCACGTTGACCATTTCCAAGAGCTAATCCTAAAATTGGTATTTTTGTAATAAAATTATTCAACACATAAGCCGGCACATATGTGCCAGTAAAGCTTATGGCTTTTGTTTTACGATTTAAAACACCTTGATAGGTTCCACCAACATTTTCCCCTGTTAGCAAACCACGCGTTAAGTTAAGTCTTTGGTTTTTTTCTTCAAAATCGACATCCAGAACATCAAATCGAACAGAAGAACGACCTTGGTTATCTTTAGAAGCTGAAAGACCCTTTAAGGCCGGTTCTTCAAGAAGCCTGAAATTTGTCATTCTGAAATTACCCGTCATGGCTTTTGCGCCAGGTAATCTTTGACCCAATAGCCTGAATGCCCCCCCATAAGCGCGGTAATATATATTACTAAAACGAGCAAGCGCACCGCCATTTCCACCCTCTGCAAGTAAAACATCTCCTTTACCCGATAGCGCGCCATAAGAAAGAGTAAACGGTCTGGCAGCACCTTCCGTAAATCCCGAAACTTTCAATTTTAAAGGCGTCCCCCCCCGCAAAACTGTTTCAAGTTCCACAGCATTAATGGTTTCCCCCAAATAGCCAGTTATCCTATCCAGTGACAAATCAATCTGATAACGATAGGGGTCTTTGGCGCTTTCACCAGTTGCTTTAGCCGTTAGAACCCTGATAAAAGAGCGCGCATCAAAAGCTTTACCTGATATGGAAATTCGATATGTGTTTTCAGGCTTTAAATCTGCAGCAAGTTGAATATTATCTCCATCTTTCAAAGAAAAACGATTTAGTTTCAAACGCTTAATATCGCCTTTTGATGTTAAATCTAGCTCTCCCCTAGCCCTAAACCCTTTCCCCCGTAAGTCCAAGTTCCGAATAAATGTTCCTTTGGTATTACTTTTTAATTCCATAACCAACTGGGCTGGAATGCCTTTTGCTTTGCGCCAACCAAGAAAATCAAGGCGAAGTTCAGCATTGGTTAAATCGACTTTATAAAAATCACCTTTTTCATAGTCTGACTGATTTTTATTCTGGTCGATTGAAATAGAAACAGGCCCTTTTAAATAGTCATCAAGACCGAGACCTAATTTTTTTCTTTCTTCATCACCAAGTACGACATTAATGGCCAGGCTGCCTTTTTTATCCTTATTATCAAAAGGCCTCAATAAGTCGATACCTGCAGTAATACCATCAATATCGGCTCTCCCCTTAACACTCATTAACCCCGGAATAACCTTGACTTTAACATCGGCATTTTGAATATCTCTCCCGTCTATTTTCTCGCTATTGCCAAAATCATCGAGAGAAAGATTAACCTGCCATTTAATATCTTCTGCCTGAATCTCATCTTTCAAAGGCATAGAGATTGAAACATCCATTTCAGCCCTGCCATTTAAACCGTCTGGCTTTATCTCTGCATGCTGAAGCGCATTAATGGGATGACGATCTGCAATTTCTCCAACATCCTTGGCAGCTCCCTTTGCCAAAAAAGAAAGATCTATCTCAGGTGCTGGAAAGCGAAAATCAGGAATTTCAAAATGTGCTTTTTCCAGAGAAACAACATTATCGAAACGTGACCGCACTTCCCCCCTATTTGAGCTGGCAAAAAAAGAAATACCACGCGCCTTACCTAAAACACGCGCTTTTTCAACCACAGGAAAAGCCCCATAAGTCTTGAAAGCGGCATCTTGAAGATCAAAACCAAGCTGCATCTCATCATCATACATAATGGCCCCTTTACGAAGACGGCCCAACACACCGGTTGGTATGGAAGTTGTTACCTCAAACGATTTAACGCTCCCCTTTTTAACATTTTTCAAAGTCCAGCTACGTGCAGAAGGCGCTATAAAAATCGGCCATATCTGTTTTGCCTTATTAACATTGAAAGCACCCCGTTTATCTGACAAGGCCCCCGCCAAGGCCATGGAAGGTGTTTTGCCATCAAAACCAAAACTGGCAGCAGCTTCAAAGTCTAACTCATCGGCCTGAACGTGAAATTTACTTACCGTGGCTAATTTATGGGCAGGTTGAAAGGCGCCTTCAGCAGTTATCTTATCAATTATATAAGAAGGGCTTTGAACATCAGGGGAAGAAAGATAGCTATCATATGCCGCCAGTTCAAAATAATAAGGATCCATCAAACTAGGCGGTAATTTGATTGATCCCTCAATTTGAAAACGGTTTTTAGTGAATAAAAAGGAAGAAGGTTTAATAATAAATCTTCTTGCCTTTCGATTTAGAGAAACATTAAGAGAGCCGCGACTTATGAGAAAATGTGATTTAGGACCTGTCGTTATCCCCCCCTCGCCAGCTAATAAAGTAAAAGAAAGATCTTCAACCAAATGATCTTTATTCAAAACAGCTTTACCAACTGCAGACATAGGAACATCAATCTTAATTGGATAATCTGGCTTTTTCAAACGTGTGACAAAGTTTTCTGCAAGAAGATGCTTAACGTTAAATTCAATATTTGTTTTATTTCTATCTCGGTCTAAAAAATATTTTAACTCTAATGAAAACCCGATTTGATTATCTTGTATTGTAGAAAGAGCAATATCATAGGTTTGATCATCATCGTTTTGAGCGACTAATTGCGCTTCCTTAATAAATAAAAATCGTTCTTTCGATTGGCTTTCATCTACTAATTTCAAATTAATATTGCTAGCTTCAATCGAGCTTACCTTGTGCTTTGAAAGCGTTTTAAAAAATTGAGTAAACTGCCCATAAACGCCGTCAAGAAGATGAAGGATTTGAGGGGTCATTTCAATATCATCATTCGCAATGCTTGCATTGCCTCTATCTAAAAATGCAGTTTGCAAGAGAGAAGGAAAATGCCCCCCTTCCAAATATGGTCCCTGGAGCGCAAGGTTAATGTCACTTATTGACTTTTCAGTGTTATTTAAATTTTTTAAAAAATCACTCTGCTTTTGATTGACGACAAGTTCTGCGCCATCAAATTTTATAAGCCTAACATCAAATCGGCGATCCAACAGGGCAACCCAGTCTGGAACTAAATAAATATTGGAAAGTACAGCCTTAAATGTACCCTTTTTTCCGATAATCTGAAAATCTTCAAGATAGAGACTTGCAAGTGAAGCATTATCACTTGCAAAACGCGCCTTGCCAATTTTCAACTCAAAATCATCATTAAATTTCTTATTCAGCGTTGCTTCAAGTCTGGTATTTAACCATTCCATATTTTCATTTTTTTGAAGGCTGTAAAAGGCAAAAGCTAAAAACCCAATAATAATAACAACACATAAAATCGAAAAGCCTAAAAATCCCTTGAGTATCAAGGATCCAAGGCTCATACGTTTTATTGGTTTTTGTATTTTCTGCATTTCTTTAAGCATTATTTATTTTACCATTTATCGAGATAAGATAAACAGTGCATTGCTCTATTTATGATTAAAAGGCTTGTCATCACCAAAATTCTGTTTAACTACCCTTTGTAAAGCATGCGTAAAAAAGTAAAAGAACGTTCTTAAATACAAAAGGCTTTTTAACAATGGTAGAAAAAATAAATACCCAGATTAATGAAGGCGATGACGCCCCCAATTTTTCACTGTCAGCAGATCATGGCAAAACCGTGTCATTGGCAGATTTTACAGGCAGCAATATTGTGTTATTTTTTTACCCAAAAGATAACACCCCAGGCTGCACGAAAGAGGCAATTGAATTTAGTGATAAAGTGCAAGACTTTGAAAAGCATAACACTGTCATATTAGGGCTTTCACCCGATAGCGCGCGAAAACATGACAACTTTGTCAATAAACATGATCTTCAGGTAACCCTTATATCGGATGAAGAAAAGAAAACCTTAGAAGATTACCAGGTTTGGGTTGAAAAAAGCATGTATGGCAAAAAATATATGGGTGTCGATCGGTCTACATTCTTGATTGATACTCAAGGAAGAATTGTAAAAATCTGGCGCAAGGTTAAGGTTGCGGGCCATGTTGAAGATGTATTTGAAGCAGTTCAAAATCTATAATATTGGCTTTTATCCTATGTCAGAGAATTCCAAAATATCACTGGAGCAACAAGCAATTAATATTGTCTTGGAAGAAGATCTTGAAAAAAAGACCCTTCTTGCCCATAAGACAGCAAAAGAATGGTTTTCACGCTCCCTTTCCTTAACCAGAGGTATCGCTCCAGCATTACCCAAAAGGCCTGGACGCCCATCAAAACCGGATTTGCTGCCACCAAGACAAATGCCCAAACGCACGATAACCGGTGAAAAAGGGCGTCTGGCATTGGTTCATTCCCTTGCCCATATTGAACTTAATGCAATTGATCTTGCTTGGGATCTGGTCGCGCGGTGCGCCAGGCAGGCCATGCCACGCGCTTTTTTTGATAATTGGGTGCAAGTAGGCCTAGAGGAAGCAAAACATTTTAACCTGCTTGATGAACGTCTGAAAGAAATGGGAAGTTTTTATGGCGCTTTACCCGCTCACGATGGTCTTTGGCAAGCCGCTGAAGAAACAGGCCATAACTTAATTTCGCGCCTGGCAATTATACCCCTTGTACTAGAAGCACGAGGCCTTGATATTACCCCTCCCATGCTTGAAAAAATGCGCGCCCAAAAAGATGATAAAACAGCAGCTATCCTTGAAATTATCTACCGCGATGAAAAACGCCATGTTGCCTTTGGTACAAAATGGTTTCTTTTTGCCTGCAAGCGCCATAACCTAAAACCGGAACAAACTTTTCATGAAATGGTTCGCCGTCATTTCAGGGGAAGCTTGCGCCCACCTTTTAATGATAAAGCGCGCTCACAAGCTGGCCTAACACCAGGTTTTTATAAACCTCTTGCCGGTATCACAGCAGTGAATTAAGGCCTCACCTTATAACCAGAAACGCTTTATTAACTATAAAATCCTATTCTCCACCCTGTAATATGATGTAATTTATAGGTTCTGGCGATTTATGCCCATTCCAGCATTTGAGACAAAAAACACAAAAAAATTCGGTCGTCGCAAAGACGCACGACGCATAATTTTTGCCAAGGGCAATGAAGTTACATCCGTAACAGTGCATCCTTTTTTAGCGCTTGGCGGTTTTGCAACAGCCATTCTTTTTGCAGCAACCTATATTGGTGCCACGGGTTATTTGATGTTTCGGGATGACATTTTAAAAACATCCCATATAAGACAGGTCCGCATACAAAATGCCTATGAAGACCAACTTGCCAATCTTCGTATCGAAATTGACCGTATTGCCAGCCGTCAAATGCTGGACCAGGCAAGTGTTGAAAATAAACTAGATCGTCTTTTAGGGTTAAGGGCTTCAATTGATAAACGTCAAAGCCATGTGAGCCGTATTAGACAGACAGCCAATGCAGCCGGCATAAAGCTTCCGTCCTTGTTCACCCCCACACCACGCCCCCATCCGCTAAGAGTACAATCAGCATCACTCGCCTTGCCTTATCAAAAATCATCAATAACGCAAAAGGCCCGCTCCCATTTCACAAAAACAGCAGCCCCACGCAGTGATGCTTTTCAAGCATTAACCAGTAATAAAGTAAGTGATTACATCAGAACAACAAGCCATGATGTTGTTGACCTTAATCATATTGAAAAGAGTTTACAGGCCATTGAGAAATCACAAAGCGAACAAATTCATCTCATCTTGAGAAAAACAGAAAGCCAATCAAAAACGCTAGCCTCTGTTATCAAATCTCTGGGGTTTAATACGCCATCAGCACCCAAGAACACATCTGATGCTATTGGTGGCCCATTTGAAGATATTGCCGCCTATGACACACTCACTTTTAATACCCATATAATTGCACTAGAAGAAAACCTAAAACATCTAGGCAATCTTAAGAAAAAGGTAAAACAACTACCACTTTACCGCCCATTGAAAACAGGACGTATCTCAAGCAATTTTGGGCGCCGGCTCGATCCATTTTTCAAGCGCTATGCCATGCATTCCGGCATAGATTTCAAAGCACCATCCGGCACGCCTGTTTATGCTTCTGGCAATGGAAAAGTAATAAAAGCCGGCTGGAATGGCGGCTATGGTCGCATGATAGAAATTCAGCATACTGGCGGCATCACGACACGTTATGCCCATTTAAGCCGATTAAGTGTTCAAGAAGGTGATTATATTTTAGCAGGCTCTCTTATCGGGCGCGTTGGCAGTACAGGCCGTAGCACAGGCCCCCACCTGCATTATGAAACCCGCCTTGCAGATAAACCGTTAAATCCTGGACGTTTTATCAAAGCAGGTATCAAAGTACGCCCCTTTTTTTAGAAGATAATTTTTTTCTGTATTCCACATAAATCATTTGGCATTGGTGCATTAAAATAGATAATCATTCCAGTTATCGGTAAAGAAGACGATAAGTGTAGCTTGCACCATATGTATTGCTTTGGAATAGCAGAATGTTTTTCTATGGAAACGAGCGAGATAGTGGCGGATGCGGCT
>CALHLB010000134.1 GCA_938034375.1 uncultured Alphaproteobacteria bacterium | reverse complement strand
AGGAGACATTCGGCTTTGGGGTATCAATCACCCAATGCGTTTGAGAAAAACGCAAACAAAAAACAAGAAAGGCTCTCCACTTTAAACGGGTAAGTCCAGAGCATGGATCAGCATAATAGTGACTTTTTCAGCGAGGAAATGGAGAAGCTGGATAAATGGGCGGAGGATCGGCGCACTGGCTTAAAAGCCAGCCTCAAGGAGCTGGATGACCAGATCAAGGAATTAAAGAAACAAACCCGCAACACCGGCAATTTGCCAGACAGATTAGCACTGCAGAAGAAGGTGCGGAAGCTGGAAGGTAAGCGTGATGAGGCGTGGCGGGAATATGACGACTCGGCAAAGATGATCGAGGAGAAAAAAGACGAACTAATCGACATGGTGGAGAAGCGGCTCAAGCAGCAAACCTCTACCCATGAGTTATTCAATATCAGTTTTGAGATACATTAATACTATTAACTAAAAAAGGGGTCGCACGGCATGGCAGAAAAAATGAAATTAGAATCAATGGATATCGCGGAGGAAAGACGCGAACAGCTTAAGGAGTTGTTTCCGGAAGTCTTTGCTGAAGATAAAGTGGATTTTGACCAGCTCAAACGTGCATTGGGTGAATGGGTAGAGCCAGGCAAGGAACGCTTCGGCCTTAGCTGGCCTGGCAAAGCTGACTGCATGAAAGTGATTCAGCAACCGAGTGTTGCCACCCTAAAGCCTGCCCGTGATGAATCCGTGAATTTCGATGATACCGAAAACCTATTTATCGAAGGCGATAACCTTGAAGTGCTCAAGCTCCTGCAAAAATCCTACTTCGGTAAGGTGAAGATGATCTACATCGATCCGCCGTATAACACTGGAAATGATTTTATTTATCCAGATAACTTCTCGGAGAGTTTAGACACTTATTTGGAATACACTGGCCAAAAAGATGAGAATGGAAGTAGGCTCTCTACAAATATTGACACCGCTGGTCGATATCATTCTCGCTGGCTAAACATGATGTACCCACGGCTATATCTTGCACGCAACCTACTAACGGACGATGGGTTAATCTTTATAAGTATAGATGATGTTGAAGGTGCAAATTTACGTAAGCTGTGTGACGAGGTTTTTGGTGAAGAAAACTTAATTGCCAATTTTTTATGGAAAAGCAGACAAACTACAGATAGTCGAAAATCAACAAGAGTTTCTACAGATCATGAATATGTTTTATGCTATGCGCGGAACTATGATGCAGCGGCTTTTTCTGGGAAGGATATAGATAAAGGTAAGTACACTAACCCAGACAATGATCCCAGAGGCGCATGGGCCAGTATTGATTTGACAGTTCAAGCCACAAAAGATCAAAGACCTAATCAGTTTTATGACATAGTAGACCCAAAAACAGGGAATTCTTATCCGGCAAACCCTATTAGGGTATGGTCAAAAAGCAAAAGCGTTGTTGATCAAATGATAGAAGATGCAAGGATTATTTTTCCGCCTGATGGAAAAGGTAGACCTAGGGAAAAGAAATTTTTAGCCGACTTAAAATCTGAAAAAACAGGTTTCTCTTCTTGGTTAAACTCATCAGAAGTTGGTTACACAACAAATGGCACCAGAGATTTTTCTGATTTATTTAAAGAAAGGGTGTTTGATTTTCCAAAGCCTACAATCTTACTTAAAACTCTAATCAAACAGGCAACAGAGAAAGACTCTATAGTTGTAGACTTTTTCTGTGGTTCAGGTTCAACGGCACATGCTTTGATGAGTCTAAATTCAGAAGACAGCGGAAATCGTAAATATATTTGCGTACAGCTACCAGAGAAAGTTGCTGATAACTCTGAAGCACACATCGCTGGGTTTAAAACAATTGCAGATATTTCAAAAGAACGTATCCGCCGTGCCGCGAAGAAAATCGAAGATGAGCAAAACGACCAACTAGACCTCAATGGCGGTAGTAAAATTGACCTTGGATTTAAGGTATTCAAGCTCTCCCGCTCCAATTTCAAAGTGTGGGAAGGTGATGTAGAGAAAATCGAGAATCTTGAAAAACAGCTCTTCGATCATGTGGATCATATCAACGGCGCGTCTGAGCCAGAAGATATCCTCTATGAATTATTGCTGAAAAGCGGCTTCCCGCTCACCACCAAGGTGGAAAAGCTCCAGCTGGCTGGCAAGGATGTTTTTTCCATTGAAGAAGGCGCGTTGCTGATCTGCCTGGATAAAAAGCTCACGCAGGAAGTGATCGATGCCATTGCCGATGCCAACCCGCTGCAGGTAATTTGCCTCGATGACGGGTTTGAGGGCAATGACCAACTTAAAGCCAATGCTGTCCAGACCTTCAAGGCTCGCGCCCAAGAGGAAGAGAGCGAAATTGTATTCAGGACGGTATAGGGGGCGATATGAAGTTAAAATTTGATCCAACATTAGAATATCAGCAGGACGCTATCAGAGCTACCCTTGGTGCATTTGAGGGTCAGCCGATTGTGCAATCCCATTTTGAGATTAGTGCCACCGCCAATAATGCCATGAAATTGTCTGACCTGGGTGTGGGTAATAATATCACGCTGGATGACGAGCAGCTGCTTGCCAATGTCCACAAGGTGCAAGAGGCGAACGATATTGAGAAGATATCTGCCCTGCAGGGGCGTGAATTCTCCATTGAGATGGAAACTGGTACAGGCAAAACCTATGTTTACCTACGCTCCATCTTCGAGCTTTCCAAAAACTACGGGTTTAAGAAATTCATTATTGTGGTACCGAGCATAGCTATTCGTGAAGGTGTGCTGAAAAGCATTGAAATAATGAAGGAGCATTTCCGCACGCTCTATAACAATGCCCCGTTTGATTATTTTGTTTACGATTCTAAAAAGCTAGGCCGTGTGCGCCAGTTTGCCACCAGCAACCAAATCCAGATTATGGTGATCAACATCCAATCTTTCAGTAAAGATGTGGCCGATAAGGATATTGCTGAGATGACGGATGATGAGCTGAAAAAGCTAAACATCATCAACCGTGAAAATGATAAAATGTCTGGCCGCAAGCCGATTGAATTCATTCAGGCCGCTAACCCCATCGTTATTATCGATGAGCCGCAAAGCGTGGATAATACACCGAAGGCCAAACGTGCTATTGCCAACCTGAATCCCATTACTACGCTACGTTATTCAGCCACCCACCGTAATCCATACAACTTGCTTTATAAGCTCGATCCCGTGCGTGCCTATGATCTACGGTTGGTAAAGCGCATTGAGATAGCCTCCATCCGCTCTGATGACAGTTTCAATGATGCTTATGTAAAACTGCTTAAAACCGACAACAAAAACGGCATTAAGGCACAGTTGGAAATCCATCGGGAGAAGGATGGAAATGTCAAACCTGCTAAAGTGACGGTAAAGCAAGGCGATGATCTTTACGTGAAGTCCGGAGAGCGGGAAAGTTACCGTGATGGCTATATCGTCCAGAATCTGGGCTGCAAAGAAGGTGAAGAATATATCGAATTTAACAATGGTAACTATCTTGAGCTGGGTGGTGAGATGGGTGGCCTTGGCGATGATATCATGAAGGCGCAGGTGCAGGAAACAGTTGAACAACACTTGAAGAAAGAGCGTGCACTCAAAGGTAAGGGCATCAAGGTGCTCTCACTGTTTTTCATTGATAAGGTGGCTAATTACCGGATTTATAATGATGATGGCACCACCACTCTTGGTAAAATTGGCCAGTGGTTTGAGGAAGCCTATAATGAACTCTCGGCCCGACCAATCTATAAAGAGTTTGCAGCGCCGGATGTTACCAAAACGCATAATGGCTATTTTTCTCAGGATAAAAGTGGCCGCGCCAAAGACACCACCGGAAAATCAGCGGATGATGAGGATACTTACAACCTGATTATGCGGGAGAAAGAAAGGCTGCTCGATCCAAAGGAGCCACTGCGCTTTATTTTCTCACATAGTGCATTGCGCGAAGGCTGGGATAATCCAAATGTATTTCAAATCTGCACACTTAATGAATCACAATCGGTAGAGAAAAAGCGGCAGGAAATTGGCCGTGGCTTGCGCCTGCCGGTCAATGAACATGGAGAGCGGGTACATGATGAAAATGTCAACCGGCTTACCATTATTGCCAATGAGTCCTATGAAGATTTTGCCAAATCACTGCAGAATGAATTTGAAGAGGATTTCGGCATTAAATTCGGGCGTATCGAGAAGATCACCTTTGCCAAGATTACCCGTGCTAAAGATGATGGAAAAGAAGAAGCTATCGGGCAGGATGAATCGATCAAGGTGTGGGAAGAGCTAAAAGCCACCGGCTATATTAACGAAGCCGGAGAAATCCTTGATACCTTTGATCCCAAAAACCCACTATTTGAATTGAAGATTGATGAAAGCTACAGCGATATTAAGGCTGATATCATCGATGAGATGCAACGCTTTGTATTTAAAAACCGCGTGGTCAATGCACGCGACAGGCACACGCTGAAATTCAAGAAAGAAGTCCATCTAAGCGAAGATTTCAAATCGCTTTGGGATAAAATTAAACACCGCACTCGCTACCGCGTTACCTTCGATACGGATCAGCTGATTGAAAGGGCAGTAAAACGCATCAAGGAGCTGGAAAAGATTAAGCCGGTGCGCATTGCCATGACGCGGGTAGATGTTGATATTTCCGATGCCGGTGTCAGCACAGATCGCAAACTGGAGGAAAAAAGTCGGGAAGCTGGTGATGTGAGAGTGCTACCAGATCTGCTGGCCTATCTGCAGAAGGAAACCGAGCTTACCCGTCATACGCTGGTGAATATATTAAAGAACTCTGGCCGATTGGCGGATTTTCAGGTTAATCCGCAGCAATTCATGGCTCTTACAGCGCGTGAGATATCCAGAGCACTGCATGATCTAATGCTGGAGGGTATCCAGTATGAGAAGATCGCTAACCATTATTGGGAGATGAGCCGTATTGAGGATGAGGCGGAAGGTGAGATCATTCGCTATATGAATAATCTTTACCCCGTACAGAATCAGGAAAAATGCCTGTTTGATATGGTGGAATATGATTCTGAGGTGGAAAGACAGTTTGCCAAAGATCTGGATAATAATGAGTTTGTGCGCTTATTCGTCAAACTGCCCAGCTGGTTTAAAATTGATACGCCTATCGGTTCATATAATCCGGATTGGGCATTCGTTACCCATCGTGATGAAAAACTCTACTTTGTAAGAGAAACCAAAAGCACGCTGGACAATCAGGAGCGCCGGACAAAGGAAAACCAGAAAATCCTATGTGGTAAGCGCCACTTCGCAACCATCGATGTGGATTACGATGTGGTAACCAAGGTGGCAGAGGTGGCAGAGGTTGCATTTTGACAGAACCATTAGAAATTCCAGATAATGAGCTAATTTCCCGCTTCATACAAAATGCACCCCAAATCATGTGGTTTTTTGGGGCTGGTACCTCACGCACTGCTGGCATGCCAACGGCAACGGATATCATATGGGATCTAAAGCGCCGATATTACTGTCTTGAAGAAAATCAGAATATTCAAAGCCACGACATAAACAATGAAAACATAAAACGGAAGATTCAGGCATACATGGATAGCAAAGGATTTCCTGCGCTTTGGAGTCCGGAAGAATATTCATTCTATTTCGAGCTTATTTTTAAGGATGATTACTCGGAGCAACAAAAATACCTCAATGCACAGCTCTCCGGAGAGAAGATATCACTTAATATTGGGCACCGCGTCATTGCAGCCTTGCTGGAAATGAAAAAAGCCCCAATGGTGTTTACCACAAATTTTGATAGCGTCATTGAGCGTGCATTTGCTGCAGTGACGGGAAAAGATCTGGCGGCTTTCCATTTAGAGGGATCATATGCGGCGTTGGAAGCGTTAAACTCTGATAATTTTCCTATTTACGCCAAAATCCACGGTGACTTCCGATATCAGAGCATTAAAAATTTACCGCAAGATCTTGTGAGTAATGATGAGGAAATTCAGAAGTGTTTCTTGGCCGCTGCAAATCGTCATGGGCTAGTTGTCTCCGGATATAGTGGCCGTGACTCTAATGTGATGGAGATGTTTGATAAGGCGTTAGAGCAAGGTAATCCTTTCCCACATGGTATCTACTGGACGGTGACACGATTATCGGAAACACCTGAATCTGTTCGACAATTTTTAGAGAAAGCCAGAAGCAAGAATGTCAAAGCACATATAGTAGAAACGGGTACCTTTGATATTCTACTGTCCAAAATCTGGCGGCAAATTCAGGACAAGCCGGAAAACCTCGATCAAAAAGTCAGAACCGCTATTGCGGAAAGCGTTTCTATACCTCTTCCGGCATCCGGAAACAGCGGGTATCCTATTTTACGCACCAACGGATTACTGATCACGCAAGCCCCGGATAAATGCGCCACTATCAGCACGGCTAAAAATATTACCTTTCGTGATTTAAATGATGCGACCTATAATTATCGGGATGATTTAGTCGCTGTAAAAACAGAGAAGATATTGAGTTGGGGAAGCGGTGAGGATCTTGCTGATGCGCTCTCTTCTTTTTCTCCGGGCGAACCGGAGATCCATGAAATAGCGAATCCCACACAGGCCATCAAAGAGAGTATGGTTGTGAAATCCTTTTATGAAGAGGCGCTTGCCAACGCATTGGTTAGCGGCAAACCGTTACATCTTCGCAAAAATAGGAAGCAGTTTTATGCCGTTGTCGATCATAGGCATGCAGATGATCAGATTTTCAATGCTTTGAAAAAGGCTACTGGTTACAAAGATGGAACGGGGCCGGTTTGCGGTTCGTTTCAAAGAGATGTTTTTTGGGCTGAGGCAGTCAGCATCCGGCTGGAAGAAAAGAATGGTAATTTATGGCTTCTACTACGGCCAGATATATGGGTGAAACCTTTGTCTGAAAGGCAAAATTTCCGAGATGAGATTAAAGCCAGAAAGAAATACCGATTTAATCAGAAATCTAACGAATTTTTAAGTGCTTGGATCACCATCTTGTTGGGTGAGATTGGTGGTAATGACGTTAAAATAGAGCATTTTGCTGATACAGGATTTCCTATTCAGTTTGAGTTGAATACGCGGTCAGCCTTTAGCCGGAAGGAGAGCCGCCATGCCTGAAATACGAAACAACCTTTCTGCCTATCGCGCTTTGCCGGAGCCGGAGCTTATTTTTAACCAACTCAAAAAGGATATTCATCCACTGAGAGGGCTGGCCAAGCATGGGCCTTACGGATTATCGATAGGCTACCCAACACAAGTGAGAGCTGCTTTTCTTGCCCCTCAAGGTTCTTTAGGGAAGCTAGATCACTTGTTTGATGAGCTAAACGGCTCTCACCAAGTGAAAGAGGTGCCAACATATTATATTCCCTATACAGGATTTGAAAATATTTTTAAGACACCGCTTATCTCGCCAACCGATGATCTAAAAATAGAATTGCCTACGGAATGCAGCACGTATGCTGATGCTAAGAATGGCCCTGAAATCATCAATCAGATTATGCATTCAATCGGGAATCTAAGTAAAAACAGAAGCCATTTTGATGTAGTTTTTCTGTATTTGCCGGACGCGTGGAAAGCCTGTTTTGAATATGAAGGGTTTAATCTGCATGACTGTCTCAAAGCAAAACTGGCACCAATTAATATTCCCATTCAAATTATTAAAGATGGTTTTTTCGCACGAAAATGCAGGGCAGAAGTGATGTGGGGAGTAAGCGTTGCTTTATATGCAAAAGCGGGAGGAATTCCTTGGAAGCTGGCTGATTTTGATCGTGACGAAGCCTATATAGGCATAAGCTACGCCATCAAAAAACATGAACAAGGCAGTGAATATAGTACCTGCTGCAGCCAAGTATTTGATCCGGATGGAACGGGATTTGAGTTTGTGGCTTATGATACCAAAGAATTTGAAACTGATTCGAAAGGAAACCCGTATCTCAGCTATCAGGAGATGCAATCCGTTTTATCGCGGAGCCTGATGATCTATCAAAACGGCCATAGTGGGCGTATTCCCAAGAAGATATATATCCACAAATCATCACATTTCACCGAAGATGAAATTCAAGGTGCTCATGATGCATTTGGCAATCAAACGGAGCTGGAGCTAATACAGGTAGTAAGAAGAACGGGTTGGTATGGCATGAAAATCAACGGGCCGTCTGAATATCAAGGGCAGAAAAACCCAGCGAGGCCAGCGCCATATCCTTTAGAGAGAGGGGCATATTTACCCATTTCTGAGAATGAGTGCCTGCTATGGACTCAGGGTAGCGTTGCAGGGGTTAATGTAAAATACCCTAACCAGCCCGTTTTCAAAGAAGGTGCGCTAAAGCCAATGCCTGATCCTATTTTGATCAGAAGATTCTCAGGTGAAGGTGGCTGGCATGATACCTGTTCCAGCATATTGAATCTCACCAAGGTGGATTGGAATAATAACACCCTATACAAAACACTGCCTGTAACACTGGTTTACTCACAGATTTTTGCCAACGTAGTGAAATACACACCTGATATCATCAACGAAACCTATGATTACCGATTCTTTATGTAGCGTGGCGGTATTACTGTGAGCGGAGCCATTCTTCCAGTTTCCGTGTGGCCATCACGTCATCAAAATTATAGGTGAGGATATCTTTTTTCATCTGCTCACGCCGCTCCTTTATAAGCTCCAAACGGTATTTGATGAACTGCACCACTGACCATTGCGAACCGGATTCATCATCTTGCCATTGAAAATTCACCAATCCTTCATGTTTGCAGATCTGTTTCAGGCCATAACTGGCAATCGGTAAAACGAAGTTATCTTTTACTGGTTTTTGTATATCAAAGAGCGGGGAATCGTCACCGAGTAACCACTCTACGATGGGATGATCTTCCATGGTATAGCGCTTGGCATAGCGTTTGATGGTGGAAACTTCATAATTGGAGAAGTGACAGAGGATTAAATCCGAGTATTGCTGGCGATAGTTTTCCATCAACTCAAGAAATTGCAGCCAGCCTTTTTCATCTTCGCCTTCGTGATCTGTCCAGATATATTCAAATGCGTCCCCATCATAAGGTGGTTTTAGGAATCCCCAGAGATACACATGCTCTTCGCCGTGGTCAGTAAGTGGATTTACCTCAATATCAAAATGCACCCATGTACCTTCTGGCAACACCGGTGTTTGAATCTTGAACATTTCATTGGTTTGGTACGCTTTGGCCTGCAGCACCGCACGATATTTTTTGTGTATGCCTTTTAGATAAGGCACATCCTCGATATCCTCTGGCTGTGATTGGACTTACCCTGTTTTAATGGAGAGACTTTTTGATAAGTTTTATTTATCAGGAGGTTTTGATGAAACAACGAGAATTTACGGAAGAATTTAAACGCGAAGCACTGCGCATTTTGGAGACAAGCGATCTTACGATCAA
>CALHLB010000133.1 GCA_938034375.1 uncultured Alphaproteobacteria bacterium | reverse complement strand
AAGCGTTTTGATCTCAATTCCTGGCTGTCATACTATCAAAAATTTTGTTTAAACTTATGATAGTATAAGAGTGATTTTAATTATTGATCTGGCGGCGTAAGAATGCAGGAATTTCCAACTGATCATCACCAGATGAAGCAGGTGTTACCCGACCTTGATTATCCAATTGGCCAGCTTGTGCAGCATCGGGGTGCTGGGCAGGCTGTTGTGCAGCATAAGATGAAGAGGAAGCAACTGAAGAAGGCTGTGCCGGCTGCGCCATTTTAGCAAAAGCACTTGTAGGGCGTGGCATATTGCCCTGTTGCTTGATCACTGGCGCCTGCGGCACAACTGCCGATTCAACGCCTGATTGGAAATCAGTTTCACCTTCTTTACGACCGCCTAAAGTAGCGGTCGTAATACGCTTTAAAAGGCCAAGAGCCCCCCGCTCATCACTCTCGTCAATTTCAAGAGCGCTCACAGATTTTGCACGCATTTCCTCTTGCACTATCATTGGAAAGTCATCAACACTCGGCATTTTGGGTTGTTGCACAGGCGTTTCAGCAACAGGCGGCACAAAGGCTTGTTGCAAAGGGGCTACTTCTTCCTGGTTAGGAGCAGAAGGCACTTCATCCATTTCCTCTACAATTTGCATTTTCTGCGCGCTTTCAGCCAGTTTCAAAGCTTCAGCACTTGGTGTGAAAGGAGCAATTGTAACAGCTGGGTCTGTCTTGGCCACTTCAACCTTAGGGGGTGTGGACCCCATTTCAGAAGACTGAGTCAATGATGTGGCAGGCCTTGTCATAGCCGGCGCTACTTTGCCTGCATCTGTCTTTTGTGGCGCTGGCTTTGCAATTTCATGCGCGGCAATTGTTTTAGGTAAGCTGTTAAGAGAGCCATCAAATTCGGCTTTTGCATCCTTTTCGCCTGCCTCTTTCTTTTGAGATTGCGATGATAAAGAAGAGCGCATGAAACTTGATGCAGCTTTCATTTTGGCATTATCCATCTGTGCATCAACCGGCATTCCTTGTGAAACACCCTGTTCAATACCTGTGGCAACAACAGAAACACGCACAATACCCTCAAGGCTTTCGTCAAAAGTCGCGCCAAGAATAATATTTGCATCTTGGTCAACTTCTTCACGAATGCGGGTTGCAGCTTCATCAACTTCAAAAAGTGTTAAATCATTGCCGCCTGTAATTGAAATAAGAAGCCCTTGCGCGCCCTGCATTGACGTTTCATCAAGAAGCGGATTGGCAATAGCTGCTTCTGCCGCTTCAGTCGCGCGATTTTCACCAGAAGCCTCGCCCGTACCCATCATCGCTTTTCCCATTTCACGCATAACAGACCGCACATCGGCAAAATCGAGATTAATAAGCCCTTCTTTCACCATAAGATCCGTAATGCAGGCAACACCAGAGTATAAAACCTGGTCTGCCATGGAAAAGGCATCAGCAAATGTGGTTTTTTCATTGGCAATACGGAAAAGATTCTGGTTGGGAATAACAATTAATGTATCTACATTGGCCTGTAATTCCTCAATCCCCATTTCGGCAATCCGCATACGGCGACCGCCCTCAAATTGGAAAGGCTTTGTAACGACCCCAACAGTTAAAATTCCCATATCACGTGCAGCGCGCGCAACAACTGGGGCAGCACCAGTGCCGGTACCCCCACCCATGCCGGCTGTAATAAAGGCCATATGAGAACCTGTTAGGTAATCATTAATTTCATCAATAACCTCTTCAGCTGCCTGGCGACCAATATCGGGTTGGGAACCTGCGCCCAAACCTTCTGTGACTTGAAGGCCCATTTGCACCACGCGTTCAGAGTGCGAGCTGCTTAAAGCTTGGGCATCTGTATTCGCAACAACAAATTCCACGCCTTCAAGGCCAGATTTAATCATATTATTGACAGCATTGCCGCCTGCTCCACCAACGCCAAAAACAGTGATTTTCGGTTTTAGCTCTGTAATATCAGGCACTTTCAGGTTAATCGTCATGGTTTCCTCACTAATGATACTTGGTGAACCCTCATCTTGTAAAATCGGTTCAAATAGGTTTAATTGCTGGATTGCCATTTCGGCTTCATCCGATGGATTACGTTTAACTTCCTGTTGTTTATTCTCTTGATTTGTCATTCCATTTAAAAATTCTGTGCAAGCCATTGGCCCACTCGTTTCAGATAACTGCCACTTTCAGCTATATCACCCTGCTTAACATGCCCAACTCTTGAGCCGGCAGTTCCAGGCGACCAGCCAACATCTTCTTTCGCTTCTTCCAACTGCGGATAAATCATCAAACCAACAACGGATGAAAAAGCCGCATTGCGCGCTTCAATTGGTAGACCGCCAACCCCAAGCGGTCTTCCAAGACGAACATTCTTGCCAAAAATAGATCGGGCAAGATCGCCAATACCGGTTAATTGACTGGCCCCGCCAGTCAATACAACGCGGCGCCCAACCAGTGCAGAAAAACCAGAAGCATTAAGCTTGTCACGGATCATTTCCAAAGTTTCTTCCACACGAGGACGGATAATTTTAGCCAGAAGAGACGGTGGGACATCAGCCCCCAAACCACTCTCATCGCCAATTTGATGAACGGGAATAACATCAAAATCATTCACATTATTTGGTAAAACACTGCCATGCTTCACTTTGATAAGCTCTGCATTTCTAAGGGATGTTGAAAGGCCGCGTGCTAGATCCATCGTCACATGCTGGCCGCCAAGTCCAATACCTTCACAATGTACAAATCTGCCTTCTAAAAACACAGAAGCTGATGTCGTACCTCCCCCAAGATCAATACAGGTAACACCCAATTCAGCCTCATCACCTGCAAGGCTGGAAAGACCGCTGGCATAAGGTGAAACAACAAAATTCTCAACAGCTAGATGACAACGGTTAATTGCCACTTCCAAATTACGCATCGAGGCGTCATTTGCTGTTACCACATGCATATCAACAGCCAGCCGCTCCCCAATCATACCACGAGGATCTTTAATTCCGCTTGACCTATCGAGTGCATAACCAATTGGTATTGAATGAATAACGGACAAGTCTGATTTTGAAAAATGGTCCCGCCCAGCTTCCAAAACCCTAAAAATGTCACTTTCCACCACACCATGCCCAACAAGCGCGACGCTTGCCGAAAAAGCTTCGCTATGCATTCGATTGCCAGATATATTTACTATAAGTGATTCGACCGTCATTTTCGCGTGGCGTTCAGCCGCATCCACAGCCAGTCTGATGGCTTGTTCTGCCTCATCAAGGTCAACAACAACACCGGCTTTCATACCGCGTGAGCGTTGATGGCCAAACCCAATGACTTCAATAACATGCGAGCGACCTGAAAGCTCCAACCCATCTTTTTTGGGGTGAAGCCGCGCAATAA
>CALHLB010000132.1 GCA_938034375.1 uncultured Alphaproteobacteria bacterium | reverse complement strand
AACTGTGAGTATAATTACATCCGCAAGCTTTGCATTTATAGCGCTGCTTACCACGAACAATACCGTTTTTGGTGCGGACGGTGCTCCGACATTTGGGACAACTCATAAAATAGCATAACAAATCTATCTATAAGCACCAAGTCCCATTTTATTGTAAGTTTTTCCCATTTGTTTTTCCGTTGCAAAATCACCTCAACTGTGCCACTCCTCTGCCCATGAAAATTGCAACATGGAACATAAATGGCATCAAGGCGCGGATTGATGTTTTGGAAAGCTGGCTGAAAGAGGCCTCACCTGATATTGCCTGTTTACAGGAAATCAAAAGCGTTGATGAGGCCTTCCCCAAACAGCGGCTGGAAGCTTTGGGTTATAATATCGAAACCCATGGCCAAAAAGGTTTCAACGGCGTTGCCATCCTCTCAAAACTGCCTTTTGAAGAGGTTAACCGCCGACTGCCAGGGGATAAAGGTGATGAACAGGCGCGTTTTATTGAGGGTGTTTTTTCGCTTGATAGCGGGCCGCTTCGCGTTGTTTCTCTTTATCTACCCAATGGCAACCCTGTCGAGAGTGAAAAATACCCCTATAAACTTGCATGGATGCAGCGCCTTGAAGACTGGGCAAAACAACATTTAACACTTGAAGAGCCTTTTATTCTGGCTGGCGACTACAACGTTATTCCTGAACCAAGGGATTGTCACGCCCCCAAAGCGTGGGAGGGTGATGCGCTTTACCGCCCTGAAACCCACGCAGCCTTCCACTCTCTCCTCAATTTGGGGTTAACGGAAGCATGGCGCAATGTGAATGATGAGAGCGAGGCCTATACATTCTGGGATTATCAGGCAGGCGCATGGCAAAAGAATAATGGCATCCGCATTGACCATTTACTACTCTCTCCTGAAGCAGCAATTAATTTGAAATCTGCTGCCATTGATAAACATGTAAGAGGCTGGGAAAAACCATCGGATCATGTTCCAATCTGGATTGACTATGAGGCGGGAAACCCTGCATCAAAGTAAGACTTTCCAACCATTATTGATAAGATTTGAGAAGCTCTACCATTTTCTTATGGCCACGGCGTTTTGCATGGTAAAGGGGCGTAAAACCATAATCGTCACTAATGGATTGATCTGCTCCCGCTTCTAAAAGCAAGCGAACAACTTCAAGGTGCTTCGGCCCTCCCTCCCCTAGAACCGTTGTTTCCAATAAGGCAGTCCATCCCAAACTGTTACGCCTATTGAGCGGCGCGCCAGCTTTAATCAACATATCAACAATTTCTACTTCACCACGATCTGATGCAAAAATAAGTGTTGAGCCTTGATAGGTCGTTGTAAAAGCTTTTGGATCTGTTCCATATTTTAGGGCTAACCTTGCTAAATCCGGATTACTTAGCCGTATAGCAAGATTAATGGCATTCTTGTCATTTTCATCTCGGATATTCATATCGGCACCAGCATTAGCAAAAATTTCAAATAAATGTAAATTCTCTGTTTTAACAGCATGTATTAATGGGATACGACCTGTATCCAAAGGTGTTTGGAAAAACTTGTCCCGCTCATTTTGCGACATTTCATTCAATTTTTGCTTCACGAATTCTGGTCTGGATAAATCAAATAACTGCACACTAAATGACGTTTTAGGTACTGATATAATGAATATTACACAAAAAAACATTGTAGCAAAAAATAAACGCATTTCGATTTTCCTCATCCAAATTATAGAAACCTCTCAGCATTGAGAGACCCTAAGATAGGGTTATCGAGAAATGACACAGAAAACTGATTCTTTGCTGAGCTCGGCTATACAGTTCAGCTATTATTAATAGCCCACTTTAGAATAATTGAACTTTGCAGCGATATAAGCGTCTCAGCAATTAGAAAGATTACGACAACTATTCGAAATCCACGCATCTGCACGAGATTGTGCTTCTGCTCGCTCTTCAAGTGTGGCAACAGAAAATGCCTGCTCATGCAGCTGTTGCACCCATGTATAATGAATTGGATGTATGCGTTTTCTTGCAATTGTAAGCCACTTTAAGCCTTCAATTTTATTGCGCGGTACGCCTTTATTCCCTTCAAACTGACGAATACCAAAATTAGCTTGTGCATTGGCATGCCCATTAATGGCCGATCGTTTAAGCCAACGCGTTGCTTGAAGCGTTGAACAGGAAGCAAAATCCTCTGATTCACACATTTCAAATAGGGCATATTGTGCCGCAGAATCACCATAATAAGTTGCAGCGGTTAAAAACATTGACCATGCACGTTCTGTGTTACGCTCAATTGGCGTTTCAGGAATGCCCTGCCGATAATATCCACCTAATGAAACAAGCGCACTGGCGGTAAAAGGAGCTTTGTGAGAAAAGGGATCAATTTCAGTGTGGCGTTTAGCTAAACGGCTAAACATTTTAAAAGCCCTAAAGTGATCAACCTTTTGGTGTTGTTTATCGGAATAAATACGCCCAAGTTTCCATATCGCCAGTTCACTCCCCTCTTCAGCAGCATATTCTAACTTTTGAAGAGGGTCATCAGCTTCATTTATTTTAGACTCAGAACGGAAATTCAAATTCTTATTGCGGCTTTTTTCCAAGTCTTGAAATTTAAAGGGTTCAGGTGTTTCAAAATCAACAGATTGTGCAAAGCCATTTACTGTTATCAACATGAAGCTGATAACAGTAAGGGTTTGAATCCGTCTATATTTTTTGAGCGACCTAAATATCAGCATAAATTTTTGTCTCTCCCTTGGCGCCTGGATGCGTAACAGCCCCATAACGAGCAGGACCAACAGTCTGAGCGTATTTCCAGTGAACACCGGAACCAAAGCCAGTCTCCCTCGGAGCCCAGTCTTTTTTACGGGTTTCCAATTCGTCATCAGAAAGCTGAGCATTCAATATACCCTCAACGGCATCAATCTCTATGATGTCACCGTCCTTTAAAAGACCAATTGGTCCCCCAACCTGTGCTTCTGGGCCAACATGACCAATACAAAAACCACGTGTTGCACCTGAAAAACGCCCATCGGTAATAAGCGCAACCTTATCGCCCATGCCTTGGCCATAAAGAGCCGCTGTCGTTGCCAGCATTTCACGCATACCTGGGCCGCCTTTTGGACCTTCATAGCGAATAACCAATACTTCACCTTCTTCATATTGGCGCTCTGAAACAGCTTTAAAACAGGCTTCTTCATTATCAAAACACCGCGCTGGCCCAGTAAATTTCAGGTTTTTCATGCCGGCAACTTTTACAATGGCACCATCAGGCGCAAGGTTGCCCTTAAGGCCGACAACGCCACCAGTTTTTGTAATAGGCGCTTTCGCAGAATAGACGACATCTTGATCATCATTCCACTTCACACGATCCATGTTTTCTGCAATCGTGCGCCCTGTTACAGTAATGCAATCTCCATGAAGAAAACCTTCATCAAGAAGTGTCTTCATCAATAAAGGAATACCCCCAACCTCAAACATATCCTTGGCAACGTATTTTCCACCTGGTTTTAAATCAGCAATATAAGGCGTGCGCTTAAAGACCTCAGCGACATCAAAAATATCAAAATCTATTCCAATTTCATTGGCAATAGCAGGCAGGTGCAGCGCTGCATTGGTAGAACCACCAGAAGCTGCAACAACTGTCGCCGCATTTTCCAAGGCTTTTTTAGTAACAATATCGCGTGGACGAATACCAAGAGCCAAAAGGTCCATAACTTTTTCACCTGCAGCATAGCAGAACTGATCCCGAATTTCATAAGGCGCTGGTGCGCCAGCAGAATAAGGAAGAGCAAGACCAATTGCTTCAGACACGGTTGCCATTGTATTAGCTGTAAACTGAGCGCCACAAGCACCCGCAGAAGGGCAAGCAACCTGTTCCAGTTCTTCTAATTCATCATCAGACATTTTTCCAACTGAATGCATACCAACAGCTTCAAAAACGTCTTGAACTGTTACCTCGCGGCCTTTAAAAGTGCCAGGCAAAATGGAACCGCCATAAAGAAAAACAGAAGGAACATTTAAGCGCACCATAGCCATCATCATACCAGGCAATGATTTATCACACCCGGCAAGTCCCACAAGAGCATCGTAACAATGGCCGCGCATAGTAAGTTCAACACTATCAGTAATCACATCCCGCGAAACAAGGGAAGACTTCATTCCCTCATGCCCCATGGCAATACCATCGGTCACTGTAATAGTTGTAAATTCACGCGGGGTACCATGAGCAGCAGCAACCCCTTTTTTAACGGCTTGCGCTTGGCGCATCAAGGCAATATTACAAGGAGCAGCCTCATTCCAACAAGTCGCAACACCAACAAAGGGTTGCTTTATCTGATCTTGAGTCATGCCCATAGCATAATAATAAGAACGATGCGGTGCGCGGTTTGGCCCTACACTCACATGTCGACTTGGCAATTTTGTTTTATCGATACTCTTCGCGTCCATATCTCATTTCCCGTGAACCGTAATTACGATTCAATTCTTACCTAAAGTTAATTTGCCTTAAATGTGCCGAAATAGAGGCAGCATACCAGCGAAAAAAGCCTTTTCGATAACAATGTGGTGTTTGTGTTGCAAATGCATCACAAACTCCCATCATTACGAGCAGTTTTCAGTTTCAGAAAACCTTAATTAAGCCTATCTAGACCCAGCTTCGTTTTTTCCAGTTTACCCAATAACTCCGTCAAACGTTGACGTTGTTCTTCTACAACAGCAGGAGGCGCTTTTTTGATGAAGCCCTCGTTCTTTAGCTTCTTTTCAATCTTGTTCATCTCATCGCTTAATTTATCAGCCTGTTTTTGCAAACGCACACGTTCCGCATCAAAATCAAGCACCCCTTCAAGAGGTAGGCAGGCGGTTATATTACCAACAACGATTTGAGCGGATGCTTTAGGCGCATTAATTGCCGTTGATGTATGATCAACACGCGCTAAACGGACAAGAGCGGCAGCATGGCGCGCAATACGCTCCTCATCAAGAGGGCTGGCATTCATAAGAACAAGATCTGTTCTGGCAGAAGCAGGAACATTCATTTCTGAACGTACAGAACGAATTGCCTGCACCAAATCAATTAACCAGTTAATGTCTTCTGCAGCCTGTCCATCCTGAAAAGATATTTCAGGCCAGCTTTCATGCATCAAGAAACCATTCCGCTTCGGGCCAGCTTCTCCGATACGTTTCCAAAGTTCTTCTGTAATAAATGGCATAAACGGATGTAGAATAACCAAAATTTGATCAAGAACATAAGCAGTCGTTACTCTCGTTTCTGCTTTAGCCACTTCATCATCGCCATTAAAGACGGGCTTTGCTAATTCCAAATGCCAATCACAGAAAGTATTCCAAACAAAACGATAACAAGAAGCCGCCGCATCATTAAAGCGGTAAGCCTCAATTTCTTTTGTCAAATTGGCAACTGTTTTGTTAAGTTCGGTTACAACCCAACGGTTAAACTGTAATTGAACGTTTTCTGGTTTGAAATCTTCTTGACGAACACATTCGTTCATCTCCGCAAAACGCGCCGCATTCCAAAGCTTGGTTGTAAAATTGCGATAACCGGCCACACGGTCTTTAGAAAGTTTGATATCACGCCCTTGTGCAGCCATGGCAGCCAGCGTAAAGCGCAAGCTATCTGCAGAAAATTCTTCAATCAACTCCAATGGGTCAATTACATTACCCTTGGATTTGGACATTTTAGCCCCTTTTTCATCACGCACCAAAGCGTGGATATAAACGGTGTGAAACGGCTCTTCTTCCATAAAATGAAGCCCCATCATCATCATACGGGCAACCCAGAAAAAGATAATGTCAAAACCGGTTATCAAAACATCTGTTTGATAATATTTTTCAAGTTCAGGTGTTTTTTCAGGCCAACCAAGCGTTGAAAATGGCCATAGAGCAGAAGAAAACCAGGTATCCAACACATCTTCTTCGCGACTTAGATCAACACCCTCACCATAATGCATATCAGCTGCTTTTTGTGCTTCACTTTCGCTCTTTTCGACAAAGATTTTACCATCAGGCCCATACCATGCGGGAATACGGTGTCCCCACCAAAGTTGACGTGAAATACACCATGGTTCAATATTTTCAAGCCATTGATAATAAGTTTTTGACCAGTTTTCAGGCACAAATTTCGTGCGTCCCTGCTTCACGGAAGCCAAAGCAGGTTCAGCCAGAACTTTAGCATCTACAAACCACTGATCTGTCAACATGGGTTCAATCACAATTTTTGAACGGTCTCCGAAAGGTTGCATGATCTTTTTATTTTCAACGAACGGAACTTCATTCCTCTCATCGTCTTTAATCGTAACAGCAAGTCCTTCTTCATTAATCTCTGCAATAATCTTTTTACGGGCCTCATAACGATCAAGACCACGATATTCATCCGGCACAAGATTTATGGCATCTATTGTTTTTTCATCAGGTAAAATGCTTGATTTTATAATCTGCTCTGCTTTTCCTGCATGTGTTTTATAAACATCCCCATCTGCCCGCATGGCGGCCTGCTCATCCATTAATCGGAAAAGCGGAATATTGTTACGTTTAGCAACCTGATAGTCGTTAAAATCATGGGCGCCTGTAATTTTAACCGCACCAGAACCAAAATCAGGATCTGGATATTCATCGGTGATAATTGGGATTTGACGGCGTTGCTCTTTTGGCCCAACAGGAATTTCACAGAATTTGCCCACAATTGACGCATAACGTTCATCTGATGGGTGAACCGCTACCGCGCCATCCCCCAACATGGTTTCAGGGCGGGTTGTGGCAATGGAGATATAATCACGCTCTTCTTGCAGCGTAATATTCCCCTCTTCATCTTTTTCAATGTAAGTATAAGTTTCACCACCAACGAGGGGATATTTGAAATGCCACATATGGCCATCCACCTCGATATTATCCACTTCAAGGTCAGAAATTGCTGTTTCAAATTTCGGATCCCAGTTAACAAGGCGTTTTCCCCTGTAAATCAGACCTTCTTTATAAAGCGTGACAAAAACCTCTAAAACAGCCTTTGAAAGCCCTTCATCCATGGTAAAACGTTCACGTGACCAGTCACATGAGGCACCAAGGCGCTTTAGCTGGTTAATAATCGTGCCGCCAGATTCTTCTTTCCATTGCCAAACACGTTCTAAAAATTTATCGCGCCCCAAATCACGCCGTGAGGGTTCTTTGTTGGCAGCTAATTGACGTTCAACAACCATTTGGGTGGCAATACCGGCATGGTCTGTACCTGCTTGCCATAACACATCCCTACCCCGCATTCGTTCAAAACGAACAAGAAGGTCCTGCAATGTGTTATTAAGGGCATGCCCCATATGAAGGGAGCCGGTTACATTAGGTGGAGGAATAACGATACAATAAGGATCTGCTCCCTCTTTAGCCTTAACACCAGCTTTAAAAGCACCAGCGTTTTCCCAATTTTTATAAATACGTGGTTCAACGCTTAAAGCGTTATAAGTCTTGTCCAGCATGTCATATCCCAATTTAGTAATTGGAAATGTGTAATAAGCTAGCTATTATGTCTGTCAACCACCAGACAGATAAGTTTTATGTAAAGATTATTGATTTCTCATCCGTTCAATTTCAGCTTGCACCATACGCTCCACCATTTCAGGTAAATTATCATCCATCCATTGTTGAAGCATAGGCCGCATCATAGTTTTTACAACATCTTCAAGTGTGTTAGTTGATGTCATGGTCATGGCTGAATTCAAGGCTCCAAAGGATGCCTTAACAGAATTAACAGTAGTATCAGAGGCAATAGGTTCTTCTGCGACAGAAGAATTATTAGGTTTTGACGCTGTAGCCACTGGTGAAGGTGCTGCCATAACCGGTTTAGGTTCGGAAAAAGTCTCTGCCTCGTTGGAAACTTCTTCAAAAGCTGGCTCTTCCTCGATGGCATCAAAGGAAATATCATCTTCAACAGCTTGATCTTCTGTAAGCGCAAGAACATCTTCGTCATCATCTTCATCACTTGATGCGGGTTCATCAAACAAGGCATCCACATCATCGGTAGACATTTCCTCACCTGCATTGCTGGCTGGTTCATCAAACAAGGCATCCACATCATCAGTAGACATTTCTTCACCAGCACCACCGCCAGCTGGCTCATCAAATAAGGCGTCCACATCATCGGTAGACATTTCTTCCCCGACATCAGCCTGTGGTGCATCAAATAAAGCATCCACATCATCCGTGGACATTTCCTCGCCCTCATTATTTGTATCGACAGAATCAAAGGCATCATCTATTGCAGCCTGATCATTACCCTCTTCAGATTCAGACTTGGGCGCATCCTCATCAGCGATAATTTGTCTGATAGAGGCTAGTATTTCCTCCATTGAAGGCTCTTGTGCCGCTTTTGCAGAAGCCATTTCGTTCTCCACCACTTCGATCAACCAATACTAACGGGTGATTCGTACTCACACAGTGTATCGTAATTGCCTTTTTGGAGGAATGAGAGCAAGCTATCATACGTTTTATCCGCAGATAAATGCATAAAATAACAGAAAACAAGCTAAAAAAGCGCTTTAGTCACCAGAAATGGTTCTCAAGCCAAACCATTTATCTCGTACTTTTTTATAATGAACTTCAGTCGGTATAATATTAGCATTCTTTGCGACATCCAATTTACTGCCGGTCAATTCACCAATAGAAGATAAAACGGCATAAGATGCAACAATGCTATCTCGTCTTGCATTTTCAAAAGCAACTTGTGCATTAATCAAGTTAGATTGTGCATTTAAAACATCCAGAGTCGTTGCCTCACCAACTTTGCGCTCTTCAACCAAGCCATTTAGCGCAATTTTAGAGGCCTGCACATTTGTTCTGGCTGATCTCGTTTGTGAACGAGCCGCCTCAAGAGAGGACCATGAAGCACGAACAGACTGATCAACTTGCCTTCTTGCCTCATCAACCTGAATACGAAGCTGGCTAACTGTTTCCTTTGCTTGACGAATAGAAGAAAAACGAGCGCCGCCTTGGTAGATTGGAATAGTGACATTAGCCGTTACAGAACCGGTATCAGAATTGCTATCCAGTGTCCCAGCTTGAACCGAGCGCTGATAGTTTCCATTTAATGTAACACTTGGTAAAAGTGTTCCTTGCGAAACTTTAACATTAAACTCCCCCGCTTCAACATTATATTGAGCCGCCTTAATTAAAGGATTCTGCTTGCCAGCCCGAAAAAGAGCATCTTGAAGAGAGGAAGGTAAGTGGCGCGATGTATCACTTGGTGCGGAAAGCTTGCCAGGCGTGATACCAACGACCTGTTCATAGGTTGCCTCACTTGCCCGCAAAGCAGATTTTGCAGCAGCTAAAGCAGAAAGCGAATCAGCAAGATTTGCGCGTGCCAGCGCAACATCTGTTCTTGTTCCCTCTCCAACATCTGCCTGTGCTTGTGCAGCGCGCAATTGCTCGCGAGAAAAAGCAGTATTGCGTTGTTGTAAAATCATTATTTGACGATCACGCAAAACATCGGAATAAGCTGTCACCGCCTGTTGTAGAACGGTCTGTTCAATGTTCTGCAAATTGGCAAACCCAGCTTGAACACTCGCTTCAGCAGATCTAACGTTATTTTTTGTCTGAAAACCATTAAAAAGGTTCTGTGTTAAAGTGACACCAGATGAATTAGTACGAAAATCATCACTAAAACTACCTGAACCAAAGCCACCTGATTGAAAGGAGCGCTGTCCTTGTAAACCAATAGAAGTCGTGGCATTAACTGTTGGCCTCCTACCAGCAAGCGCCTGCGGTACAGCCTCATTTTGCGCACGTTGAGCTGCACGCGCAGCATTTAATGTCGGATTATTGGAATATGTTGCCTTTAATGCTTGGTGCAAATTATCAGAAAAAGACGGAGTTAAATGAAATACCATCAATGAAATAGCAGTTAATGACCCTGTCATCGCTAAATGTCGCATCTGTTTCAAACCAACTCTCACAACAATCTTTCAATACAAAAAACAAAACTTACCTTTAATGCTTAAAGCAAGAAACTAGAAAGGTAAGACAACAAAAAGCCACTTATTTTCAATTCTATTTGTAAAGAGCTATGGTTAATTTTTCTTGAATAAAAAATCAAGAAAACTCGAACCCTCTCTCAAGTTCAAAACCTGGAAGAATTGGAACGGCAGCATTCGCAACATCCAAAAATGGAAAGCCTGTCTCTGTTTTGGTGTAAACCCTGATTTTAGCTGAAAGACCGTGTCCAAAAACACAAACAAGTCTGCCACTGACTTTTAATTGGTTTAACAAATTATTAGGAATAACCTCAACAGCACCTTCAAGAATAATGACATCATAAGGAGCCTCAGACCTTAACCCTTCATTCAATTTACCTTGAACAAAGGCCAGATTATCAATCCCGATATTACTGGTCATGCCCCCTGCATGTTCAATAAAATCTGCATTCTCATCAAGGGCCACAACAGAATTGGAAAGCATTGCAAGGATTGCAGCGCCATAACCAGTGTTACATCCAACACATAAAACAACATGATTTTTTCTAATATCTGCCGCCTGTATCATTTTTGCAAAAGGCGTCACCTGCATTAAATAACGGTTTTGGAAGGCAGTTTCACCTTCTTCAAGCAAAATATCACTATCAGAATAAGCTATTGCTTGCATTTTTTTAGGAACAAACATTTCCCTTGGGACAGACAAAAAAGCGGCCAGCAAATCATGATCCGTAATATCATTTGGTCTCAACTGACAATCTACCATTTGACCACGCGCTTTGACAAAATCATCCATATCCGCAATCCTTGATCCAATCATTGGCATTTGCAGGTGGTCATAAACTATTCTTTTCAACGAGTAAACTCAAACTTGGCGCAAGTGAAAAATTCGTCAACAAATATGGAGGCCTCACCCGGAATCGAACCGGGGTACACGGATTTGCAATCCGCTGCGTCACCACTCCGCCATGAGGCCATCTTAGGTAGGAAGGTTTGGTACGTCAAACTATTGTGAAGTGCAAGAGTGGAATTGAAATTTTCTTTATTTAAAATATTTTGCACCCTATCAATCCACCTGTTTTTTTGTAAAAACATCATTTAATAGTTATATGAAAGAAGCGTGGAATAGCCCCTAATCTATGAGGTTTTGAGATTTGGCAACGATTATATCAACAAATAAACGTCCTATTTTCATAGGAAAAAAGCCTAAACCGCTCGATTTAAACGTTCTTGATTTGCACTCAACAAATAAAGACACTCCAGCACTCATTGATCCCTATCAAAGACCTATAACCTATTTACGCATATCCGTTACAGACCGATGCGATTTTAGATGCACATATTGCATGGCTGAAGATATGACATTCTTGCCCAAAAAAGACATATTGTCTTTGGAGGAACTGGACAGGCTTTGCACTGCCTTCATTGATAAGGGCGTAAAAAAACTCAGATTGACGGGCGGCGAACCTCTGGTACGCAAAGATATTATGTTGCTTATCAAATCCCTCTCGCGGCATCTTGAAACGAATGATCTTGAAGAGCTCACTCTAACGACCAACGGCTCACAACTGACAAGATATGCAGATGGAATGGCAGATCTTGGTATTAGACGCGTCAATGTGTCCCTAGATACACTCGATGAAGAGAAATTCAGAAAAATTACCCGTCGCGGTGACCTTAGGCAGGTTCTAGCTGGCATAAAAGCGGCACAAAAGGCTGGCATTGCAGTTAAAATTAATATGGTAGCCCTTAAATCAGATAATAAGAATGAGATTACCAATATGCTGGAATGGTGCCACGGGGAAGGACATGACCTAACCTTAATTGAAACCATGCCATTGGGCGAAATTGATGAAGACAGAACAGATCAATACCTTCCACTAAGTAAAGTACGAGAAAGCCTGTCTGAAAGATATACCCTCAACGAAATTCCTTATAAAACAGGAGGGCCTGCACGATATGTTGATGTTATTGAAACGGGTGGACGTCTGGGCTTTATCACACCCATGACACATAATTTCTGTGAAAGTTGTAATCGCGTGCGTGTTACCTGTACAGGCACACTTTATATGTGTTTGGGCCAAGAAGACGCCGCAGATTTGCGCGCTCCCATGCGGCAATCCCAAGAAAGTGGTCTTCTTTACAAAGCGATTGATGAAGCCATAGCCCTTAAACCAAAAGGCCACGATTTTATCATTGACAGAAAACAAAAAAAACCATCCATTGGACGACATATGAGCATGACTGGCGGATAAGGTGTCATCACTCCTTCAACTCAACCCTAAAAAATTTTTAACATTTATACTTGATATATATCGAATTGATATATAGATACCTGGTATATATCGAGCAATCATATGCTTGAGGTGTATTTTCTTTAAGAGGACCTCATTTCATGAATGTCAAAACGCTTTGTCTTGCCATTTTGTATTTTGAAGAAGCCACAGGCTATGAAATTAGAAAAATGTCGACTGAAGGCAAGTACAGTCATTTTGTTGATGCCAGCTATGGCTCAATTTATCCTGCCCTTAACAAGCTTGAGGCCGAAGAACTGGTAACCTGTCGTGAAGAAAAGACGAGCGGAAAACCGAGCAGAAAAATTTATTCCATAACAAATAATGGTAGAAAAAATTTCCTCGAAAGTTTAAATGCTCCCCCTGCAAAAGATATTTTTCGCTCAGAATTCTTAATGATAGCCATGTGTGTTGAATTTCTTCCCCTCGATATCGTTAATCGAGCTATAGAAACGCGCATTGGCCATCTTTTGGCTGAAATTGATCTTTTAAAAAGCTTTGCGAACCACGAAAACAGCCCGGAAGGCATTAAATGGGCCGCTCAATATGGTATGGATTGTATGAAAAACTCTCTCGATTTCCTGTCTGACAACCGTAAAAAACTAGAAAATCTGGCAGGAAGCAAAGAACCGATTTCAATTAATGACAAAAGTGAGGCTGCACAATAGTTTCTCCTATTGGCAGATAATATGTTATGGCTGTTAAAACCCCCTATCTTATTGCTATTGGCATTAGTGCAGCTATTGCTGGCTGGTTTTATTATGGTGACATTATTCAAGGTGGTAATGCGGGAGCCAAACCACCAACCATTAGGCAAAAACTTGAACAGCAAAAAAAAGATTTATTTCAAGTTCAAGTAACCTCGTCACAAGCACTGGACTATGTCGAAAAAATTGAAATACGTGGCTCAACACATGCAAACCAAAATATTTCTGTAAGATCGGAAACAACAGGTATGCTCAATAAGCGCCATGTAAAAAAAGGATCCTATGTCAAACAAGGTGATCTTATATGCTCCCTTAATGTGGGAGATAGATTAGCAAGGGTTGAACAGGCGCAAGCCGAGCTAAAAAAAGCAAAAATAGACTTTGAATCAGCAAGTGAACTGGTCAAAGGAGGATTTGCTACCAAGGCAAGGATTAACGAAAATAAGGCAACACTTGAAGCAGCCACCGCAGCTCTCAAATCAGCTGAAATTGAGTTGCAGCGCACGCAGATTAAAGCCCCCATTTCTGGTATCGTACAAGATCCATTTGCCAAGGTTGGTGACATGTTACAAATTGGCGATACTTGCGCCAATGTTATGAATCTACAATCAATGACAATGATTGCCCAGGTTTCTGAACGCTTCATCAATCGCCTTTCGCTCAATGACCCTGTTTTAATAAAAATCGTAACGGATAAATCGGTAAATGGTAAAATTTCTTATATTGCTCCTAGCTCAGATCAGGAAACACGGACATTCCGTGTTGAAATTGACCTGCCAAATAAAAATGGAGATATTAAAAACGGTATTACTACAAAGGCCAATGTAAATTTACCATCAGGAAAAGCCCATCTTCTTCAAGCATCCTCCATTGTTTTAAATGATGCCGGGAAAATCGGCATACGCATTGTTGATGATAAAGATCAAGTGCGTTTCCAGCCCGTTAAAATTCTGGATGACCGCGATAATGGCGTTTATGTTGCAGGCTTGCCGGAAAAGTTAAATATCATAACTCGTGGACAGGATTATGTTATTGATGGGCAAAAAGTCACGCCTTCTTTTGTAAATAAAAAGGTGACCCAATGATAAATGCCCTTGAAGCAATCTTGCATAGACCCAAAACCATTATAACAGTAATGTTAGTCATGTTATTAGCGGGGGTAAGCACTTATTTATCTATTCCTAAAGAAGCAAACCCAGATATTGATGTACCTGTTTTTGTAATCACCGTAACCCAACAGGGAATTTCGCCACAAGATGCTGAACGGCTACTCGTTCGCCCGATGGAAACAAAGCTGCGCGGCCTTGATGGCCTAAAAGAGATAGTGGCCATAGCATCCGAAGGCGCTGCTTTTATTACATTAGAATTCAATATTGATTTCGATAAGGATAAAGCTCTTGCCGATATTCGAGATAAAGTCGATCAAGCGCAAGCCGATTTTCCAGATAATGCGGATGAGGCAATCATTCAGGAAACCAATTTTTCGCTTCAACCAACTATTTTCGTAACACTCTCAGGCAATGTGCCAGAACGAACCCTTCATGGATTGGCAAAGCGCCTGCAAGATGAAATTGAAGCCATTTCTTCTGTACGAGAGGCTAATCTTTCAGGTAACCGTGAAGAACTTTTGGAAGTAATTATCGATCTTGAAAAACTCGAATCCTATAATATCAATCAGTCAGAACTGATAAATGCCGTAACCTTGAACAACCGTTTGATTGAAGGTGGATTTATTGATAAAAATGGTGGACGCTTTGCCCTAAAGGTGCCGGGTCTTGTTGAAGACGTTGAAAATGTTTTCAACATTCCAGTTAAACAGAATGGCGAGGCTGTAATCACGCTGGGTGATGTTGCTGATTTGCGCCGCACATTCAAGGACCCAAGCTCTGTTACACGTGTTAATGGAAAGCCTGCAATTGCAATTTCTGTTGTCAAACGCATTGGCGAAAATATTATTGAAAATAACCAACGAGTACGTGAAGCCGTTAAAAACTTCACTAAAAACTGGCCCAACGCTATTGAGATAGACTACGTTCTTGACCAATCTGGCTTTATTTATGAGGTTTTAGGCTCTCTAGAAACCTCCATCATCACAGCTATTTTGCTTGTTATGATTGTTGTTGTTGCAACTCTTGGCATCAAATCTTCACTTTTGGTTGGTTTTTCCATTCCACTTTCATTTCTTGTTGGCTTTCTCATCTTAAATATTATCGGATATACAGTTAATATAATGGTTATGTTTGGCCTTGTATTAACCGTTGGCCTTTTGGTCGATGGTGCAATTGTTATGACAGAATATGCAGAACGAAAAATGGCGGAAGGAATGAGCCATAATGAAGCTTATATTCGCGCTGCAAAATTAATGTTTTGGCCAATTGTTTCCTCAACGGCAACAACATTGGCAGCCTTTTTACCCCTCCTATTATGGCCAGGTGTTCCAGGTGAATTCATGAGTTACTTGCCAATCATGGTCATTATCGTTCTGTCCGCTTCTTTGTTAACCGCGATGATATTTCTTCCTGCATCAGGAGCTATTCTAGGACAAATTTTTGCCTTTGCTGGACAACACGCAAACCTCGTTAATACAGGAGCTTTCTCCCTAGCACTTGGTCTCATTGTCTTTTTGATCAGCCAAAACACCTTACTGGCCATACTGCTTGGAATTTTATTCCTTATTCCCTTCTTTCTATTTTTCCGTTTTTTAGATGGGCGCTTTTCCTCACAACAAAAAGTAGATGAAAATGCCATGCTTCTTGCTGGTACAAGTAAGCTCAATCTTGAAAAACTAAGTGGTTTTACCGGTGTTTATGCGCGCTTGATTAATATTCTAGCCAATAAATTATGGGGCAACTTTATTGTTTTGGCTCTGACCATTTTCTTGTGTGTCGGTACTTTTATCGCGCTTGGCAATTTCTTTAAAGGTGTTGAATTTTTTGTTGATGAAGAACCAGACAATACAATTGTATTTGTTTCCGCTCGTGGCAACATATCAATGCAAGAGGCAAGCGATATTGTTGGTGAAGTTGAACAAATTCTGCTTAATATACCAGGTATAAGAAGCACCGTCACAACAGCAAAATCACCCACAGGATCGACCAATATCGGCAATGGTGTTGGAGAGGTGCAAGATAAACCCAATGATGCCATTGGAGAGATTTCGCTAGAGCTGGAAGATTATAAAATTCGTCCTTCTTGGTCATTAATCGAACAACAAATCCGCGAAAGAACAGCCCGTCTGGCAGGCATCCGCGTTGAACCAAAAAAAATTCAGGGTGGCCCACCAACAGGTAAAGATATTCGACTTGAAGTTAAATCAACCAATTACAATAAAATGGTAGAATCTGTAAGTAAACTTAGGGGTTATTTTGAAAGTCGTAATGAGCTTCAAGACCGTGAAGATGGTCGCCCCCTACCTGGAGCTACTTGGGAGATGACAATTGATCGTGAACAGGCAGCCCGCCACAATGCATCAATTGCAGCTATTGGCACAATGGTCCAGCTTGTTTCCAATGGCGTTCTAATTGGCACCTATAGACCAGATGATAGCGATGATGAGATTGATATTCGTGTGCGTCTGCCAGAAGAACAGAGAACTCTTTCCCAACTCGATCAACTGCGCCTTCGCACTGAAAGCGGTTTAGTCCCTCTTGCCAATTTCATAAAACGTGAAGCAAAACCCAAAGTGTCTTCCATAACCCGCCGTGATGGCCTTTATGCCATGGATATCAAAGCAAATCTTGTAAAAGACGCTCAATTTGAAGGGCGTGCCATGGTTCCCGATGATATAGTAAAAATTATTGATGACTGGATCAAATCCGAGAATTGGGATGAAGATGTCTATTTCCGCTTTCGCGGGGCTGATGAAGAGCAAAAGGAATCTGGAGAATTTCTTATGAGGGCTATGCTTGGCTCTTTATTCTTAATGTTCATTATTCTGCTAACACAATATAATAACTTTTATCAAACCGTTCTCACATTATCGACTGTAATTCTTGCTGTCTTTGGCGCCCTTATCGGCATGATGATAACAGGACAAAAATTTTCAATTATCATGACAGGAACAGGTATTATTGCGCTAGCTGGAATTGTTGTAAATAACGCCATTGTGCTGCTTGATACTTATAATAGAATGCGGAAAGATGGCGTTGATTTGCAAGATGCAATTGTTAAAACATCAGCCCAACGTCTTCGCCCCATTCTTTTGACAACCATTACAACAATTGCCGGTCTTATCCCCATGGCAACACAGATAAACCTCAACTTTTTTGAGCAGGTTATCTCTATCGGCGGTATTACCGCAATTTGGTGGGTGCAACTCTCAACGGCAATTATCGCAGGCCTTGCCTTTTCTACGTTACTAACATTGTTCCTTATTCCAACGATGCTGGCGCTCCCAACAAACTTGATAAGATTCATAACAAAGCGAAAGAATAATAAAGGTACAAAAAATATAAAAACCTTCTTTAAACGGCCTTTTTCGCAAATATAGCTTAATCCTTTTGAAGTGGTTTGGCTATAGAATCAAAAAAACTGGCAATTGTCTCATTATTGACATGCCAAAATGGTGCAGGAATATGGTTTATTTCAAACTCATTACTTTAGGCTCAGGACCTATTAATTTTTCTCTTTAATTTTCATTGCAAATCAGCTTCAAGGTTTCAAACGAAGGAGTTTTTTTATGTCTGATTTGTTCTGGTTGTCTGATCGCCAATTGTCCTTGATTGAGCCGTATTTCCCA
>CALHLB010000131.1 GCA_938034375.1 uncultured Alphaproteobacteria bacterium | reverse complement strand
CTATAAAATCTGCTTTTTCATTCACTGCAAAGAACGTTAAGGCGCCAACAATTAAGCAACCTGCAAATGCAAGAGAGAAAAAACGATTAAGTGTCATATTAGCCTCACATGTTTTTTTGCAAATGATAATAAATTTTATTTCGCAAATACTTAATATAAGGAATTGTTACCTAAGAGAGCATGACTGTGCAACATTCTTAAAACTTTTACCCTTAATTTCACGAATTCTTAGAATTCTCTTTTAACTTGTATAAGAAAATCAAAATTCCCTTCTATTTGATTTTTAAAGAAAAAACCATTTCCAGCGCCAAAACTATCGACATTATTAAAACCAAGTTCAGCCAGAACTGACCAATTTTCAATCGGCATCCATACCAAATTCGTGGCTGCATCAATGCCATTTAGATGGCGCAAACCTGGATTAAGAGCCGAAATATAAGAAAAATCTGCATTCAAAGTTACGAGGTAATTAAATTTCAGCTGCAAACCTGCAAATAGCGATAAGGCATCAAACCCATCTGAAAAGGCAAATATGGCGTCATTTGCCGCCCTTTTAACGTAGGTCGCGCCCACATAACTCTGCCATCGTTTCTTTTTATATTTGACGTCAGCTCCAAAGGCATAACCATAAAGCGCTTCTTGCCGCCTTAACAAGGGCGCCCCTCTTCTAACTGAAAAGTCCAGAGGGGCTATCGTGATGAAATCATCGATATTAATCAGCGAATAACCAATACCTGCTTCAAAACTTCCAAAATCTCTTTTTACGCCTATTCCAAAATTCGGGCCTATTGGTTCTGCATCTGTTGTCTGTCTTGGATCGCTAAGTGACAACCTGAAATCGACTTCCTCAATTTTTTGTTGATAGGCAATGCCAAGACCGCTTCTGGCATTAAGGCTTTCTGCCCCTTTGTTTGTATAGCCATCACTTATAAAGTGACTGCCCGCATTTTCCAGCTTTCCGATATGAAGGCTATGTTTTTCACGGTGCAGACTTATTTCAAACGAATCAAGGCCAACAGCAAAATCATTCCCTCTAAAGCCGAAAACCAAATCATCATTCATGCCAGGGTCATAATTTGCCTGGATACGAATGAAGGCGCTTAAAGTACCAATTTCTGTCTCTTTAAGAACTTTAAAATCATATCTCATAAGGGCATTTAATTCAAAGCCCCTCTCAAATTCTTGCTCATTATCAGGATCGTTCAATACAAACCCAGCTATTCTGGTATTTTCTATTTTGTAACAAGAGCCTGTTTTTAAAAAGCTTTTATAATAAATACCATAATGCCCGCAAGGCACCTTTCCTTTTAGCGCTCCTTCTGGTGATGTCGTTGCGCCTACATATGATGTTGAGATGAAAATCATCACAATGACAAGCTTCAGAAATTTTACAGACACCATACTATCAAGAACACAAAATAACTTCGGCATTGCAGATACACTTAAATAAAATCTAAAATTGTATATTTTGACTAATAGGATAAAATTACCAAAAAACAAAGCCTATTTAAAAGTTCTCCTCATTGCATGAGCGCATAAAGCGTGATTAATTCTGCGCTATGCGAGAATTGATTATTAAACCAGATCCAAATAACGAAAATCTTTCCGCTTCAGTGGAAGGCATTGACCATGAAGGCAATGTTATTACGACCAATGTTGTTACTGAAAAAGCGCTAACGCTCTACCTTAACAGCCAGGAAGTCGTTACCATGATGACCATCGGGGATTTTCCCGATCTACTTGCCATTGGCTTTCTTCTTAATCAAAATATGCTTCATGATGATGATGAAATAACAAGCATCGACTATGATGATGATATCAATGTCGTTGTCGTAAGGACCAAACAGCAAACGAATTATGAAGATAAAATGAAAAAGAAAATTCGTACATCAGGCTGCGCGCAAGGTACAACTTTTGGCGATTTAATAGATAGTCTCGATCACTTTTCCTTTGAAGATACAGCAAAAATCAAGACAAGCTGGCTCAAAGAGCTTGGAAAAAAAATAAATAATGTTCCTTCTCTTTATTTGAGTGCAGGCGCCATTCATGGCTGCGTGCTGTGTGAAGAAAATCGCCCTCTCGTTTATATGGAAGACGTTGGCCGACATAATGCCGTTGATAAAATTGCAGGTTATATGTATCAAAATAATGTCGATCAAAAATCGAAAATTTTCTATACTACCGGCCGTCTAACTTCAGAAATGGTTATCAAGACCGTCAAAATGGGTATTCCCATTCTCGTATCACGGTCTGGTTTTACAGCTTGGGGGGTTGAACTTGCAAAGCAGGCCGGCTTAACCTTAATTGGCCGCGCGAGAGGACAGCGTTTTATTGCCTTAAGCGGGTATGATCGCATTGTTTTTGATTCCGATGACAATGATTTTGAAGAGGATGCAAAACATCAACGCAAAGCATCCAGAAACAGGAAATAACATCATGAGTCCTTTGGGTGTTTTATTGGCTGGCGGGCTTTCAAGGCGCATGGGCGGTGGTGATAAGGGGCTTCTTCCCTTGGCAGGTAAACCTGTTATGGCCTATGCTCTTCAACGATTACAAAAGCAAGTTGATGATGTTATTATAAATGCGAATGGCGACCCTAACAGATTTGCCGCTTTTGGTTTGCCTATTATCCCTGACAGTCTTTCGGGTTTTGCCGGTCCCCTTGCCGGTATTTTAACAGGATTGCAATATGCCCAAACAATGCCTGAAAAGCCAGACTTCATTATCACAGTCGCTTCCGACACGCCCTTTTTTCCTCTCGATCTTAAAAGCAGGCTTATAGAAAAAGCAAAAAATTCCCAAACAATTGTCTTAGCGTCTTCAAATACCAGAAAACACCCCACCTTCGGCTTATGGCCTGTCTCACTCTGTGAGGATTTAAAGGATTGGTTACAAAATGAAGAAAACAGAAAAGTTCTCTTGTGGGTTGAGCGCCATAATTGGAAAATAGCTAATTTTGATTACAATGGCAATGATTTAGAGGATCCTTTTTTTAACATCAATACACCGCAAGATCTGCAAAAAGCAGAAAAGCTTGCTATGGGAATTTTATTATGAATGAACAGCGCGTTTTTGGCATTACTGGTTGGAAAAATTCCGGTAAAACCACACTTGTCTGTAAACTTGTTGAGGCAATGACAAAACGTGGTTTTAAAATTTCTACGATCAAACATGCCCATGAAAGCTTTGATATGGACCATCAAGGACGTGACAGTTACCGCCACCGCGAAAGCGGAGCAAGCCAGGTGGCTGTTAGTTCCAAAACACGTTTTGCCATTGTTCATGAATTAAGGGGAGAAGAGGAACCCAAGCTCAAAGATATTTTATCTCAAATGCAGCCTGTCGATTTGGTTATAATTGAAGGATACAAACAAGAAGGTCATAAAAAAATTGAATGTCGCCGTTTGCAAGGCCGCTCGAAACAAGAACTAGCAAAAGACGACCCTTCCATTATTGCCATCGCGTCTGACTTTGATTTACAAACAGATTTGCCAAATTTCGACTTGAATAATGCCGATGCTATAACAGATTTTATCTTGCAAACAATGGGCTTACCTATAGCTAAGGGCATATAAAATGATAATGAATTTTAGCTATAGCTTTTTTTACGCTCAGCTTTTCTTTTAAAATGATACTCATTTTAAAAGGCTTACGCAATATATCAAAAACGAGGTGATGAAAATTATGACACAAGATCATCTTAATGATTGTTTTTTGCACGATAAGAACAGACTAAAACATCATGAAGCGCTTGCCATTTTGAAAGAACAAATAAAGCCCCTTGATCAAATAGAAGAAGTTACCTTGAAAGAAGCTTTTCAGCGCATTTTAACAGAAGATATTTTGGCTCCTCGTGATGTCCCTTCATCCGATAATTCAGCCGTTGACGGATATGCCTTTTGCCATGATGATTATGATGAAACAGGTGGCTTTTTTCCCATTACAGCGCGTATTGCCGCTGGCAACCTTTCCCCAGAAACACTTAAAGCCAAAAGTGCTGCGCGCATTTTTACCGGCGCCATTATGCCACAAGGCGCTGATAGCATTGCCATGCAGGAAGATTGCGAAACACATGAACAGGATGGACTGCCCTTCGTGATTATTCCACATGGTTTGAAAAAAGGAGCCAATTGCCGCAAGCAGGGTGAAGATGTGACAAGAGGCACATGCCTTTATCAAAAGGGTCATAAAATTAGCGCACCAGATATTGCAGCCCTTGCCTCCCTTGGTATGCATAAAGTTCATGTTTTCAAAAGAATTCGTGTTTGCATTCTTTCTACAGGTGACGAACTTGTTATGCCTGGCATCCCGCTGGAAAAAGGGCAGGTTTATAATTCGAATGGCCCTTTATTAGAGGCTCTTCTTGCCCCTCTACCCGTCTTAATAACCAATATTGGCATATTGCCCGATAATGAAACCGTAATTGAGAAAAAGATAAAGGCTTTATGCCAGTCTCATAATGTTATTTTGACAACAGGCGGCGCCAGCCGTGGTGAAGAAGATTACGTTTTAAAAATTTTAGATAAAATTGGCAAAAGGCACCTTTGGCAATTGGCCATAAAACCAGGGCGTCCCATGACTTTTGGTCATATTCAAAAAACCAGCTTTATTGGCTTACCCGGCAACCCTGTGGCTGCCTGTATTTGCTTTTTACTTTATGCCCGGCAAATTATTTTAGCCTTATCAGGCGCAGAATGGAAATTGCCTATCGCTTATCCGCTTCCAGCAGCTTTTGAAATTAAGAAAAAAAAATCAGATCGACGTGAGTTTTTGCGTGGTATTTTAAAAGATGATAACGGCACGCTTTTGATCGACAAATTTGCAAGAGACGGTTCCGGTCTTATCTCTTCTCTTAGGGAGGCAGATGGTTTGATCGAAATACCAGAAGAAATAACAAAAGTTGACAAAGGCGAAAGCGTAGCATTCATTCCTTTTAGTCAATTTGGCATTTTATAAAAATGATACAGATTATATAAATTTCACTGTAAAAGTTAAGGGTGAGGAAATGGCAAAAATAGCATTTATCGGACTTGGCGTTATGGGGTATCCTATGGCAGGTCATATTGCAACAAAAGGTACTCATGATGTTACCGTTTATAATCGTACTGCTTCTAAAGCCGAAAAGTGGGTAGCAGAATATGGCGGCACATCCGCATTAACCCCCAAAGCTGCAGCAAAGGGGGCTGATTTTGTGTTTACCTGTGTTGGGAATGATGATGATTTAGTTTCTGTAACAACAGGTGAAGAAGGCTGTTTTCAAAGCCTTGAGAAAGGGGCGGTACTAATTGATAATACAACGGCTTCTGCTAATGTTGCACGTGACCTTTTTTTTACTTGTGAAAAAATTGATGTTGGTTTCATTGATGCCCCTGTTTCAGGTGGGCAAGCTGGTGCAGAAAATGGCGTTTTAACTGTTATGTGCGGTGGTAACAGTGCTGTTTATAAAAAAGCAGAACCCATTATTATGCATTATGCACGAGCCTCACGCTTAATGGGAGGCGCTGGCTCTGGCCAATTAACAAAAATGGTGAATCAAATTTGTATTGCAGGACTTGTTCAAGCCCTCTCAGAAGGCATGGCCTTTGCACAAAACGCCAATTTGGATACAGATGCCGTCTTTGATGTCATTTCAAAAGGGGCAGCTGGCTCCTGGCAAATGGAAAATCGTCACAAGACAATGGCAAAAGACGACTTTGATTTTGGTTTTGCTGTGGATTGGATGAGAAAAGATTTGAGCATTTGCCTTGAGGAAGCCAAATCAAACGGCTCCCATTTACCTGTTACGGCGCTTGTTGATCAGTTTTATAGTCAAATCCAAAAACGTGGCGGCAATCGATATGATACATCAAGCCTGATTACCTTGTTAAAGGATTAATTAAGAGAGTAAGGCTGATAAGTCATAGGATTAAACAGTTTTTCAATCCTCAATAGGTTTTTCCGTTTTTGAAAGTGGAATATAGTCTAATGGCAGTTCTGTTGTAAATTTAATCTGCTCCATGGCGAATGTCGTTGAAACATCTGATATTTTAATTTTTTCAATCAGTTTTTTATAAAAAACATCGTAAGCGGCAATATCTGGTACGACAACACGTAACAGATAATCAACCTGGCCTGCCATACGATAAAATTCCACGACTTCTGGGAATTCTCGAATAAGTTCGGCAAAGCGTTTCAACCATTCATCTGAATGCTCATTCGTCGTAATGGAGACAAAAGCTGTTACAGCAGCATTCACACCGGCAGGATCTAAGAGAGCGACACGACGCTTAATGACGCCATCTTCCTCCATTTTCTGAATACGCCGCCAACAAGGTGTGGTTGAAAGCCCTACTCTTTTACCAATCTCAGCTACGGAAACTGTTGAATCAATCTGAATAATCGATAATATTTTCTTATCTAATCTATCAAGCACTTTAAAAATCTCCTACACTATTTTTACTAACAATAGACTTTTTTTCTAAAAAAAAAGATAAAAAACAATAATTGAGAAAAATATTTTTAACTCTGAAATATTTATCTGTAGTCTTATTAAAAAACCAAACGTGCTACTTCTTTTTTTAAGACAGGTAATAAATCTTTTTCGAACCATGGATTTTTTTTCAACCAACCGGTATTGCGCCATGATGGATGGGGTAAAGGCAGTATACTTGGAGTTTTTTCCAACTCCCAAATCTGTTGCCAGTTTAAAACTGTTTCAGTTAAGGTTTTATAGCGCATTTTACCAAGATGGTAAGTATGGGCATAATTCCCAATAGCTATTATCAATTCTAATTGGGGCATAGTCTTGAAAACTCTATCATGCCAGATGTCTTTACATTCTTTGCGTGGTGGTAAATCGCCACCCTTTTCATCCAAACCGGGAAAGCAAAATCCCATTGGCACAATGGCCAATTTATCTGCATCATAAAATATATCTTTTCCTATTCCCATCCATTGCCTCAATCTGTCACCAGATGGATCTGTAAAGGGTTTACCCGAAGCATGCACGCGGGTGCCAGGTGCTTGACCGGCTATACATAATTTTGCCTTTGATGAAAGGCAAGTCACTGGTCGCGGTTCATGAGGTAGTGGTGTTTTATAAGGGTTTTCATAACAAAAACGACATGCAACAATCTCGTTTTCAAGCTTTGATAATTCATCCAAAACCAAAAATTCCTTTACTATTTATTTACCATATTTTTCAGCCCTATTTTAAGTCTTGCACATTATAAATATGAGAAAATTCAAAAAAGCACGCCTTGTGCATCAGGTCATAAACTATGAACGAATCCCAAGTTACAAGAAAAAATTTGTGGGACGGTAAAGAACGACGCAAATATAATACGCAAAAAAGCCAGCGCCATGCTAATGTTATTGCCACAGTACGCTCTACAAGAGAAAAGCTGACTTCTGAAAGCGGTCTCTCAAAGGCTTTTGACTGTGAAATCCTGTCTGCCTTTGCCAGAAATTATCGATCTACCATATTTGTTCTTGTCGGTTTAACGCTTCTTATGGCCATATTTGGTCTCACCTGGATGAATTATTTTGGTATTGTTTTATGGTTATCGTGTAACCTTAGTTTTCAAGCTTTTACTTATTATCGTTATCGAAAATTTTTAGAAAACCCGCCTCAAAATATTAAGAACATACGACGTGCCCATAATAGTTTTATCAGACTTACTTTGATAAATGGTCTTATATGGACAAGTTATATTCTTATTCCAGTTACAGAACCTTCCCTTAGTCAACCCGTATTCACATTCACAACTATTCTAATGGTTATTGCTGTTTACAGCTTTATCGCGGCACCAATTTTTCCCGCTATGCTTTCTGCAACAATACCAATTACGATTGTCTTTATGCTTAAATATACCATTTATGGTTATACTAGCATGGTAATGATGTCTTTTCTTATTTTAAGCGCCCAATTAATGTTTACTTTTATGGCGCGTCAAATACGAAATACTTTGGTAACTATGCTTATTATCAGAGAGGAAAAAGATAATCTTATTTTAGATTTGGAAGAAGCGACAAGCCAATCTGATGAATCAAGAAGACGCGCGGAACAAGCTAATCTCGCTAAATCGAGATTTTTAGCAACTATGAGCCATGAACTTCGCACCCCGCTTAATGCTATTTTAGGCTTTTCAGATATTATGAAACAGGAATTATTGGGACCATTAGATAATAAATCATACAAAGAATATGTTGAGGATATTCATAATAGCGGCGATCATCTTTTGAATTTAATCAATGAAATTCTTGACCTTTCAAGAATTGAGGCAGGCCGATATGAACTCAATGAAGAACCATTAGTTTTATGTCACATTGTTGAAGATTGTCACAGCCTTATTCAAATAAGGGCGCGAAAAAAAGAAATTACGATCAACACATCTACTGAAGAAAACATGCAGCGCCTATGGGCTGATGAACGCGCTATCAGACAGATTACACTCAACCTTTTATCAAACGCCATAAAATTTACACCTCAAGGCGGTGAGATTAATATAGCTGTTGGCTGGACAGCAGGTGGCGGCCAATATATCTCAATTTCTGATAATGGCCCCGGCATTCCCGAGGAGGAAATTCCTATTGTTTTATCCCAATTTGGTCAAGGTTCTCTCGCAATCAAGAGTGCTGAACAGGGAACAGGTTTAGGGCTTCCCATCTGCCAAGCACTTATTAGTATGCATGGCGGAGCGCTGGATTTTAAATCAAAGCTTAGGGTTGGAACGACTGTTACCATAACCTTTCCTCGTGTTCGTGTAATGGAAGCATTACCACCTGTTAGAGAGGCGCTTACGTCCCAGCAGGCGCCCCAGCAAGTAAATTTAAAGTCTGCCTGAGCCCTATAATTTTCTCAATCAAGATTTTGCAACACCGGCCTGCTCAAAGGTTGCCATATCATTATGAACCTTAGAAGCAGCCTTAACAATTCCGGCAGCTATGGCCGCTCCTGTTCCCTCACCTAAGCGCATGTTCAAATCCAAAATAGGCTCTTTACCTAATTTTTTTAATACCAGTTTATGGGCTGGTTCTGCTGATAGATGAGAAAAGAGACAATGGTCAATTGCATCTTGACGAATGGCATGCAGAATAGCTGCGGCAGCACTCGCAACAAAACCATCAATTAAAACAGGAATACGTTGGTGACGTGCGGCTAAAATAGCGCCAACCATGGCTGCAATCTCACGCCCGCCAAGAGCGCATAATATACCAAGACCATCCAGTCCATTATTTCCTTGAAAGCCGCCAATACGCGCGATTGCCTTTTCAGCCAATTGCGCTTTTAGGTTAAGCGTTTCCTCATCAACCCCAGTACCAGGACCCACCCAATCTCTAGCATTGCCTCCGTAAAGCGCATGATAAAGAATTGAGGCAATTGTTGTATTGCCAATACCCATTTCACCAATACATAAAAGATCTGTACCCCCGGCAACTGCTTCCATTCCATAGGCGATTGTTGCAGCGCATCCCTGCTCTTCAAAGGCATTGTGTTCACTAACATCTGGTGTTGGCACTTCAAGTGCCAAATCAAAAATTTTCAAGCCTAAATCATAAGAGGCGCAAATCTGATTAATTGCGCCTCCGCCTGCGGCAAAGTTTTCAACCATAGACTGGGTTACACTTTGAGGAAAAGCAGAAACCCCTTTTTCTACTATTCCATGATTAGCGGCAAAAACCACAACAAGGGGTCGTGTTATAATCGGTTTTGGATCCCCTTGCCAGGCAGCCAGCCATTCAACAATTTCTTCCAATTTTCCAAGAGATCCAGGAGGCTTTGTTAATTGCGCATCACGGTTTTTAACGGCACTGACAGCTTCCATATCTGCTTGAGGCATCATTTTTACGAGGTTGCGAATATCATCAAGCGGATTAGATATTATTTCCGACATGAAATTTCCTTTTTAAACCATATTTTGCTTTTTCTTACCAACCTGTCATAAAGGGATTTTTCGTCCTGACAAGAAAAACAAGCGTTATTATCAAATATCTCTACGGTTAATCTCAAATGTTCACTTTTACCCTTCAAAACCTTTTAAAAGATTATTTGTTTTCCTTGCAATTTCTAACGCGTTTTCCCGTGTCAAAAAGAATCGACAAGTTAGCTTATGAGAAAAAGCCTTTTTTGAAGTGCGTCTGGGCTTTTCCACTGGCTGGTATCAGCATTGCAATTATATTGATTATGCTAACCAAAGCCTTGATCTTTTTAGGTTTTAACATCAACCTAATTTCTATTTTCATTGTGATTGCAGCTCTTTTTATAACCGGCGCATTGCATGAGGATGGTTTAGCAGATTGTGCTGATGGATTTGGTGGCGGGCGTAATAGAGAAAAAAAGCTTGCCATTATGAAAGATAGTAATGTTGGAACATATGGTGTTTTGGCGCTTCTTTGCCTTTTAATTTTACGCATTAGTCTTTATGAAACGTTTTTGAGCCAATCTTTTTTGATATTGGCTTTAAGCCTGATTGCAAGCTTTGCTTTTTCACGTTCTCTTATGGTATTTTTTTGGTATCATATGCCCATGGCAAAGCAAGATGGCCTTGCCAGCACATTGGGCAAACCCTCTTCAAAATCAACATTGATAGCCTTATCAATCGGGTTTTTATGCCCCATATTTATTCTTCCTTTTGCCTTTAATGCTTTGCAGGTTTTTATTGCTTTTTTCGCTGCAATCTTTACATTTCTTATATTCAAGAGAATTTGCAAAACACAAATTGGAGGGCAAACAGGTGATACGTCTGGGGCATTTCAAACGATAACTGAATGCATTTTTTTATTTTTTTTAACAATAGGATAGGATGCTTTCTTCATGAACAAAAATACCATTTTTCTTATTCTTGCCGGACTTTTAATATTAACGCTTGTGGTTTTATTAATAACGCCTGAAAACAGCCTCATTATAGGGTTGGAAAAAGAAAACTTTGCAAGCGTCAGTTCCCTTGGTCTTATTGCGCTTCTTATTGCATCAGGCATCAGCCGCAGGGAAGTTTCCTTTAAGAAAATGGTGATTTATAGCTTGTTGTGGCTGGTAATTGCTCTAATGCTCATTTTTGCCTATCAGTTTTTTAAAAATGAAGCACCGTCTAACCAATCTTACGAACAGGCTCTTGTTTTTCCATATAGGGGATGACGGCTTTAAAGGCTTTGTTGATAATTTCAGGTTTTGCACCTTCCAGGCGAGCCTCTTCTGATAAGATTTGACGATAACGGCGCGCGCCAGAAACGCCGTGGAAGAGGCCTATCATGTGCCGCGTAATTGCCGATAAGCTTGTCTTATTATTCATTTCCTCTTCGCAATAGACAATCATCTTATTACACAAAACCTGCCAATCAAAATTCTGTTTCTCTTGATCATAAAACATAGCATCAACATCCCTTAATAGGGCTGCTTGATGGTAAGATGCACGACCAAGCATAACGCCATCCATATATTTTAAATGCTCTCTTGCTTTTGAAAGGTCATCAATGCCACCATTAATACCGATAAAAAGGTCTGGATTTTTTTGTTTAAGGCGATAAACCCGTTCATAATTAAGAGGCGGCACATCTCTGTTTTCTTTTGGACTTAACCCTTGCAACCATGCTTTTCTAGCATGCACCCAAAGCGCATCCACTCCTGCTTCCAAAACGCTATCCGTTAAAATATTCAGTGCTTCTTCTTCATCCTGATCATCCACGCCGATACGGCATTTCACAGTTACAGGACACGAAACAGATTTTTTTATGGCAGCAACAAGTTTGCCTACCAATTCAGGCTCACGCATCAAACAGGCACCAAAAGCACCATTTTGCACACGGTTAGAGGGGCAACCCACATTCAAATTAATTTCATCGTATCCAAAATCAACCGCAATGCTGGCAGCTTCTGCAAGCTTTTCAGGTTCTGACCCGCCAAGTTGTAATGCTAAAGGGTGTTCTTCACCATGAAAGCCCAAAAGGCGTCTTCTATCCCCGTGAATAACGGCATCTGCCGTTACCATTTCAGTATATAACAAGGCGCTCTTGGTTAATTGACGATGAAAATAGCGACAATGTCTATCTGTCCAATCCATCATGGGGGCAACAGCAAAACGCACTCTTTTATCTTTATAGAGGGCTTCCATATCAATTCACCCTTTTAAAAACCCTAAAATTACGCTTGCCGCTCTCTCATTTAAACTTTGCTGATTATCTTGAGAAAAGATAAACCGCATTTTTTTAAAAGCCTCTTGCTGCACATTACGTTCTGGCCCATCTTGCAAAAGCCGGTCTAACAATCTGTATAACAAGGCCGACCTTACAAATTCATCAATAAATTCAGGCACAGCAGGATAATCAACAATCAAATTTGGTAAATTAGCTGTCCAGATTTTCACCAAAAAACGAAATTGTCTAGCAATCGGGTCCAACTTATAAGTCGAAATCATAGGTATATTATAAAGCGCTAATTCAAGACATACAGTGCCAGATGCTGTTAAAGCAACATCTGCTCTTTCAAAGGCCGTTTTTTTGTCTTCCGGCTTTGAAACAACATCAATAGGAAGAGAAGAGCGCTGCACTTCTTTCTCAATTATTTTTTTTAATCGCGGTACAGCAGGTAAAATAAATTCAATATTTTTCTGGCGCGTTACTAAATCAGAAACGGTTTCAAAAAATACAGGAAGCAAACGTTTTACCTCACCCATTCTGCTCCCTGGTAATAATAGCACTGTCTTTGTCTCTTTTTGAGAGAAGGATGAAGTTGCTCTCGGAGTGATTTCTGAAACGAGGGGATGACCAATATAAGTTGCTTCCGGACCTCTTAATTTTTTCAAAACCTCTGGTTCAAAGGGAAGAATGGCCAAAACATGCGTTATATAGGCTGCCATCTTTTCAGCCCGTTTCGGTCGCCATGCCCATACACTTGGGCAAATATAATCGATAATAGGCAAATCAGGATAAACCGCCCTCACCTTCTTTGCTACTCTGTGTGTAAAATCAGGGCTATCAATTAAAATCAGAATATCAGGCTTTGCCTCAATAACAGCTTTAGCCGTTTCATTAATTCGTTTTAAAATTTTTGGCAAACGTGCCATAACGGCTGAAAAGCCCATGACAGCGATATCATCCATATCAAATAGGGATTTGACACCCTGTTGCGCCATTAAAGCACCACCAACCCCGGAAAAAGAACAAGGTGTTTGCTCCTTTAATGCGCTCATCAGCGCACTACCCAATTTATCGCCAGATTCCTCGCCTGCTATAATATAAATATGGGGAAACTTAGGAGACATCCTTTAAAACTCACCTTCACAAGAAAGAAAAAGATTTTCTTTTTCAATAAGTTCCAGGGTTTTTCCCTTTTCCGCAATCAAAACCCGATCTGCTTCGCACACAAGACCACAAAGACCTGCAGCTTTAGCTAATTTAACTGTTTCAAAGCCAATTGTTGGCAAATCAACCCGCAAATCCTGTGATGGTTTTGCACCTTTAAGAAGGATACCAGAAGGTGTTTTCTTGGAAAGACGTCCTTCATTCCTCAAAAAAGTGATACGTTTGAGCATATTATCAGTCCCTTCAGCACCTTCTACAGCAAGAATACGACCATTATGAATAACCAGCGCCTGACCAATATCGTGCTTCCCTAAATCACGTAAAACTTGTTTACCGATTGTAATATCGTTTTTATGAGTGTTATAATGTTGACCAGCCCCATAAAGGCCTTTTGATAACAGGAAGTCTGGCGCTAATTCCTTAATACCAATAACTTTGAATCCTTCATCTTCTATTAAACGCAAAACCCTTTGAAAAAGGCTGTCATCGCCACCCCGCATGGCCTGAATGATTTTTGGTACACGTTTTAAGGTACCAGGGTCACCAAGAATCGACATGAAATCCGGCCTTTTTTCAATGCGTCCCAAAAGTAACAAGTTTTCACAATTGTTTTTCTTAAAATATTTAATAATTCGGCCAATTTCACCCCAATTGAAATATTCAACATCTCCCGATCTAAGATTAGTATCAGCCTCCCCTTTAATCGCTGCAATGTGAAAAGAGGAATTTTGATTTCTCAAATATTCAAGCAATTCTTGAACAAGGCCACCTCCACCAGCAACAATTCCCACTGGCTTGCTTTGAGACATTTACCTAATCCTTAACTAAGCGCGGCATACAAAAAGCGCGTTCAGAATCCGTCTTAATAAATTTCAAAATATTTTGAACTTGCTCGTCATTTGTTAGCTCTTCAGGAAGGTTTTCCAATCGGCTAAGCAAAGTTCCATTTTCATCAATAAAAAGTTCTTTAAAAAGCTGCCTGACAGCATGAAT
>CALHLB010000130.1 GCA_938034375.1 uncultured Alphaproteobacteria bacterium | reverse complement strand
AGCAACAAAATGGCTATGGACTTACAATAATGTGAGACCTAATATGGCCATCGAAGGCATAACGCCAGCTATGAAACTGGCACAAACCACCAATGCAAAACTGTCTACTATAAAACCCTATTAAAATTGGCAGCATTACCCCTCCGACATTTGGGACAACTCATAAAATAGCATAACAAATCTATCTATAAGCACCAAGTCCAAAATAAGTACTTTACACATTCATAGTGTTATCTGAATTTTAGGATATTAAAAACTATTTTCTTTTGCGAATACTAATATAAAAAGCACCTGAACCACCATGGTTTGGAGCTGCTTCATCAAAATGCGTTACGAGCCTTTTCATTTTTCCTGTATAAAGCCAATCTGGTAACTTTCTTCTCAAAACACCCGGTGCTTCTCTATATGAAAGGAAATCATTTTCTGTTTCAAAAGAAGTATTACTGCCCTTACCAGTAATAACTAACACATTTTTTAGGTTATTGCTTTGTGCTTTTTCCAAAAACCTCAATAAAGCGTCATAAGCCTGTTTTTGTGTCATCCCGTGTAAATCAAGCCTTGCTTCAATTTTTTTGATGCCCCTTGCCAGACGTGATTTTTCCTGTCTCCCCATAAAGTTAATAGGATCTGATGAATAATTATTATTTTCCTTATTTTTAGTAATATTTTTTGAAGGCAAGATCGATGGTCTGTTTTTCTTTTTTTCTAAAGAAGAGGCTTTACTCATATTTAAAGAATTATTTTTTTGTAAATTAGAATTTTCAAATAACTCCTTAAATTCTTTTGCAATATCAATAGGTGCAGAATTTAAGGGCTTGACACTATCCGTGACCTTTTTCCATAAGAGCTTATCTTCTTTTGTTAGATAAACATGTCGTTTTTTGCCGGTCATTAATTATTACACCCAGAACTGATTTCAGGAAAAAGGCTGATGTCTCGGCCATAAAAGATAAAAATCAGCTTCATGCTGAATTTTTCCTGCGCGTCTTTCTGCTTCAGGGCCGCTGCCGAAATAAATATCACCGCGAGCAGCCCCCAAAATAGCTGATCCTGTGTCTTGGGCTATCATTAGATGTTGAAAAGGTTTTTCTAAATCAGCATTTAAAAATATTGGCACTCCATAAGTATGTAAGGTTCTATCGACAGCCAGACTTCTTAAAGAAGAGAGAGAAACGCCTGCAGCGCCTATAGGTCCTTCTTCTTTATCAAGAGTTCTAATTTCACTGAAAAATATATAAGATCGATTATGAGCCATTATTTCATTTTGGCGTTCTTCATTTTGATCAAGCCAATTTCTTATTGCATACATGGACATTTTTTCTCGTCTGATTTCTCCCTCATCAATCAAAACACGCCCTATGGGTGTATAGTCATGACCGGTCTTAGCAGCATATGAGACGCGCATAATCTCACCATCATCAAGTTTGATACGAGCAGAGCCTTGAATATGAATGAAAAATGCATCAATCGCGCTTTCCAAAAAAACAATTTCAAGGCCTTTATTAGCCAGCGCTCCTTTTATAATATCTTGTCTATCAAAATAAGGAATCAGGCCTTTTTGACCATCAAAACGCCCAAAACGCCTATCTTTATTCCAATCATCTGGAATAAGGTTTTTCGACAGGCTAGATATCGTAACAAGGTCATCTGGTCTTTTTAAAAGAGGATATTTAAAACGGTCACTTTTTACCCTTGACCCTTTAACTTCCGGCTCAAAATAACCTGTCACAAAGCCACGCCTCTTCGATGAAGGTGTCTCTTCAGGTATTATTTTTCTTGGAATAAAATAATCTTCAAAAAAAAGGCGTGCTTCCCCGCCTAAAATACTTTCATCAAGAACAGAATACCAATTGGCAATCTCTTTAAGAAAATTTATGCCGGGTCCTAGTTTTCTTGTTTTATAGGGTTTTTCAATTATTCTAGAAGCGCTTTTGGCGAAAGCCTTTAAAGCATCTTCATGATTATCATTTTGCCAACCCGGTAAATTATTAAAACATAGACCCTTTCCCAGCATAAATTTTTCTCAACAAACTAATGTAGAATTTAAATTTTTAAATCCAACAGACTTAATTTTCCGGAGTTTCAGTTGCAACGAGAACCCAGTTGGGATTTGGTGAACCAGTACCGCGCTCAAATGTCCAAAGGTCAATTACTTCATCAACAGCATTGGGATCACCGTCTACAATACGGCCTTCTGAATCCATAACCGCCTGTATTAATTCACTTTTAAATTCAACTTTTATCCGCGCATCACGATTGACTAGGGAAGTATCAGTAATTTTGGCATTATTAATACCGACAAAAGAAAAGTCGATTGTTTCCTTGCGGCTTTCACGGTCTTTGATAGCACCTTCAAAACCTTCATAAACATCAGATGATAAAAGTTCTTTTAATGTTTTCCTGTCCCCTGCAGCATAAGCCGATACAATATACTCATAAGCTGACTTTGCGCCCTCTAAAAATTGTTCAGGATTAAAAGAAGGATCTGCCTTTACCACTTTATGCAGACCTTCATTCAGTGCTGAACCTGTTTTTGCCAACCGATCAATAACAGCTGTTGTGGAATGATCTTCTTCTAATTGTGGGTTTAAGACAGGCTTAACAGGCGCACGCCTTCCAGGCATGGGAACAACATTATCATCTAACCCTTCATCCTCATCCTTATTTTTTTTATCTTTCGATGTAAAAGGATCGTAAGGCGGTCTTTCATTGCCAGTTCTTTTTCCAAGCACATTTCGTAACTGCAAAATCACAACAATTGTTACAATAATGGCAATGATCGAAGTAATATCGAGATTCATAAGATAGACCTTACATACATTTCAGTTTCTTAAAATTTTAATGGGATAGCTTTATTAAGCTATCTCTTTTCGCCTCTGTCATCAATCTTTCTATTATATGCGGTAGAAATTGAATGATTCAACGCTTAAATGTGTTAATTGAAAGAATAACTTCAATCATAAACGAATTTTTGCCCATGCGCGCTGCTTTTCTCTCTTTTCTTTTTCTTATCATGCCAATACTGGAAATTATAGCTTTCATTATAATTGGTGGTGAAATTGGTATTATTTTAACGCTTTTAATAATAGCTTTAACGGCTTTTTTTGGTATATTTTTGCTTCGATATCAAGGTTTAAAAATAATTTCAAAATTAAAAGAAGCGCAATCACAAAAAAATATACCAAGTTATGCAGTTATACATGGATTTATGATTATAATTGCCGGTATATGCTTAATTATACCAGGATTTATTACTGATAGCGTAGGAATTATATTATTTATACCATTTGTTAGAGAAGCTATATGGAATCTTATTAAACCTCATATTCACTTTTCTATGTTTAAAAATGGCTCAACCCAAAAAAAAGAAACAAAAAAGCCTATTATTGAACTTGATGAATCAGAATTCAGCTCCGTTGACAAGGATAGCCCCTGGAGCAAAAATTAGATCCTTTGCGACTTGTTTCTTAATAACTGCCATGCTAGGCATCTGCCCGAATTTTAAGCCTTAAGGAAATTATCATGGCAGAAGAAGATAACACCCAAACAGAAGAAAAAAGCGCTGTTGCAGGTGAGCAAAAGGCTCAAGCATCTTTAAACACACTTGCACAATATGTTAAAGATTTATCCTTGGAAAATCCACGTGCGCCGCAGTCTTTACAATCACAGAAACAACCTGAAATTGCTATAACTGTAAACGTCAATGCAGCGCCTCTTAATGAAAATGATTATGAAGTTTCATTACAACTGGAAGCAAATGCCAAAACTGATGAAGGCGTGCTTTTTAATGTAGAACTTCTTTATGCTGGCATTTTCCGCATTCAAGGTGTTCCAAAAGACCAACTTCATCCGGTTATTTTAATTGAATGCCCAAGGCTTTTATTTCCTTTTGCGCGCCAAATTGTTGCTGAAGCTACACGGAATGCCGGTTTCCCACCGCTTATGATTGATCCTGTTGATTTTGCAGCACTTTATCGTCAACGTTTAGTGCAAGAACAAGCTAAGAATGAAACTAAAAACTGATATTTTTAATTTTTCCAATTAAAAATCAATAGCAGGCATTTATATGCCTGCTTTTTCCTTCTTCCACACTTGATGCCATAAAGTATCTTGTCCCAAGCTATCTATAAATGCTTTATGCGCGGCTTTTTCCTGCTCATTAAGTCTTGGTGAAAGAACATTCGGTCTTTTTTTAGCAATTTTCTTTTTAAATGTATCTATTCTTTCCGGGCCATCCTCTTGTTTGAAATCCAGCCCGCGCTGCTTACCCCCTAACAGTTCAATATAAACATCTGCCAATAATTCAGCATCGAGCAAGGCGCCATGTTTTTCACGCTTAGAATTATCGATTGAATAGCGATTACAAAGCGCATCCAGGCTGTTAGGCCCCATCGGATGCTTACGACGCGCAATTTCCAAAGTGTCTACAACCCTTAATTTTTCATAGGGTTTTCTTGATAAAAAACCAAGTTCTGCATTTACAAACTTCATGTCAAAACTGGCATTATGAGCGACAAGTTTACTGTCATCCCCGACAAAATTAACAAAGTCATCTACAATCTCTGAAAATTTTGGTTTGTCTTTTAAGAAATCAGCAGAAAGGCCATGAACTTCAAAAGCAGATTGAGGCATATCTCTTTCAGGATTTATATATACATGAAAAATTTCACCTGTTAGAATCTGGTTGACCATCTCAACACAGCCAATTTCAACAATTCTATCACCTTTGAAAGGATCAAAACCCGTTGTTTCCGTATCAAAAATAATCTCACGCATTATAAAAGCCTAGCATTGGTTTAATCATAAAAATGAAAATAGACTTTTTAGAGGTAGCAAGGCAAAAACGTTTTTAACTTATTCAGATGTTAAGTTTTTAACAATTGATGAAACCTGATCTTTTGCATGATTAAGACCTTTATGAGTCTCAATAATGAAATCTGCCTTTTTTCTTTTTTCACTATCGGGAATTTGACGGTTTAGGATTTTTTGAAATTTTTCTTTATTCATATTTTTACGCGACAAAACCCTTTCCCTTTGTATTTCAAAGGGTGCCGTAACTAAAAGAATTTTATCAACTGTTTGCTCCAATTTTTTCTCAAAAAGAAGCGGTAAATCCAAAACAACTAAAGGAGTTTTTTTAGCTCTTTCATTTTTTATAAAGATTTCCTGATAACTGCGAATAACAGGATGGACAATATTTTCCAATTGGTTCATGGCGTCTGGATTATCCAAAACTTCTTTTGCAAGAAGATTTCTATCAATTTTATGATCTAATACGGCTTTAGGAAATATTTTGGCAATTGGTTCAACCAATTCAGTCTCATAAAGATTATGGACTGTCGCATCTGCATCAAAAACCGGGATATTTAAAGCTTTGAAAAAATCAGCGGTTGTTGATTTTCCCATACCAATGGAGCCGGTTAATCCCAGAATAATCATTATAATAGGCCCATGTCTTTTAAAACAAGGTTACGCAAAATGGGTGTTACTTCTGGTTTTTTTCCAAACCATTTTTCAAAGCCAGGTACCGCTTGATAAAGAAGCATACCCAGGCCATCAACCCATCGTAAATTATTTTCTTTTGCCTGTTTTAAAAGTGGCGTTATCAATGGCGTGTAAACGATATCGTTAATAACACAATCTTTTTGCGCTTTATTAAGGATAACAGGGAGGGAAGAATTATTTTCCATTCCCAAACTTGTTGTATTAACAATTAGATTCACTTCCGAAACATATAGGTCAGCCATTTCAAGAGAGATGGGTTTTATGATAGAGCCGAACTGCTGCGCTAAATTTTCTGCTCTTTCCAAAGTTCTATTAGCCAGGTAAATTTCTGTAAAACCCCGTTTTATCAAAGCATATAAAATTGCCCGTGAAGCACCACCTGCTCCTATAACAAGTGCTTTTTCATTTTTATTGTCCCAGTCATTTGTACCCCCGTCATTTATACCATTGTCGAGATTTTCCAAGAAACCAATCCAATCTGTGTTGGTACCTTTTAATTTATTATCTTCCAACCAGATTGTATTAACAGCCCCGATTTTTGTCGCAGACTCATCAATTTCATCAAGATATTGGAAAACCGTTTCTTTATGTGGGATAGTTATATTAATCCCCGCTAAGTCTGATTGTTTGAAGTTTTTAAAAAAATCATCAATTTTCTCTACCGGCACCGCTATTGCTTCATAAGAGCCAGAAATTTCAAACTGTTTTAACCAGAATTTATGAATAATGGGAGACTTTGAATGATGGACAGGCCATCCAATAACACCGGCTTTTAACATAATTTACCTATTGTATTAAAATATTCTCTTTCTGCAGAAAGCCTAAAAGAGGTAAAAGAGGCAAGCCTAATATTGTAAAATAATTTCCATCAATTTCCTCAAAAAGTTGAATGCCAACATCTTCCAATTGATAACAACCGACAGAAGAGAGTATTTTACTGCCCCCTTTTTCAATATAATCATCGAGAAAATGCGAAGTAAAATTACGCATTTTCAATGTAGCTCTATCATAATGGCTAAACAAGATTTTTCCATTTTTAACACAACATACAGCACAATGAAGGTGGTGCCTTTTATTCATTAAAGTCATTAACTGTTTTCTAGCTTCAGAAATGTCCTGCACCTTATGGAGCCTTACTATTTTGCCGTTTTCTTGAAAAGACATCGTTTGATCAGCACCCAATATATAAGAATTTGGATATTCTTTAGAAATATAACGGGCTTTTTGTTCTGCAAGATCGATAGCGACTTTTTCAGGGCTGGACTGTTTTTTCAATAATTCATTTTCTAACGATCTTTCATCAATATTTGCAGGACAACAATCAAATTTAAGTCCTGCATTTATAAGCATTGATTTACGGATTGAAGATTGCGAATGGTAATCCCCCCATTATTTAGCATGGATTTTAAGTAGAATTTTCTATGATGGATAAAAGGAGATTTTACTGATGAAACAGAAACGATTTACGGACACCCAGATTATGCAGATACTGAAACAGGCTGAGAACGGAGTGCCT
>CALHLB010000129.1 GCA_938034375.1 uncultured Alphaproteobacteria bacterium | reverse complement strand
CAATTTATTTATTTATTTATTTTATAACTCAGTTTTATGTAACAGTGATGACTCATATATGCAATCATAAAAAAACCCCTCATTAATAATGAGGGATGTGACTATTTAGTCTAAGATTTCAATTTTCTTTATTCGGGTGTCTGGCCCAAGATCATAAACCGTTGGAACCCCAGTTGAGATTTCCTTTTTTAAAACCTCATCCGGACTTAACCCCTCCATTGCCATGACTAAAGCACGCAGTGAATTTCCATGAGCTGCGACCAAAACATTTTTCCCACTCATTACCTCCGGCAACACCTTATGTAAAAAATAAGGCCAAACACGCGCACCAGTATCTTTTAAACTTTCTCCACCAGGCGGAGGCACATCATAAGAGCGGCGCCAAATTCGCACCTGCTCATCACCCCATTTTTCACGGGCATCATCTTTATTAAGTCCTGCCAAATCACCATAATCACGCTCATTAAGTGCCTGATTACGAATAACATTCAAATCTGTTTGCCCCAATTCTTCAAGAATAAGCTGGCAGGTTTTTTGAGCCCGTTGCAAATTTGATGTGAAGGCAAGGTCAAAAGAAATACCCTTTTCTTTTAATTTTCTACCGCCAGCTTTGGCTTCATCAATGCCTTTTTCCGTAAGATCAGGATCTTTCCAGCCTGTGAAAAGATTTTTTAAATTCCACTCACTTTGACCGTGACGCACCAATACAAGCTTATAAGACATCTACCTACTCCCTGCTCATTATTCTTTATCTGAAAGGCCCAATACATCTGCCATGGAATAAAGGCCAGGTTTTTTTTCAAAACCCCAAAGAGCTGCTTTTATTGCCCCACGGGAAAAAATACTGCGATCTTCTGCAATATGTGAAAGTTCTAACCGTTCACCCTCCCCGGCAAATAAAATGGAGTGAGAGCCAACAACAGAACCACCTCTTAATGTGGCAAAACCAATTTTACCATTCTCACGCGCTCCTGTTACACCATCGCGTACACGTACCGAATTCTCATGCAAATCAATATTTCGTCCTCTAGCAGCAGCCTCCCCTAAAAGAAGGGCAGTGCCTGAAGGGGCATCCACTTTGTGTTTATGGTGCATTTCTAAAACTTCAATATCAAATTCCTCATCCAAGGCTTTAGCTGCCTTTTGGACAAGAAGGGATAATAAATTAACCCCAAGGCTCATATTTCCTGATTTGATAATACGGGCATGACGGGCTGCTGCTGTTATTTTTTCTTCTTCCTGTTTGGAAAAACCTGTTGTTCCAATAACATGTACAAGGCGCATTTGGGCTGCATATTCAGCAAATTGTACTGTGGCCGCAGGCGCTGTAAAATCTATTACACCGTCAACATCCAAAAAAGCAGTCAGTGGATCATCGCTCACCATAACACCAAGTTTTTCATTAAGACCCACCATAAGGCCAGCATCCTGGCCAATACAGGCTGCTCCCTTTTGATCAACAGCAGCTTTAAGAATAACACCATCCATAGAATGAATTGCATGGATTATTGCTTTACCCATACGGCCACTTGCACCAACGACAACGAGCTTCATATCAGCCATTTTTTCCTTGCCTCTTATCTTTATTAATTCAGCGCCTGTTCAATTTCTGAAATAATTTCCCGCGCGGCCTGTCTTTTATTTTCAGCCTTTAAAATCGGGCGCCCAACGACAAGATAATGGCTACCATTTTCAATTGCCATTCTTGGCGTCATAATGCGCTTTTGGTCATCAGCATTGCTTGATAATGGGCGAATACCTGGCGTTACAAGAATAATGTCTGGACCCAATGTTTCACGTATTGCGCTGGCTTCAGCAGCAGAACACACAATACCATCCATACCAGCTTGTTTTGCCTGCAAAGAACGTTTGAGTACAAGAGGACCTGCCCGCTCTCCATAACCGGCTTCTTTTAACATCGCATCATCAAGATTGGTCATCACCGTAACCCCTAATAGCTTCAAGTCGCTTTTGCCACGTCCCTCAAAAGCGGCACGCATTGCATGGGGATAGGCGTGGACGGTTAAAAAAGTTGCCTCATATTTCAACAAGCTTTCAACACCGCTTTTGACTGTATTATCAATATCTAAGAGCTTAAGATCAATAAAGACCTGTTTCCCCGCCGCTTTTAATTCCGAAACAAGGTCAAAACCGCCTTGATAAAGAAGCTGAAATCCTAATTTATAGAAATGAACATCATCATCTAATGTTTCAATTATAGATCTTGCTTCGTCCAATGATGGTACATCAAGTGGCACTATTAATCTTTGGGCAGGGGTTGGATTATAGACATCAAAATCAGTCATAGGACATTTCCTTTAATTATTAGCGTGTTACTGCCTGAACACGTTTTATGGAAACAACCAAGTCATCAAGTCCTGCTACAGCCATTTTTTTGATACGTTCATCAACTAAATTTCCTGCGTCATCAAAAGCCTCAAATCCATTACCAACAGCAAGTTGGTTATTCAAAACAAGCCCACCAACACTCGTTAAAACATCTCGTAAATGTTTCAAACCACGAAATCCCCCAAGCGCGCCTGGTGAACAGGCCGTCAAATAACAGCTCTTCTCATAAAAAGCATACGGTTTTTCATCATCAATTTTCACCCTACTGGCCCAGTCCAGTGCATTTTTTAATAAAGGGGCCAAAGATCCATTATATTCAGGAGACGCGATAACCAAACCATCACATTGCCAAATTTCGTTTGCCAGTGTTTCAGCCTCCACAGGCAAGGGCAAATCAGCATTAAAAAGTGGTAACTTATAATCTGAAAGACGCAAGCATTTGGCATCAAACTCTTTATCACTCAATATATTTTTGAGTGTTTCAGCCAGTTTTTGATTCAATGAATCTGTGCGATTTGATCCTGAAAGGACAAGTATTTTTATCGACATATTAACCTTTGCTACCAATAGCATTTACAAGAGAGTTTGATCGTTGAAAGATTTAACTTTTTGTAAATTCGTTCTTCTGGATATTCAAGCGGTATAGCAAAAGTAATGTGATTAAAAGAGGGCTAAAGAGAAACCTATGCTCACGCACTCTATCGATAAACAAAAACTCTTGCTGGCGGAATATTCTTTAAAATCCAGTTTGTCTTGTGCATATCACAATTGGCAGGCGCTTCAACAGGCGCTTTTAAACCGTATGAAAACTGAATAAAGGGTCCTTTATTGGGCAAATGATGCAATGCCTGCTCTAAAAGGCTCACCCTGTCTTGTTTTGGTCTTGTCAAAAGTGGGAGACTGGAAATAATGGCGCTAAACTGGCACTCTTTACCAATATGTTTTTCCAACGTTTCAGAAAGACTGTAAGCATCTCCCTGAATAAGACGAATGGTTGGAAAATTTACTTCCAGATGTCTGCAAAATGTATCGCTATATTCAAGGGCTATCAATTTTTCAGGCGACAAACCAGCATCTAACAAAGCCTTGGTCACAGAACCGGTTCCTGCCCCAATTTCCAAAACAGGCAAAGGGCTTTGCAATGGAACAAATGATGCCATTTTTTGAGCAAGAGCCTTGCCTGAAGGCGCAATAGCACCTGTAGTTAAAGGATTTCTTGCCCAGTTTTTAAGAAAGCGGGCTTCGTTTTTTATAAGTCCAAACAATAAACTGCACTCAACTCTTTTAAATATTACGCATCAGGCTTAGTGAAAAACTCTTTCATCTTTGAAAAAAATCCCGATGATTGTGGATTATTTTTCTCAGATGATTCATTTTCAAATTCTTCAAGCAATTCACGTTGCCGTTTTGTGAGGCTTTGTGGCGTCTCAATCAGAACTTGAATATACATATCACCAAATTGACTGGACCGTAAAACAGGCATTCCCTTACCTTTTAGACGGAATTGCTTACCAGTTTGCGTGCCTTCAGGAATTTTTACCCGCGCTTTTGCGCCTTCAACACTTGCAACCTCAAACTGACCGCCAAGGGCTGCTGTTGTCATGGAAATAGGAACCCGACAGAATATATCTGCCCCTTCACGCTGGAAAAATTCATGCGGAATAACAGAAATGAAAATATATAAATCACCTGAAGATGCACCCATTTTTCCAGCTTCACCCTCGCCTGCCAGGCGAATGCGGGTTCCATCTTCAATGCCGGCAGGAATATTGACAGATAATGTACGCTCTTCCGGCACGCGACCACTTCCCGAACAGACATCACATGGATCAGAAATAACTTCACCACGTCCTTGACAACTGGCACATGTTCTCTCAACAGAGAAAAAACCCTGTGTGACTCGAACTCGGCCAATACCTCCACATGTACGGCACGTTATGGGACGAGCCCCCGATTTTCCGCCCGTTCCAGAACAAGCTTTACACGTAACAGAAGAAGGCACTGTAATTTCTGCCGTTTTACCTGAAAAAGCCTCTTCTAGCGTTACTTCCATGTTAAAACGTAAATCAGCACCGCGTCCGGATTGACGTCCTCCACGGCGCCCACCCACAACATCGCCAAAAAATTCTTCAAAAATATCCGACATTGATGAGCCGAAATCAGATGAAAAACCGCCATGCCCTCCACCCTGTGCTCCTTGCGTGAAGGCTTCATGCCCATAACGGTCATAAGCGGCACGTTTTTGTGGGTCTTTTAATGTTTCGTACGCTTCATTGATTTCTTTAAATTTAGCTTCAGCCGCATCATCGCCCGGGTTTCTGTCGGGATGATATTCCATGGCGCGTTTACGAAAGGCACTTTTAAGGGCTTTTTCATCAGCATCCTGTGAAACACCCAATGTTTCATAAAAATCTGCACCAGCCATTCGTTTCATTTCCCTTAAAATTGAACCTAAATTAATAGGTGCGTCTTAAATTAAAACGCTAAAAGCCGGCACGTTGAGTGCCGGCAGTTATTAAGTCTCTAGTAAGCCTGATTACGCTGACTTTTTTTCATCATCATCAGAAACATCTTCAAAATCAGCATCCAGAACATCATCGTCATCAGAAGAAGCTGCATCGGCTGCTGCATCAGATTCTGCTTTTGCCTGTTCTTCTGCGTACATTGCCTCGCCAAGTTTCATACTTACTTGAGCAAGCGCATCAGATTTTTGCTGAACTTCATCTGCATCGATTTCTTCACCTTCAACAGCTGTTTTCAAATCTGCAATGGCATCTTCAATGGCTTTACGATCATTTTCGCCAACTTTATCGCCATAATCCGCAAGAGATTTTTCTGCAGAATGAATCAAGGTTTCAGCCTGATTTTTCGCATCAACTGCTTCACGGCGCTTTTTGTCGGCATCGGCATTTGCTTCAGCATCTTTTACCATTTGGTCAATTTCATCATCACTCAAACCACCAGAAGCCTGAATACGGATTTGCTGTTCTTTGCCTGTGCCTTTATCTTTAGCAGAAACGTTCACAATACCATTTGCATCAATGTCAAATGTTACTTCAATTTGCGGCATACCACGTGGTGCAGGCGGAATACCTACAAGATCAAACTGACCAAGCTGCTTATTATCGGCAGACATTTCACGCTCACCTTGTGCAACGCGAATGGTAACAGCATTCTGGTTATCTTCAGCGGTTGAGAATGTTTGCGATTTTTTCGTTGGGATTGTGGTATTACGATCAATCAAGCGTGTGAATACGCCGCCCAATGTTTCAATGCCAAGAGACAAAGGCGTTACATCAAGCAAAAGTACGTCTTTAACATCACCTTGCAAAACACCCGCCTGAATTGCTGCACCCATGGCCACCACTTCATCAGGATTAACACCCTTATTTGGTTCTTTACCAAAGAATTGTTTAACAACTTCCTGAATTTTTGGCATACGGGTCATACCGCCAACCAGAACAACTTCATCAATCTCACCTGCATTCATGCCAGCATCTTTCAATGCAGATTTACAAGGTGCCATTGTGCGTTGAACAAAATCGTCAACCAATTTTTCAAATTTAGCGCGTGTCAATTTCAATGTCAGGTGCTTGGGACCTGATGCATCCGCTGTAATGAAAGGCAAATTAATTTCTGTCTGCGTTGCAGAAGAAAGTTCTATCTTTGCTTTTTCAGCAGCCTCTTTCAACCGTTGAAGAGCGAGTTTATCGCCGCGCAAATCAATACCATTTTCTTTCTTGAATTCATCAGCCAAATAATCGACCAAGCGCATGTCAAAATCTTCACCGCCAAGGAATGTATCTCCATTGGTTGATTTAACCTCAAAAACGCCATCGCCAATTTCAAGAATCGATACGTCAAATGTACCGCCACCAAGGTCATAGACCGCAATGGTTTTGCCATCTTTTTTATCAAGACCATAAGCAAGGGCTGCCGCTGTTGGTTCATTGATAATCCGCAAAACTTCAAGGCCAGCAATTTTACCGGCATCTTTTGTTGCCTGGCGTTGGGCATCATTAAAATAGGCAGGAACTGTGATCACAGCCTGCTCTACTGTTTCACCCAGAAAGCTTTCAGCCGTTTCTTTCATTTTTTGAAGAATCATTGCTGAAATTTGTGATGGTGAATATGTATCATTAGCCGCTTTTACCCAAGCATCACCGTTGTCAGCTTTGATAATTTCAAAAGGAACAAGGTCTTTATCTTTGGATACAGTAGGGTCTTCAAAGCGGCGCCCGATTAATCTTTTCACAGCAAAAAGTGTATCAGTCGGGTTTGTAACAGCTTGACGTTTGGCTGGTTGGCCCACAAGCCTCTCACCGTCATCTGTGAATGCAACCATAGAAGGCGTTGTACGCGCACCTTCAGCATTTTCAATTACTTTTGGTTCCTTACCGTCCATAACTGCAACGCAGGAATTAGTTGTACCAAGGTCAATACCAATTACTTTTGCCATTTTTAGGTCTCTCCTTAACAAGCAAGCCCGTGTGAACCTTTCTTCAAGCATTCAACAACCCAAAGGCCCAGTTTATCTGGCTGGCTTCTTTTACTATTATAAAATCAGGCGCAAGTGCATAACGGAAACTGAGCTGTTTGACAAGTCTTGTCCGGCTGCCCCATCACCTTCCACTCGCATCGTATATAAGAAGGAGTAAAGCTTACTGCAAGCAATCAAATGTGATTTATTTCAATTAATTTAGCAGTAGCCCATTCAGGATCGATACTTTAAAAGTCCGACTTGACCAAGAGGCATTTTTAAAGAATCAAAATTATTTGAAAAAATAATAATTATAAAGAAAAGTAAAAAGCAATTTTCATAAATATATGATAATATATTTATATAATAAGTTTTTTTATTTTAACTTTTTGCCATTATTTTTAATTTTTATAAGTTTATATTCATATATTTTAAAAAATTTTACTCGTATTCAGCTAATTTATTCATACACAAATTTTATATTTAAATCTATTGAACTCTATTCTTCTCGATGGTAATTGCCTGCTGGAATGTTTGTTCAAACGTAAGGGGCAGTAATATGTGGGACGAACTTTATTTTGAAGATGGTGCAAATAACGCACCTTTAAATGATAATGGCAATGCCATTAGTCTTTTGGTCGATACCAGAATGATTAAATCCCAAACAGAGGATTGTATTCTGCAAAATCGTGAAAAACTAAAAACAACTGATGATTCAGATAATTTACAATTTCTTGCAGGAGAGATTGCTAAATTGGAAAAACTCAATGCAGATCTGAAAATATATTTGGAAAAACTTGAATATTTTGCAAATATAGAAAAAGTTTATCAAACAACACGCCAACAGAGAATTGACCCTAAAGATTATATAACAATTGATCAGAAAACACTTCATCAAGCCTTACTGGAAAAAGAGGATTTTCTGGCTAGATCAAGCCCACTTGATAAATGTGATCACCTTTATATGGCGTGATCAGTTTTTAAGTACCCGCCATTTTTCTTTTGAACAGATGGCGGGTATTTTAACAATTAAACTGATTTATCGACTTGCGAGCCGGCTTCAACTTTAGATTGATCGTCTGTTTTGGGTGCAAACTTTGCACCACCTTTTGCAATCCCCACCATGGCAGGGCGCAAAACACGCTCACCAATCTTATACCCAGCCTGCACCACTTCAACAACTGTTCCATTGGGCAAGTCAGGATTTGGCACCTCATACATTGCCTGGTGAAAGTTCGGATCGAACTTTTCCCCCTTGGGGAGAAGCTGTTGAACGCCATTTTTTGAAAGCTGGTTTTGCAAATCGCGATCCGTCATTTCCACGCCTTCAAGCAAATTTTTCAAAGTTTCATCTGCTGCATCACGGGCATCTTGAGAAATGGCTTGCAAAGCACGAGTCATGTTGTCACTAACTGATAGGATGTCACGTGCAAAACTCGCAACAGCATATTGGCGAGCATCTTTCACCTCACGTTCTGTTCGGCGACGCAGATTTTCCATATCAGCCAGAACGTTCATAACTTTATTTTTGAGCTCTGTATTCTCATCATTTAAACTTGCAATAATATCAGCGGCACTGCGTCGTGGCGCGGCTTCTAACGTATCCTCTTCGTCATGATCTTCAAACGCTTCTTCTGCCATCGGATCATCAAACAAGGCATCAGGATCATGGGTATCGTCCTCATGGTCCATATTATCCATCTCCTGTCTAGATTTGTCAGACATTGTTACCCCGTTTTGTTATTCAAGAAATCTTGTTGGGATATTTGTTTTTTTGCAGCAAAAATCAAGCTTCTTTTTTAAAAAAGATGAATTAGGCTCAGAAGCCGGGGTCTCTTACCTGATTATAAGCGCCTCAGGCGTACCTCATCCACCAGATGATTATCACCCTTATGTAAAATCAGGTTGGCTCTTGGCCTCGTTGGTTGAATATTTTCAAGTAAATTTATTTTATTAATTGCAGACCATAAATTTTTCGCCATCGTAACTGCCTCATCATCTGGCATATTTGAAACATTATAAAAATAAGATTTTTTATTTAAAAATGCGGTTTTACGCAATTGCATAAACCTTTCTATATACCACTCAGAAATCAAATCTTCTCTTGCATCAATGTAGATGGAAAAATCAAAATAATCTGATACAAAAGGCACCGCCTTTCCATCTTTTGGCAAGGTACGGGTTTGCAAAACATTTAATCCTTCAAGTATCAAAATATCAGGCTTTTCAATAAGAATTTGTTCACCGCCAACGACATCATAGGAAGTATGAGAGTAAACGGGCGCCTCGACTAAGCCTTTACCTGCCTTTATATCGGACAAGAAACGTAAAAGCGCTGGAAGATCATAACTTTCAGGGAACCCCTTTTTCTTCATTATACCTTCTTTTTCTAAAACAGCATTGGGGTATAAAAAGCCGTCTGTTGTAACCAAATCGACCTTTGGGGAACTTGGCCAGCGCGATAAAAGCGCCTTTAAAATACGTGCTGTTGTTGATTTACCAACAGCAACAGAACCTGCAATGCCAATAATGAAGGGCGTTTTTCCACGAGCAGGTAAATTCAGAAATTTAATGCGTCTTTCATAAAGAGTTTTAACCGCTTCCACATGAAAAGAAAGCAATCTAGAAATTGGCATATAAACCTGCTCAACCTCCTCTAAAGAGATGGGGTCATTTAATGAGCGCAGCTTACGAATATCATTGAGAGATAGGGGCAGGGTAAGGCCCGTATTTAAATCCGACCAAGATTTCTTGGTGAAGATGCGATGCGGTTCTCGAACTTCTTCAATGGCCTTGTCCAAGTGCTTCATGCCCCATGTGATTTTTTACCTCTTGTTGCCTTTTCTTGCAATCCACTTTGCGAAGTTCGTGTTGCAAGTTCTTCCATAACTTCATCAAGATTTACATTGCTTATTTTAAGCAAGACAAGCAAATGGTAAAGTATATCGGCAGATTCTTTTACTAAATTTTCTTTATCATCAGTTACGGCAGCAATAATAGCTTCTGTTGCTTCCTCGCCCAACTTTTCAGCGCATTTATTAACGCCTTTTTTCATTAAGCTTGCTGTATAAGATGCGCTTTCACTAGCCAAGGCACGTT
>CALHLB010000128.1 GCA_938034375.1 uncultured Alphaproteobacteria bacterium | reverse complement strand
ATCAAATTCTTGATGCTCCAGCCGCAGCATATGAAGTTAATAATCTGGAAAATGCGATTTTAAATCTCACCATGACCAACCTTAGAACCGTTATGGGTTCGATGGATTTAGACAATCTTTTATCCAATAGAGATGAGATTAGCGCCCGCCTTTTAAACGTTGTTGATCAAGCAGCCCAACCATGGGGTGTTAAGATTACACGCATTGAAATCAAGGATATTAACCCTCCGCGTGATTTGGTCGATTCCATGGCCCGCCAAATGAAAGCTGAACGTGAAAAACGCGCATCAATCCTTGAAGCAGAAGGCTTACGACAAGCTGATATTTTGAAAGCAGAAGGGGAAAAACAAAGTTTAATCCTTGAAGCAGAAGGCCGCAGAGAGGCAGCATTTCGTGATGCGGAGGCACGTGAAAGAGAAGCTGAAGCTGAAGCAAAGGCAACCGCTGTTGTCTCTGATGCAATTGCCAATGGCGATATGCAAGCCGTTAATTATTTTGTTGCCAACAAATATGTTGGCGCCATTGAAAGTCTTGCAACAGCAAAAAATCAAAAAGTGCTTATGCTACCCGTTGAAGCAACAGCGCTTTTAGGTTCCCTTTCCGGTATTGGTGAAATTGCAAAAGAAGCCTTTGGCGATAAGGCCAATAAAGAAAACAGAATAAGGCCTGCCTCTGCCGTTCCTCCAACTGGTGAAGATCGGTAACGCCTATGCTTGAGAAGATAATTCTTGAATTGGGTGCCTGGTCTTGGTGGGCTTTAGGATTAGCCTTCCTTGTGCTTGAAATTATACTGCCTGGTATTTTCTTCTTATGGGTCGGCCTTGCAGCTTTGGTTGTGGGAACAGTCGCTTTGCTTGTGCCACTAGATTGGCAAGTACAATTGATCGGCTTTGCTTTTCTCGGCCTTATTTTCGCTCTTTTAGGCCGGCGGTTAAACCATAAATTTGGTAAAATGGATAATGCCAGAACATTGAATGATCGAGGCAGCCATTATATCGGCCAAACTTTTACATTGGAAGAAACCATTGAAGACGGCAAAGGACGTGTCAAAATTGGCGATAGTTTATGGATTGTGAGATGCTCTGAAAATTTAAACAAGGGCGAGAAAGTCAACGTTATAAAAGCGGAAGGCTCCGTTTTAATTATTGAAAAAGCCTGACCTTCTTTTATCTACTCTAAGACTATAATTTATGATCAGCGGGAATAGGAGGTTCTTCATGCATTAGAAGAATTTCTATACGCCGATTTGAAGCTAAAAACGGATCATTTGGGAAAAGAGGTTCTGTATCCCCTTTTCCCATAATGCCAAAAAAGCGATCATTACCAAGACCAGAACGTGCTAAAATTGCCCGAATAGCATTGGCCCTATCAGAGGATAATTCCCAATTCGTGTAAGTTGGATCAGCCGTAATCGTGCCAGAAGTCGTATGACCACTAATTTGTATGCGATTGGGCATTTGGCGCAAAATCGGGGCAGCTGCTTCCAAAAGACGTTCTGTTGTTTCATAAGGCCGGCTGGATCCTTCCGGAAACATAGAACGACCATCTTGGTCAACAAATGAAAGGTTTAAACCTTCTGGTGTTTCCTCAATAAGTACGTTTTTGGAAAGTTCCGCAATTTCAGGTAAGTCCTGCCATGCCTGTCGCAAAGAGGCCGCGGCTGTTGCAAATTGACGAGGACGTGAAATATCTGCCTTTTCATATGAGTGGGTATTAGCTTCTGGCCCCTGCTTACGAGAATCGTCTTGCCGTATGGGGTCAAAATCCGCATCATTTTCATTATCTTGAATGGCAATCTGTTTAAGCCATTCCCGCACCGGTTTACCCTCCACCTCAATAACACCGTTTTTGCGTTGCTCATCAACAACACCAAAGGCCTCCTTCAAGGAACCGGCAACAACTTGCAATTTGACTTTATCCTGAATGGAAAAGGAAACAATAAGCACAAAGAAACACACAAGAAGGGACATTAGGTCGGCAAAGGTAACCATCCATGCCGGTGCTCCAGCTTCTTGCGGGGGACATTTACATTTCTCTGCCATCTTTTTTCCTGCTTCTTAAGCGATTTCTTCAATAAATGGACCGCGTTGTTTTTCCGGGAGATAAGCAATCAACATCTCTTTCATGACAGCTGGACTTTTATTGGCTCGCAACTGTAAAATACCGTCAATAATCAACGCATTTTTCATTTGATCAACTTTGAATTTCGCATCCATCTTATCAGCCATAGGTAAACAAATAAGGTTGGAAACCACCGCACCATACATGGTTGTTAGAAGGGCAATCGCCATAGACGGACCAATAGTTGCCGGGTCATCCATAGTGGCCAACATCTGCACCAAACCAACCAGAGTCCCGATCATACCAAAAGCAGGTGCGGCATCACCTAAAGCTTTAAAAACGCGCTGGCCTTCTTCCAGACGTTCCAAACCTAGTTCAGCCTCACGTTCCATGGCATCTTTGATGAAATCTTCATCATATCCATCTGCAACATATTGTGCGCCTTTTGCGATGGTTTCATCTTGAATTTCAACGTTTTCAAGGCCAAGCGGGCCTTCCTTACGAATAACTTCTGACATTTCAGCCAATTTTTCAATAATTTCAGCTGGAACGGTTTTCTTGTGAACAAAAGCAATTTTACCGCCCAAGGCAAAAGCACCAATAATACCTGCTAATGGAAAACGAATAAGCGTGGCAGCCATACCACCGCCTATAACAATCAATACAGAGGGAACATCGACAAAAGTACCAAGATCTCCGCCAACAACAATAGCGGCAACGATAATACCAAAACCTGCAAGAATACCAATTAATGTCGCTAAATCCATAACCCACCACCATGAGTGTCTTTATTTTCAAAAGGCGAAAACACCTTTCCCCAAATGAGATGATATGGTTAAGCGGATAAAATATCACTAAAAAACAAGGTTAATTTTGTACAACTTTCAAAAGCGTTTTTTAACCTTAATTTTTGGTAAACAAAGTAGTGACTTTTTTATTCCTGATTTCTGACAATATGGACTAAGATGTAAGCCCAATTTCCAATTCGGTAATGCATCCTAATATTTCTTAAGCACAAATAAATTCTTTAACTGGAATTCAGTATTACAGGATTCACATATCGATAACCGTATTTTTAATCCATATTTTCTTAACCAAGAAGCTTAAGCAGTTCAAAAAACCAGACTGATACTATTTTTCTCAAAGAGCTATCAAACAAGAATTTTAATAAAGCTTATGGGAAATAGTATGCGTCAAACAGAATGGATGGAGCCACAACCTCCTCACGGCACAAAAATTCATGGTCAAGATCACTTCAGGCTAGATCCTTTTGCAGAATCTTTTCAGTTTAAAACTGCACTGGATAAGTCACGTTTTAGAGAGTTGGTTGATATTTCCTTTAATGAGGAGTGGAAGATTTCAGGCACTCTCCATTGTGGTATTGCTGCAAAATTAACCTGCAAAACCACCTCATTTCGTGCTATCGCAGCGCGTCTAAGCCTTTCACCACACGATGAAGTCTTGGCCGAACTTGTTCTTTTAAACCGTGATTCAGCGCTCAATATTCCAGTTGCGCGTCATGACACAATGGAAGAACTTGCCGCCGATTGGCAAATGTGGGCCAACCGTTTTAATCTTCCTCTTGTTTTAATAGAACTTGATGGCACAGAACAAATGATTTCAAATCGCCTTGGCGGCGTCTCGCTCGCCCCTGCAACACCTCGAAGAGCCAATACGCAATTTGTCTTGCGCCGTCCCCGCTTTTTGAAAAATCGCAAAACAGGCGCTTTCCCGATTAACAAGAAAATAGAAGGGCGCGAAATATTTGCCCGCGCCAGATAATAGGACTAAATTTTTTGATAGGGATTACGGTATAGTTTTTTTTAAAAAAAACCATCCCAAAAAAGGCCTGCAAAAAAGATCAGACCATATCCCCTGTTTGATCTAAAAAGCTTTAGGCATTGCTCGCCATTTTCAATATCAAGCATGAGGGTTTGGTAAAACATGTGCAGGCCCCCTAAAGCCAGCCCTATATAGGCTGGCAGACCAGCACCACTCGAAAAAAGTGCCATTACAAAAAGTAATGTTGCACTACTATAAAATCCAATCAGCCAAATGCCTGTTTTTTCACCCAATAAAAGCGCTGTGGACTTAACACCAACAAGGGCGTCATCTTCCCTATCCTGATGGGCATAAATTGTATCATATCCAATTGTCCATAAAACGGTCCCCAGATATAAAAAAAGAGGCGCTAGAGAAAGGCTGCCTTCAAGGGAAGACCAGCCCATAAGCGCGCCCCATGAAAAAGCAAAACCTAAAACAATTTGCGGCCAATATGTAATCCGTTTCATAAAAGGATAAACGGCAACAATTGCCAAAGAAGAAACCCCAAGAAGAATACTGAACATATTGAATTGCAAAAGAACAATCAATCCAACAAAACATTGGAAAAGCATAAAAAGGGCAGCTTTTTTAGAACTGATACGGCCACTTGGAATGGGCCTGGATCTTGTTCGTTCAATTTTTCCGTCAATATTACGATCAATAATATCATTATAGGTACACCCCGCTCCACGCATAACAACACAGCCGATAAAAAACAAAAAAGCATAAAAATAGGGAAAAGCCGTTTCTTGATGGTGTATATGAGCCAGAGAAAGAGACCACAAACACGGTAAAAATAAAAGCCACCAGCCAATCGGCCTATCAAAGCGGGCAAGCTGTGCATAAGGCCGGGCAAAGCGAGGCAACAGATGATAGACCCAATGGCTTTTTGCGGCATCTGCAACCTTATCGTTTGTTTTAACCATTGTAGTCTCTCGCCATTATTGAATGCCCGTTTTTAGCCTGCCTCCTCATTGATGACCAGCACATTTATTGAAAATAAATATCAATGCTGGCGCTTTTTATAAAGTCGTGTTAGACCCGCTGCCAGAAAATCTTCGTCTAATGTGAGAAATTTATGAATGTATTACTTCTTGGTTCTGGTGGCCGTGAACACGCACTGGCCTATGCCGTTTCAAAATCATATAAACTTGCCAAACTTTTTATAGCACCAGGTAATGCCGGAATGATAAGTCTAGGGGAAATCGTTCTTCTGGATATTGGAAATCATGAAGAGATCATCCGCTTTTGCCGAAATAAAGAAATTGATCTTGTCGTTATCGGGCCAGAAGCACCCCTTGTTGAAGGGCTTGTTGATGATCTTTCAAAGGCAGAAATTCGTGCATTCGGTCCCACAAAAGGCGCGGCTCAATTGGAAGGTTCCAAAGGTTTTACGAAAGATATTTGCCGCGAATATGATATTCCAACCGCCGCTTATGGTCGTTTTAATAAAGAAGATGAAGCAAAAAACTATATTAAACAACAAGGCTGCCCGATTGTGGTAAAGGCCGATGGGCTTGCAGCTGGTAAGGGCGTAATCATTGCAATGAATGAAGAAGAAGCCTTAAACGCCGTTGAAAAATGTTTTCAAGGTGGGTTTGGTCAAGCCGGTCAAGAAGTGGTTATTGAAGAATTCCTTGAAGGGGAAGAAGCAAGCTTTTTTGCCCTATCAGATGGAAAAAATATTTTACCCCTTGCATCTGCACAAGACCATAAACGCGTTGGAGAAGGTGATAAAGGTCCCAATACAGGCGGTATGGGCGCATATTCCCCAGCCCCCATTATGGATGAGAAAACAACCAATGAAGTCATTGAGAAAATTATAAAGCCAACCATCAAGGCAATGAATGATAAAGGGCATCCTTATCAAGGGGTTTTGTTTGCTGGCTTGATGATAACAAAAGATGGTCCAAAACTGATTGAACATAATTGCCGGTTTGGCGATCCTGAATGTCAAGTTTTAATGATGCGCTTAAAAAGCGACCTTCTTGATCTTTTAAATGCATGCGTTAACGGCACGCTTGATGAAGTCTCGGCAAGCTGGTCTGAAAAACCTGCCTTGACAGTTGTCATGGCATCAAAGGGCTATCCTTCTTCCTATCAAAAAAATACACCAATTGACCTTGAAAACGTAGAAAATGACAAAACCGTTGAGATATTCCATGCAGGCACTACCATAGTGGATGGAAAACTTGTGGCCACGGGTGGGCGTGTATTAAATGTTACCGCTGAAGGCGACAATGTACGCCAAGCACAAGAAAAAGCCTATGAAGTAATTTCAAAAATCAAATGGGAAAACGGTTTTTATCGCAAGGATATTGGCTGGCGCGCGCTTTAAAGACTTTTGCGACATCTAGTCGCAGGATCTGTTAATTAAATTCCATATATGGCCAAACGACTTTAAAGTGATATTACAATTTAGCTATATCTTTTTTTCACTCACCTTTTCTTTTAAAATGATCATCATTTTAAAAGGCTTACGCTATAATATGGCAAAAGTTTCATTTACCACGTCACGGTTAAATGAGTATATTTTTCAATTTTCGTGCTAGATTTTTTCAAATTTAGAAAACTGGTAAGATTTTTGTACATCAAAGATACGATAATACCAGTCTGCTGAAAGAAAAATAGCGGAGCCTGAAAATGCTAGAACAATCACTTCTCACCAATTGGCAGGATAAACATGCCAAATTATTTGATAATCACACGATTCTTTTAACACATAAACTCAATCAAACAGGCCTTTTTACCGAAGACGCCCTTGCTCAATTAATTGATCGATGTGAACCTCAGCATTACAACATTAATACAATGGGATATGATAAAAACTTGCTCGAATGGCGGGCAGGAGAAATTGGCGACCTTACAGGCAAACAGGTTATTGAAGCCATTCGTAAAGGGCGCATGTGGATGAACCTTCACCGTATTATGGAACGGGATCTGGAATATAAACGGGTACTCGACAATATTTTTGATGAGCTTGAAGAAAAGGTCCCAAATCTGAAAACATTCAAACGCAATATGACCCTCCTCATATCATCACCAAATATTCAAGTTTATTATCATGCGGATATTCAAGGGCAAAGTCTGTGGCAACTTTCAGGTCGCAAGCGCGTCTATGTCTATCCGCCAACTGAAACCTTTCTTTCTGCAAAATCACTGGAGAAAATTCTTTTAAGAGAAACAGAGGAAGAAGTTCCCTATGAGCCGTGGTTTGACGACTATGCTGAAATTTACGACCTTGAACCAGGTCAAATGGCGCATTGGCCACTTTATGCCCCCCATAGGGTTGAGAATTATGATTGTCTCAATATATCCATCACAACAGAACACTGGACACGCGATATATGGAATGCCTATGCCGTTAATTATGGTAATGGGGTTTTACGCCGCACATTAGGGTTTAAAAACTTGTCACAAAATTCAAGTGGTTTTCACATTTATCCAAAAGCAGCTGCAGCCCTGTTATGGAAAAAATTGAAATTGGATCAAAGGAACCAGTTCAGCCATAAGGTTGATTTTCGTGTAGATCTGGGCGCCGAAAAAGGCATGGTAGATATAGCACCTTATGAAAAAGCAGCCTAATCCCCTTTTTCAAGCAAAAGATTAACGATGGCTTTGTCGTAATTTCCCGTAACAGGATCAACAAAACCAAAGCCATCTGAAAAATCCCAATGCGCCCATAAAAGGCATCTTTTGCTTGCTCCTTTTGCAAAAGCGCGCAACCAAGACAAGCGGGACAAGCGAGGCGCATGATAGGAAAGTACACCAAATTCATTTATAATAACAGGTTGCTGATAGCGCCTGGACCATTGAAACATCAAATTAAAGGCATCTTCTAAATCCTGATATCCCCAAGGTTGAAAGAGCTGCTCTTTTAAAAATGCTGCGGTTTTATCTTTTTCTTTCATAAGCAGATTTTCATAAATTCTCTTAACCGTAAAATCATCAAATCGTGCTGGGAAAGGAATATTTTTTAACATGCGTTCCGGCGCATGATCAGATAACCAATCTGCCCCTTGATGGGTAAAGAAAAACGGATCATAAAAGTGAACAGCATAAATTACATTATCATCATCAAGCAGGACCATGTGAGATAAAGCTTCATGGCGCTGCGATCCGCCAGGTGAAACAACAAGCGTATGATTTGGCAAAACTTCCCGCATACGCTTTACAAGGTCACCCTGATGATTTTGCCAAATTTCTGCCCCCACTACTGGTTCATTTAAAAGCTCAATGGCAACCCAATTAGGGTCAAGCGATTTGAAATGCCTGGCAAGGATTAGCCAAAGGCCGGCAAAATGCTCATAATAACGTTCAGTATTTCCTTTATAAAGCGCATTAAAAGAAGAACTGGGGTGCAAATCAAGAGAAACACTAAATCCCAATGCTACCAGTTTTTCCGTTTCTTTTATTACATTTTCCAAATAAGGCAGAAAAGTCATTTCCCTTAAAGGCGCCTGCTCAAACTTTTCATGAAAAAATGGCAATCGAATATGGTGGAAGCCTTCTTTTTTTAAAGCTTTCAGCGTTTTTATTTTGGGCCGTTTTGCAGAGAGCGCAGCATCCCAATTCGGTAAGTTAAACCCGGCCCTCATGGCTGAAAGTAAATGCGGCCTTGGAAAATTTGGAAATAGAGCCTTATAGTTACAAACCTTCGTCTCATTGCCAAAAACAAGTGATGGTAAAGAAAAAAAGAGTAAGCTGCATAAAAAAAGAAAAGCCTGAAGACGCTTCATGATTGACGAAATAAAAGGCAAAGGGCTTTTGGATTGGTTTTTAAATAGCGGTACCCCAACCTTCTTGGTTCCAAAAGTGCGCGGTACACCCACTCAAAACCTATTTTCTGCATCCAGACTGGCGCACGTGAACGTTTTTGGGATAAAAAATCAAACAACCCACCTGATGTTTTAATAACACCAACATTATTTAACTTTTCAAGATTGCGGGAAATAAAATATTGCTCCCTTGGCACACCCATACCAACCCATAAAAAATCGGGTTCAACATCATTAATTAAAGCGATTATATCTTCTTCATCCTTCTGATTGAAATAGCCATTTCTACGACCTGCAATCTTTAAATCAGGGTATAATTTTTTGGTGTTTTCCACCGCAAGCGCATTAATGTTTTCTTCCCCGCCAAGAAGAAAAAAGCTTAACCCTTCTTTTTCTGCCCGTTTTGCAACATCATGATAAAGGTCGGTTGTTGCCACCCGTTCAGGCAGAGAAAGGCCAAATATTTTTGAATAAAGCACCATTGGCATTCCATCAGCAACAATTTGGTCTGCTTTGGAAAATTCTTCATGCAAATCTTTATCACCATCGCACATGGTCAAAACCTGACCATTCGCTGATGAAGAATAAAATGGCCTCACATCAAGATCTCGATGAAAAAGAGCATGGGATATAAATCCCTCTGCAACCTGATTACGACTGGCAATCGTAATATCCATTCCCCCTAAAAGGCGTGTTGGCCAATGAGGCATATCACCTGAGAAAGGCATATATTCTCTATCTTCAAGCAAATGTCTCACTCCATTTCAGCCCATAATTAAAAGAGTTTTTAAGTGTAATCCAGATATTAAATTATGCCACCCAAGATCAAAAGCCTTACAGATTTTTGCTAACAGAATTAATAGTCCATTGCCTCAATCAAATATTATTCAATATAATATGAAGATTATGAAATTCTGCTCGCGTTGTTTTATCTGCCATAATATTGATTTCATGTCCATCAGGCCGATTAAATACAACAACGGTTTTATCGACCAGTCGAGATAAACTATCAATATAGCGCTCACTCCCAATTGATGATGCATCAATCACCGCATAATCGAAAGAAGATCGACATTCTTCTATGATCGCTTCAAAAGCTCTAAAAGAGCGATGATGGGCTAACGTTCTGCCCACCCTCTCACGAGAAGCATCAAATATTGTATAAGGGCGCCTCAACTGAGAGGACGATAACCCACGGCCCATTTCAATTTGGGCATTGGCGGGCGTTTTAATTAATATCGTTTCAAGATTACTTTCATAACCAAGAGTAGCCATGGACTGTGCAAGGGTTGTCTTACCCTCATTTGCAGACCATGATGTTACCAAAACAATATAACCATGACGACTTGGCAGGAATTCCCTATCCTGCTTGAGCTGGTAAGCAATAGCCCGTTCCAAATCTACTTCATGACGCAGCCTGGAACGCGATATATGGGTAATTGTACTAACAGGAAAATTATCTTGATAAGAAGGCTGATGATCAACAAACGTCCTCTTTTCATCTAAGCGTGAAGAAGCTGCGTGATTGAAGCCAGAATTGCCCGAAACCCTATCACGTTGAACGGTACCTCTCTTCTTTTTTGGCACAAAAAACCGCTCATTCCAATTGCGCGCAACCGGCTTTTTAAAAGGTTGCATTTCCTCAAAGTGAGGAGACGATGGGCGGGAAAATGCATTTTCAAAACGGCTATCTAAATTCCCCTGCACAGGATTTGGTGGATCTCGTTCAAAATCCTGATTTTGAGAAAAAGAAGAGCGCTTTCTATTGAAAGCAGGCCTTTTCCCACGCAATATTTCCAAGCCAAGAACCAACAACGTTGATATAATCAGGCTTAAAAGGAAGATTACGCCACCCGCAAGAGCCTTACTGGGCCTTGTCGAATAAAGTGGCTCACTGGCGGGTGAGGCAAGGCGCGCTTCACGGTTTTGAAACCCCCGCTGCTCTTTTGCTGATTTGAAACGCGACAGAAAATCTTCATAGATTTCTCTATTCGCGGCCGCTTCCCGTTCCAATTCGCCAAGCCGCACAAGCGCTGTTTCAGTCTCTCCAGCCTTATCACGTAATAAATCCAATTCAGATTGGAGGGCATTTTGTGTTGCAATAGCGGCATCAAGGCGCTTTTTACTCAACCCAACAAGGCGTTGCTTTTCAACGTCTATTTGTTGATCAATAGCAATTAAACGGCTGCGCTCTGCTGTTATGCGCGGGTGGCGTGTGCCAAAAGTTAAATTAAGCTGAGCAAGATTTTGACTAATCTGCGCCTTTTGCTGATTCAGATTTTGTAATGTCTGTGTTTCAGCCTGATCTCCCAAAGTGTTGAAATTCACATCGTTATTTGTCCGCACTTGATCATATTGGGCGCGCCAAACTTCTGTATTTGATTTAGCCTCCGCAACTTCCTGGCTAAGCGCCGATAACTCACGTTGCAAAAGAGTGCTTGCCCCATCGATACTCACAATATTTTGCTGCCTTCTATAATCAGCAACAGCTTTTTCAGATTGTTGCAAAACCTTGCTTAATTCTGCCAGCCGGTCCGCCAAAGATGAAGCGGCATTGGATGTCGCAGAAAGTTGAGAAGAGGCCTGCTCTTCAACAAAAGCCCTAGCGATGCCATTGGCATAAAAGGCTGCTTTCTCAGAACTATCTGCTGTATAATTAACCTCCACAACATAGGTCGCACCAAGTCTTAAAACCTGAAGCCCTCTTTTAAAGCTATTTAAAAGCGCTCGATCATCCCCTTGCCGCGCAAAACGAGCTTCCCCATAAAATTGAGGATCATTCATAACATTCAACGTTTCAAGGAGGGGTTTGATAAAAGCATCCGATTGCACAAGTTCAACAATGCTTTCCAAAACGGCTGCATCGCCATCAATATTGGCAATAACCTGTTCTGAAACAGTAATGCCCTTCTCACGCGGATCAACAAGAATAATTGCCGTAGCCTTATAGGGAAAAGGCAGGGACGTAAAAATGAAAAAGCCAAGAAGGGTTAGAAGAGCCGTTAAAATAAGTATTTTAAGACTATTTTTAAAAAGAAACATCAAAAAAGCAAAAGGGTCCAGAAGGCCATCTTCCGGCAAAGTGGCCTGCTTTTTAAACTCATGTCCTTTATGTCTTACCTGCCCCGTCTGCCCTACTTTAAAGCCAGAATTTTTTACAACGGGGTTATCCCAACTATTCATGAATGATAACCTAATCGTTCTCCTGTGTTAAATGGGGCTGATCGCCTCAAGCGCAAGTGCAAGTGCAATAAATTGATTTGAGTTAGGCGCTATTATGGTTGTTAAATCGTTAATGGATCGTGTTTATAATCTCATTTAATAACCATCCTAGAAAATTAATGGTGCGTTGTGACCTTAAAGACAATTGGCTATGAAAATAATATCTATGACCCCACTTTGAAAAAACTGGGCAATGATCTTCTATGGTCACTATGTGCTTTTGGCCTTGCACTTTGCGTTACCGCACTTTCCATTTTTTCCCATATTTTAAACCCATTCTTTGCGATATTAGTCTGCTTTAGCCTCTCATTTCTTGCTGCGTGGAAAGCCCCTGGCATGGCGTTTGTTTTAATCATCTTTGCCGCTGTCTTTCAAAATCTGTTTGTTTCTCTTATTTCACCAGACTTAAAATCCGAAACAGATTTTAACATTGCGCGGGGATATAGTTTCATCATCTTAAGCGCAGTTTGGCTCGTTGCCTTTCTAACCTGGCTCTTTGCTTTCTATGGTAAAAACCAGATATTGGACCGATTGATGAAAATAACAACCATGGTATTTTTTCTAATCGGCTTTTATTTTCTTTTTGGATTCATTCAAAATCCACTGGGTTCTATCATCTATTTACGCAGCATCGGCTCTGCATTTATGTTTTTTCAAATCGGTCTCGTATTTTTTACCCTTCACGCTATTCGTCTAACGCATATCCTCTCATTTTTGGCCTTCACTCTGGCCATATTAGGCTATATTGAATTCTTCTACCGCACAGAATGGATGGATCTAACAAACGGCCAAGCCTTCTGGGACTTAAGTACAACTAAACAGCGCGAATCGAGTATTTGGGACAAGCAAGCGCGCGAGACAGGCATTGTTGTTAAAGGTTTTATTGATTCCATAACGATTGATCTTTTTAATACACCATTATTAGACGCCTTCAAAATTCAGATCGTCCGTCTTTTAGGACCAAATTTTCATGCAATCAGTTATGCTTATGCCCTCGGCTTTTTCCTAATATTTTCATTATATCGCGGGGCTTTTTTAATGACTTCCCTACTTCTACCTCTACTTTTATTAACCAATGCGAAAGGCGCCGTTATCGTCTTGCTTCTTGTAAGCGGCGCATGGTTTGCCCTAAGGTTTTTTGGCACGCGCTTTGCCATTATAAGCCTTTTCGCCATATTAACCCTTTATATAGTGGCCGGTATAATAATTGGCCTTAAAATTGGTGATTTTCATGTTTTGGGCTTTATGGGTGGTGTTCATAACTTTTTAGGAAACCCCCTTGGCCATGGCCTTGGGTCTGGTGGCAATCTTTCAACAAACTTTTCAGATCTCGATTGGTCTGATTATCAAGCAGCAGGACGCACTCCCATCGCGGTTGAAAGTGCCGTAGGCGTCATGCTTTTTCAAATGGGTATCGCTGCCTTTTTCTATTTTGCCGTAGTAATATGGATTGCTTTAAAAACCATTTCACTTGGCGCCAGAACCGGCTTTTCCCTTCATTCTATTGCAGGTTTTGGATTAATAACCATTCTTGTAAACGGAGTTTTTCAAGAAGAAGCTTTATTCTCACCTTCCGCTCTGGGGCTTTTTATGGCACTCAATGGCATAATTTTAGGGGCAGCAATTAGAACAGGCGCGTTGGATTTTGATAAAACAGACAATCAAACATTTGCGTAAATTTGTTATGCAAACCAATTTCCAGGGCATTATGGGTTCCGTTGGAGTAAAAATCATCTCCGCCGGCATGATGTTTTTGATGTTTTTATTGGCCGCGCGGGTGCTTGATGAAAGCACGTTCGGGGAATTGACTATTTTATTTTCCCTTGCCTCCATGATAGCGGTTTTTGCAGCCTTCGGGCAAGAAATGCTGATTATGCGATTATGGAATGAATATGGGGCAAAAAAACATTTTGGCCTTCTTAAAGGAGCAATTATATTCGGAGCGGGCATTTGTGTCCTTCTAGGACTTTTGTCGTCTATTGGTTTCGGCCTTTATTTATACAAAAATGATCACAAGGATTTAGCCTTAGCTGCTGCCGTTTTTATTTTTTTCTATACGTTGATTTTATTTTTTTCACATTTTTGCCGTGCTGTCGCAGGCGTGATTATTGCCGATGGCCACCGCGATATAACCCAACCACTTTTATTAAATCTCTATCTTTTTACATGTTTTATTTTAAGCTTTCAAACAACACTTGAAACAATTTTCTGGCTCTTAACATTGGGTTGTCTTGTGGCGTTGGGTTTTCAACTTTACGCTATCTATCACCACATTAAAGAATCGCCTTTTAGCTCATACAAGACAAAAGCCGCTTTTGATTTAAAAGCCTGGATGCCCCCTTCCCTGAAGCTCTGGTTTGTAACGCTCCTTGAAACATCAAACCAATATCTGGAAGTCGTGTTAATCGGCATTCTTCTCAACCCCATGGCAGCTGGCATTTATTTTGTTGCTACACGCCTTGCCAATGCCTTCTCTACAGCTGCAGACGCCTTTAACATGTTTGGCTCAAAACATATTCCAGATTTATATTATAATGAACGCCACATAGATCTTGCATCTCTTTTAAAAACAATGGCACTGATGACACTATTGGTTATTGGGGCTGGCCTTTTTATCTTTAGTATTGGCGGCACCTTCATCCTTGGTCTTTTTAATGAGACTTATAAGGATTATTATTGGGTTTTAATTATTTTGTCGCTCGGCACAGTCTGTCTTGCTGCTGCTGGTCCTGCCACGCAAATGTTAATGCTAACCGGCCATGAGGGCCGTTATCTAACAATCATGACGACAAGTGTCGGAGTGCGTATTTTAGGCTTTTATTTGCTTATACCTGAATTTGAAATTTATGGGGCAGCTTTCGCCAATGCCTTATCCCTCGTCTTGATTGCTGTTTTTGTGACACTTTCATCGCGCATGCATACCGGTCATGATCCCTCCATTCTACGCCTGTCTGGAACTCCTCATATTCCAAAGCAAAAACAAGTTGAAATGTGACATGCAAGATAAGAAGAAGCGCATTTTGTTCATTCAAACACAGGCTGAAAATGCAGGCGCACAGGAAATTTCACGTCTTTTAGGCGAAGGACTGGAGAAACGCGGGCATGAAGTGCATCATTTTTTCTTTTATAAAAAAAGTGAAACCTTCAACGCGCCACTTAATACCAAAATTATTAGCGCGAAACGGCCTTCTTCTCTTATTTCATTTTGTCAATTTTATTATCAATTAATAAAAGAGATTAAGAACCTTAATCCAGACTGTATTTTTACTTTCCAGCATTTTGGAAATGTTATTGGCGCTCTTGCAGCTAAGATGGCAGGTCACAATTGCATTATCGCTAATCAGGTATCAGCAAGAGAAACCATTCATCCGGTTTTAAGAGGGTTGGATTTATTATTGGGCCTTAGCTTTATTTACCAAACAATCACCGTTAATTCTGATGATTTAAAAAAAGATTATGAGAAATATCCTAAAACCTATCTAAGGAAGATGCTTTTGGTACCCCATGGATTTGAAGATAAAAGCGTCCCCATAACCAAGCAGGAAGCCCGCATCGCCTTAAAACTTCCAACGCAGATCACGTTACTTGGCACCGCAGCCCGCCTGAACCCTATGAAACAGATTGATCTGGTAATTGATCTTTTGAAAAAACAACCAGATTGGCACCTGGCAATTGCAGGCCAAGGGCCAGATGAACAACGCCTGAAAGACCACGCAACGCACCAGAAAGTCGCAGAAAGAGTATTTTTTCTAGGCGAGATAGCTCCCAAAAATATTGGTATTTTTCTTAAAAGTCTGGATGTCTTTGTCTTTCCATCCATGGCAGAAACATTTGGCCTTGCCGCTGTCGAAGCCGCGCAGGCCGGCATCCCTGTTGTGGCCAATGATTTGCCGGTTTTACAAGAGGTTCTGCAAACGGAAGGAGAAAAAGCAGCCCTTTTTGTTGATGTCAAACAAAAGAATAATTTTGAAAAAGCTTTGCTCTCCGTCTTGCAAAACCATAATAAACGCAATCGTTTAATTAATGCCGGCCTGAAACTACGTGACAAATATTCATTGACCAAAATGGTTGATGCCTATGAAGCCATCGCTTTAAAAAAACCGCTTGAGCAGTGGAAAATAACAGAATGGAAATAGCGCTCAAAATTAATCAGGCCGGTGAAAAGCATTATATGCGATACTTGGCATGCCAACTTGAAAAACATATAGATAAAGCCCAAACAACGCTTATTTATGACAAAATCGCACCCCCTTCATCCGCCCTTTCATCCCTTTTAATGGTTGAAAAACAACTTTTGAGAAAAAACCAAATCTGTGGGGCAGACAGAATTTTAAAAGGTGACCTTAATTTACCAAATGCAACAGATAAAAGCATTTTGATTGATCTAACATATGAAGGAAAAAGTCCTAACGGTTTAGCGCCTAGCTTCAATGGCTGTTTTGGATTTGAAAGTCTGGCTGCACTTTTATTAGAAGGACAAAACCCGATTATTGAAATCGTAGATTTACAAAAAAACTGTGTTCTTGTGCAAGGAAAAGCCTCGTTAGAAGCGGCTAACGGTCTGGGAGGGGCTATGGAGGCGCTCTATTCCCGTGTTGCAACTTTACTGGTTAAAGCCCTTAAAACAAACCATCACCAAAGAAACTTTACACACTCTGATAAAGAGCATACCGTTACATTTAAGCGCGCAGGGCCATATGCCTTAAAAAACCTTGTAAAGAACACTCTCAAACAAATTTATCATTTGTGCTGCTATCCATCCCACTGGCGCATTGGCTGGCGTTTTATTAACGATGCCGGTGTTTTGGAAAATCTGAATTTAAAGGGACCAGCATGGCAAGTTTTAGATCATCCTGCCGATCATTTTTATGCAGACCCTTTTCCTTTTCTTCACAAAGGAAAAAACTATCTTTTCTTTGAAGATTTAGACCACCATCACGGCAAGGGCGTTATATCATATGTTCCTTTTGATGAACATGGTCCAGCTCAAAAAGCAACTATGATACTGGAAGAAGCAACGCACCTTTCCTATCCCTTTTTGATAGAACATGATGGCGAAATCTATATGATGCCAGAAAGTTCGTTGAGCGGCGAAGTGGTTTTATATCGCGCCACCCGCTTTCCCGATAAATGGGAACGCTTTGCCACTTTGCTCAGCAATGTTGAGGCGGCAGATGCCACCTTGATAAAGCATCAAGGCAAATGGTGGCTTTTTGCTGTCATACGTGATGGCGTGGGGGGATATTCAGATAGTTTGCACCTGTTTTATGCCACTACACTTTTCGGGCCTTATAACGGACATCCTCTCAACCCTATTATTGTAGATCCTGAAACAGCAAGGCCAGCCGGCGCCATGGTTCTTAAAGAAAACACATTATGGCGACCTGTTCAAAATTGCGGCAACGGCTATGGCGCAGCCTTAAGTCTTGCAAAAATCAACACATTGGATGAACAAAGCTTCTCCCAAGAAATTATCCATACACTCTATCCTGAAAAGCCACATTGGCCTGGTAGAAAAGTACATACCCTTAACAAGGCAGGCACTCTGGAAGTTATTGACGGATGTATATACAGGCCCAAACTACCCTTCTTAGCCAAACTTGCAGACCAATATTATAACCCGCGTTAAAGAACTTTACCCGGGTTCATAATTGCTTCTGGATCAAGCGTCTTTTTTATTTCACGCATTAGAAAAAGGGCTGTTGGATCTTTCACCTTGGAAAGTTTTTCACGTTTCATAACGCCAATACCGTGTTCGGCAGATATTGAGCCATCATAACGTAAAACGACATCATGAATAATATTGTTCATTTCTTCCCATTGATTAAGGAAAACCTGTTTATCCATAGAAATAGGCTGGCTAATATTAAAATGAATATTCCCATCTCCCCAATGGCCAAAAGGTACGGGTCTACACTCCGGTATTAATTCTTGGGCTACTTTAACAGCCTCCTCAATGAAGGCAGGCAGACAGGCAATAGGCACAGAAACATCATGCTTGATGGACCCTCCCTCCGGTTTCTGGCAGGCAGAAAGTTCATGGCGCATATGCCAAAAGGCTTTTCTATGGGTTTCCGACTGAGCTATAACGCCATCTTTTATCCAGCCTTGTTCCATACCTTCTTCCAAAAGACCCATCATTAAATCTTGTGCGTGATCCGCTGATTGCCCCGATGAAATCTCCGCAAGAATATACCAATCATAAGGTGCTTCCAAAGGATCTTTAATACCTTCAAAATGTTTAATAAGAAAATCAAGTGCAAGTCTTGGCATAATTTCAAAAGCTGTTAGGGCCGTTGTAGCAAGGCTTTGGGATATATTGAAGAATGAGGCAACATCTTTCAAACTGCTAAACCCAAGTATAGCAACTTCCTGCCCACGAGGTTTTGGAAAAAGCTTTAATGCTGCAGCCGTTACAACACCAAGTGTACCTTCTGCACCAATAAACAGATTTTTTAGATCATAGCCCGTATTGTCTTTCTTTAGTCGATTAAGGCCATTTAAAACCTCCCCATTCGGCAACACAACCTCAAGCCCCAAAACAAGATCACGACAATTCCCATAAGCCAAAACAGAGGTCCCCCCAGCATTGGAAGATATATTGCCCCCAATCTGGCAAGACCCTTCAGCCCCAAGGGAAAGCGGAAAAAGTTTATCATTCTCATCAGCCAGATTTTGGATATTTTGTAAGATCATGCCCGCCTCAACCGTGATTGTATTACCTGCAAGATCAACATCACGCACACGATTAAGACGCGCAAGGTTAAGGACAAAATGCTCTTCATCAAACGCAATTTGCCCGCCAACAAGGCCCGTATTACCACCTTGAGGGACGATCTTTATGGTATGTTGCGCTGCAATTTTAACAATTTCCACAACCTCTTTCGTTGTGGAAGGGCGTAAAATACCTGCCGCTTTACCCTGATATTTATCGCGCCATTCTCTCAGATAAGGCGCCATGTCGGCTGGAGAAGTTAAAAGCCCGTTTTGATCCAAAACACGCTCAAAAAGGAGTATTGCTGATGAATATTTCTTATTCGTCATAAAATGTGACCCGACTTTTCCACTTTTAACGTCTTATTTCTAGCATCTTTTAACTCCAAAGGCTTAACAGCGCTTGAAGTGTTTTTAACGCTATGCCATAGGAAACGACAATCTCTCACGACTTCATACGGGGCTTATATGTTAGAAACAGACGTGGCTGCAACAACATTAAACAAAATTGGCCTCATGGCCGGGAAAAAAGGCCTTATTCTCGGTATTGCCAATAATCGCTCAATTGCTTGGGGTATAGCCAAGGCCTGCGCCGATAATGGTGCGGAAATTGGTCTAACCTATCAAGGCGATGCTTTGAAAAAACGTGTTGAACCATTGGCAAAAGATTTAGGCGGGAAAGTTTTCGGTCATTGTGATGTAACGGATGCCGCCTCTATTGATGCCGTTTTTGACAAAGTCGAACAGGAATGGGAAAAAATTGATTTCGTTGTGCATGCTATAGCTTTTTCAGACAAGGAAGAGCTAACCGGACGCTATGTGGATACAACGGAAGCAAATTTTGACCGCACAATGAATATTTCGTGTTATTCCCTCACAGCCATTACCCAACGTGCTGAAAAACTAATGACTGAAGGCGGCTCCATTATTACGTTGACTTATTATGGCGCGGAAAAAGTTATGCCGCATTACAATGTCATGGGCGTTGCAAAAGCCGCCCTGGAAGCAAGCGTTAAATATCTTGCCGTTGATTTGGGACCAAAAAACATTCGTGTAAATGCTATTTCAGCAGGTCCTATAAAAACATTGGCCGCATCCGGTATTGGCGATTTCCGGTACATCTTGAAATGGAATGAATATAATGCGCCAATGCGCCGCACAGTTTCCATTCAGGAAGTTGGCGATTCTGCGTTATATCTTCTCTCCGATTTATCACGCGGCGTTACCGGTGAAATACACCATGTTGATTCTGGTTATCATACAATCGGTATGAAAGCCGTTGATGCACCTGATATTTCTGTTGTTAAAGATTAAGTTTTAAAGTCTTTCTGCTTTAAATTGTCATAAAACACTTCTAGGTTTCGTTCTTGTAAAAAAGGACTAAAATCTATGATGCCTCTTATTTATTTCATTCGCCATGGCGAAACAGACTGGAATGCTGAACTACGCTTTCAGGGGCGCCAGGATATTGCTTTGAACGATAAAGGGCGTATGCAGGCACAGCGCAATGGTTCTATTCTTAAAAACCTTATCCAGTCTGAAGACTTTCATTTTCTGACCAGCCCCCTGTCCCGTACACGTGAAACTATGGAAATAATACGCCAAACCATGGGGTTAAATGCAAAACAATATGATTGCGATGATCGCCTGCGCGAATTATCATTTGGAGACTGGGAAGGGCATACTATTCACGAATTGGAAGAAAAAGAACCAGACCGTTGGCAGGAGCGCCAAAACGACAAATGGTTTTTTAAACCACCAAATGGCGAATCATACGATGATTTGAAATATCGGATCAAACCCTGGTTGGAAGAGCTTAATCAATCGACCATTGTTGTCGCACATGGTGGCGTAAACCGCGCACTACAAGCACTGATAACAAATAATAACCTACAAGAATTGGCAGCAACCCCTGTTCCGCAAGATCAAATTATGCTCATTAACGATGGAAAGCTTGATTGGATTTGACCAAAACAGCAATCGGGCTTATGACCGTTAGAAAATTCATTATTGAAAGAACTCTTTAATGTCGCATAACTCGTTTGGTCATCTATTTCGCTTTACAACATGGGGGGAAAGCCATGGCCCCGCGCTTGGCTGTGTTGTTGATGGATGCCCACCAAGAATTGAAATTTCTGAAGCAGAAATTCAAACATTTCTTGATAAGCGTAAACCAGGTCAATCCAGATTCACCACCCAGCGCCGTGAAGCCGATAAGGTGAAAATCCTTTCAGGCACAATGGTTGATGATGTAACAGGCAAGCTTTTAACAACAGGCACACCCATTTCCCTGTTAATTGAAAATACCGACCAGCGTTCAAAAGATTATTCAGAAATAAAAGAACGCTATCGCCCGGGTCATGCCGATTATACCTATGATGTCAAATACGGTATTCGTGATTACCGTGGTGGTGGACGCTCTTCAGCTCGCGAAACAGCAGCCCGTGTGGCAGCAGGTGCAATTGCCAGAAAAGTTATACCAAATGTAACAATACGTGCCGCCTTAACACAGATGGGACCGCATAAAATCAATTATAATAATTGGGACTGGGATGAAGTTGACCAAAACCCGTTTTTTTGCCCCGACAAATCCATGGCTGCCCAATGGGAAACATATCTGGATGAAATTCGTAAAAATGGTTCTTCTGTTGGCGCCGTTATTGATGTTATTGCCGAAGGTGTTCCTGCAGGCCTTGGCGCCCCTGTTTATGCCAAGCTAGACCAGGATATCGCCTCTGCCATGATGTCCATTAATGCTGTTAAAGGTGTCGAAATTGGCAATGGTTTTGAAGCAGCCAGCCTAACAGGGGAAGAAAATGCCGATGAAATGCGCTTATCTGATAAAGCAGGCAATAAAAATAAGCCAAAGTTTTTATCTAATAATGCTGGCGGTATTTTGGGGGGCATCTCAACAGGTGAACCTGTTCTTGCACGCTTTGCAATTAAACCAACCAGCTCAATTCTAACACCAACAAAAAGCATTACCCGATCAAGAGAAGAAGTAGACGTCATGACCAAAGGGCGCCACGATCCATGTGTGGGCATTCGCGCGGTCCCAATTGGCGAGGCCATGATGGCCCTTGTCATAGCAGATCATTATTTGCGACACCGTGGCCAAATGGGCGATGTTTAAATCATAAGACAGGACAAAATATGCAAAAAGATTTTACATCCGTTGTTGAAGCCATTCGCGCCTTTGAGGCAGGGGAAATGGTTGTTGTTATGGATGATAATGACCGTGAAAATGAAGGCGACTTAATTGTTGCAGCCGTTCATACAACACCTGAAAAAATGGCTTTCATGATACGCCATACAAGCGGCATTGTTTGCGCTCCCATGACAGCGTCAGAAGCAAAAAGATTAAACCTGAATGCAATGGTTTCTGATAATGATAGCCCGCATACAACCGCTTTTACTGTCTCTGTGGATTATCGCCATGACACCTCAACAGGCATTTCAGCCGCTGAACGCTGCTCAACAGTACGCGCATTGGCAAACCCTAATGCAGGAGCTGATGACTTTGTGCGCCCCGGCCACATTTTCCCCTTAGTCGCCCGCGAGGGCGGTGTGTTAATGCGTTCAGGCCATACGGAAGCCGCCGTTGATTTATGTCGTCTTGCAGATCTTTATCCTGTTGGCGTGATTTCGGAGCTTGTTAATGATGATGGCACTGTAAAACGTGGACCGGATGTCAAAGAATTTGCCAAAGACCATGATCTTAAAGTTGTCTCCGTTGCCGATATTATTGCCTATCGGCAAAGGCGCGATACTTTGGTTGAACGAATGGGCGAAGAAAAAGTTAAAACCAAAGTTGGCCAAGCAATTGCTTACTCCTTCAAAACCCCTTTTGACCCCATGCAACATCTCGCCATAGTATTTGGCGACATTAGGGACGGCCAACACGTACCCGTTCGCCTGCATCTCGAATCGGTTTTAGGCGATACATTTGGAGCTGATAATGTGCTCGACCGCGCTTTGAAGAAAGTCGCACAAGAAGGGCGCGGCGTTGTTATTTATTTGCGGGAAGGTTCTGTCGGTGTTGCGGAAAAATCAGAACGCCATCATCGCACTGCCACCCTATCGCCACAAGATGAAGAAGAACACCTTTCTTCTGAAAAACGCAAAGATGAATGGCGTGAAATTGGTTTAGGCGCACAGATTTTGCGGGATTTGGGCATCAATTCCATTCGACTTTTATCTTCAACAGAACGACACTATGTCGGTCTGGATGGTTTTGGTATTGAAATTGAAAGTACCGAACCCGTTTAAAGGTCCGATTTATTTTTTTGCTGAAAAGGACGCGTCCTTCTTAGAAGACTTGCCGCCATACGCGGCAAGTTATTCTCAAGCTTTAAAAGAAGACGATTAAACCACACAGAGCGCCGCCGCAATGAACGCATAATTTTTTTTGTAAGCATGCTTTTTTTAAGTAAAATGCCCAAGGCGATAATAATAAAAGGCAGTCCTACCGGCAGAGGTAAAGGCAAAAGCAAAACCCCAAGTACAAAAAGAAGGAAAGCAGACAAAACCCATAAGAAAGTCATAAAGCTAGCCTTACACAAGCTCTTTTACACTTTTATGAAAGTCTACACCCACCCGGAAATTTCACGACGAACAATCTTTTCTATGACTTTCATACCCCATTCGCTATCGTTCAAGCAGGGTATGGCAGCAAAATGCTCTCCGCCATTTTCTTCAAAAATTTCACCGGCTTCACCTGCAATTTCTTCCAAAGTTTCAACACAATCTGCTGAAAAACCAGGCGTTATGACAGTTAGTTTTTTGACGCCCGCTTTAGCAAGTTCCTCAACAGTTTTATCAGTATAAGGTTGTAACCATTCTTCAGGCCCGAAACGCGATTGGAATGTAATTTTAAGCTTTTCACCATTTTCACCCCATCCTAAATATTCGCGCATTAGGCGGGCAGTTTTATGGCATTGACAATGATAAGGATCGCCCTTTTGCAGATAACTAAGTGGCACACCATGAAAAGAAGCAAGTACTAAATCAGGTTCAAAATCCAGCTTGGCAATCTCTTCTTTCATGCTTTCACAAACTGCTTCAATATAAAGGGCATCATCACCATAAGGAGCGGCTGTTCTTATAGCCGGTTGCCAGCGTTTTTCCATCAAATATTCAAAAACTTTATCATTAACTGTTGCCGTTGTTGCCGCCGCATATTGCGGATAAAGTGGCACAATAACAATGCGTTCACAGCCCTTTTCCCTTAAAGCATCGAGACGAGAGTGAAGGGAAGGATTGCCATAACGCATGGCCCAATCAATCATTAAATCGGGATATTCTGCTTTAAATTTTTCAGTTAATTTATCGGCTTGCGCGCGGGTAATGGTACGCAAAGGAGATTCATCCAGCTCCTTATTCCAGATAAGGTCATAAGCTTCCCCCGATTTTTTAGGCCTTGTTGTTAAAACAATACAATTAAGAATGAACCACCATAAAATGCGAGGCGTTTCTATCACCCTTCGATCCGATAAAAACTCTTTTAAATAACGGCGCATCGACCAATAATCAGTCGCATCTGGCGTTCCAAGATTTACAAGTAAAACGCCGGTTTTACCAAAGGCAACTTCAGGGTGGTCTTTCGGGAGTGCATTACGGGAGGCTTCAGACATGATAATAAAACTATTCGTAACTGGATATTTAATGTTAAAAGATACTCATTATTTAGAGTACTTCTAAACTGTTGCCAGCCTTAAATCCATAAGAATATTTTTATCAAACAAATTTATCCCTGAAAGGAAGCTGCAAAAAGCGTTATGCCAAGAAGGAAAATAATCAAAGCACCCAGTAATTCAATACCTTTAAAAAGAAAGCTTCCCGCCCCGAAGGAAGCATAGCGCACAGCCAATTCTTTCGCCCCAACAGCTAAAGCAGCCAAAGAGGTAATGGTTATTGCCGTACCCAGTGCCATAGCAAAGGCAGAAAGAACACCGATTGTGAAAATTTCTTGCGAAGCGGCAAAAACCAGAACAATAAGCGCGCCTGAACATGGCCTTAAACCAACAGATAAAATTGCTGCCCATGCAGATCGTAAAGTTAAAGGCTGGCGCAAATCATCAGGTTTAGCTGCATGACCGCCACATCCACAACTATGCCCGTGACCATGATGGTCATGATTTGAAATACTGACCTTCTTTTTAAGCGATGTTATTCTAGGAAATTTTGACCATAAAAGATAAAGTCCTAAAAGGGCAATTAATGCAAAACTAGCCCTCTCAAACCAATGTGTAGCTTCTGTTAAGGCAAAGCTGGTAAGGTTAAAAATGAAGACAGCCGATCCTACTAATAAAACAGCAACGCCTCCTTGCAAAAATGCTGCAAGAAATGAAATAATCATGCCACGTTTTGCACTCTCTTCATTAGCCAGCATATAGGTGGAAATAACGACCTTGCCATGCCCAGGCCCTGCTGCATGAAAAATACCATATAAAAAGCTAAATCCAATAAGCACAAAAGCAGAAGATCCCTCTTCCTTTGCTTGGCGAACAAGCCCTGTCAATTCCTTATAAAAATCAGCTTGTAATTGGTAAATCCAGCTTAGATATTCCCGTAAAAAACCTCCCCCAACAGGCACAGGCGCTTGTGGCGCAGTAACCCCAAAGGGGGAAGCAGCATCGGCTAGATTAGGAAATAAAATCAAAAAAACAAAAATCAAAAAATAAGACATTTAATTTCTCACGAAAGAGGACATGAAACACGAATAGTATTGGAAAGGTCACCAACTTCAGGCTGCAAATCTTCCGGTATATCCTCATCCGGTCCGATTTGAGATAAAAGCTGGTTTTGAATGGGGTTTAAATCTTTACGACGTTGTAAATTAGCCGAACAACTTGATTGCGAGCCATCGGATATTTGCGTTTTAATGGGTTCTTTGTCCACAAACGCGACATCGACAAAAAAAGTGGCATCAAAAACTTCAACAGTCAAATCTTGATACCCTTTTTTGTCATCCGGTTTCACGGGTTCTTTCATTGGCAAAGTAAAATGCAATGTTAAGAGGCCATTTTCATGGACGAGATATTGGTCATTTGGCACACCATATTCAGGGTCTTTCTCACCCATTTGAACGAATGTAAAATATTCAAAATCTTTCAAAGATTCGATGTTGACTTGTGCCAGTTCAGAAAGTTCTTCACGGCTAAAAGCACCATCACCATTCTCATCCAGGCCTTGCGTTGCAAAAGCGGTAAACCCTTCATCAAATTGCCAAACATGTTTAACACCAACAAAATGGTTATTAACATTGAAAACAAGCGTTGCTTTGGCCTGGAGCCAAACATGGGGATGAGCGTTTATTGAAACGCAGCTGAAACACAGAAAAAAAATAGCGAGCAAAAAGCGCATTAAGCTTCATCCAAAATGTTAGAAGTACATTTATTATTAAGATAAAATCTTGCTATATAATCAATAAACAATATGGACATATCGTTCATGGTCAATATAGTCTTTCAAAACATCCACAACCACCTAAAATTTCAGCTCATTAGACACATATAAGTGTAATTCAGGCAAAACCAAGACCACAAAGCCCAAAGCGATAAACAACTTAGCGCATGATGCATTTTCATGAATTCATCTGTTATGCGCTAAGCCTTTATTCTTACGCGAGTTTTTATCTCATAAGTTAATTCACTTATGAGAAACACGCTCTAAAGCGCATCTTGACCTGCTACCTTAAATCAATGGGTCTTTTCATTGCTTTTAAAACAATCCAGAATTTCAAGCCCCACTCGCATTAATTGTTTATCTGCCCCTCGTGGCCCCATCAAGCTTAACCCTAATGGCATGCCATTCAAATGCGCCATCGGTAAAGTTATTTGCGGCAATCCTGAAAGGGATGATAAACACAAAAGCCGCAAGGCTCTATCTCTAAAAGCACCGAGTGCTTCAAAGTCTTCATTAATAAGCGGCGCGACACTTGGCACAGTAGGAAGAACCAGCAAACCGTCATGGCCGATAAAATTTTCAAGTCGATGACTGATGTCAACGCGTTTTTTTAATGCATCCTGATAAAGCGCCGGTGCAATAGTCTCACCAAAAGCAAAGCGTTCTTTAACGCCAGGCCCAAGATTTGGCTGAACTTCTTTAATCCAATTGCCATGTTCTTGCCAAGCCTCATAAGCTTGAATTATTTTTAATGTCTCGCACCAATGATCAAAAGCCCCTTGTACAACATCAACATCCTCACAAACGGTATAATCAACCAGATAATTAACTGCCGCATCCAACGCGCGTACCGTTTCAACATTCATTAAAAGCGTTAAACAATCATCGGCAATCAAAACCCGTTTTGGAATATAAGGGACCGTATCCTGCCCCAATAAAACAGATCCTACCTTTTCATAAATCTCAGCATTCCTTGCAAACCAGCCAAATGTATCAAGGCTTCTAGCCAAAGGCATCATATGGCTAAGATCAAGACGCCCATGGGTGGTGCGAAGCCCAATCAATCCGCAATAGCTTGCAGGCAAACGCACAGACCCCGCTGTATCTGATGCCGTTGCAATATCCACTAATCCACCACAAACAGCCGCAGCAGAACCACTGGAAGATCCCCCCGTCAATCGATCTGGCGCACAAAAATTAATGGGTCTTGAATAATGGGCATTATCTCCATTTAAACTAAAAGCCAGTTCTTCCGTTTTAGTTTTACCAACAAACTCAGCGCCAGCATCCAATAATTTCTGCACCATAGAAGAGGTTTCCTTGGCCGGGAGCGCTTGCGCCATTTTTTCTGGCGAGCCGCACCCTGTTTTATAACCACGCACATCAAAAATATCCTTAACAGCTAAAGTACAGCCTGAAAGAACCCCTTTTTGCCCTTGGGGGAGTTGTTTAAATTGTTGATCTGTAAAAGCATGAACAATATCAGTTATTCTCGCCACAATGGCCCCCTTTAAATATTTTGCCCTCAAAGATTGATTTGAAAGGATAGAAAACGCACAGCCTCACACTATAAGAGGATATGTAGAAACTTATCACCCCTTCTCTGAGATAAGGTAAAACAAAGTCGAACAATTTTTTAAGATGAAATAGCATGACTTTATTAAAAAGCACTTCTTCCGTTTTAAAAAAAGGCGATAAGGGGCCACATATTACCCTGTTACAAAAACGCTTGCGAAGACAGGATTTTGATTTAAAAATTGATGGAATCTTTGGGCCAGCAACACACCTTGCTGTTAAGCTCTATCAAAGTGGACAACGCCTAAAAGCCGATGGCATTGTTGGACCTGTGACTGAAACCCAGTTTTACGAAACAGGTTAATCCTATAATGCTTACGTTATAGTTCTTTATTTGCGATCAGCTTTTATTTGAAAATGATACTCATTTTAAAAGGCCTACGCTATAATTTAATGGACCTTTTCGTCATCTTCTTCACTAAGAAGCCTTCCGAGTTGATATGAAAGCCAATTTTCTGGGATGATATGACCATAAGGATGGGTTTCCAATTCCACCTCATGACCACTTTTACAAGCATCCCATCGTGATGATTGATAGATAGTTCTCTTTTCAGTGTAACTGGGTCGTTCTTCACAACCATTTAAGGCAATCCAGGGCGATACGCTGTAAAGAGGGTCTCCCCCTTCACCACGAGGTAAATCCATCACAGTATCTTTTAACCCATGTACATGACGAAGGGTAACTGGTGATGAACATTCACTCAACTCATTAAAGTTCCACAAACTACCAGCAATCGGTAAAAAGGCTGCATAGTCCGCACCCCTTTCGCAAGCAAGGCGCCATGCCATCGCCCCACCATAAGAAAAACCTGAAACATAAAGTCGTTTTCTATCTATAGAAAAACGATGCCTCGCATCCTCAATTATTCTTTCAACAAAAGGTACATCGTTAGATGGCGAGCGCCAGAAATCCCATGACTTTCCAAGCCCATTTGGCGCTAAAAGCAACACACCATTTTCACGTGTCGCCCCAGAAATTTTGTGATTATTAATCACATTCAATCCCGTCCGACCCCAACCATGGAAATGAATTAAAACCGGCAAAGCTTTTCTACCATCATACCCATCAGGTAATAATGCCTGGTAAGAACGACCATCAACAGCGCAAGAAACCTTTCCGCCGCATTCAGCGCGGGCATGGTCGAGGGCAAATAAAAATCCAAAAAGAGTAGAAAGTAATAAGAAAAGAACCATCTTCTTCAAAACGAGTTTCTGCATTTTTTTCCCATCTTATAGCAGGTCCATCGTCAATCTAATATTTTACACATGTCACATCAAATAAGATTTTTGAGAGCACTGTTGAAAAGAAATAGAAAACTTTCTTCTTTTTAAGTACGCTTCTCCCCTGCATCTTTCAGGAGGAATAAAATGCTTCAACCCGTTTCCAGCTTCAACCGTATTGGCGAGGAAAACGCCTTTGCCGTTCTTGCCCGCGCCACCACATTGATGCAAGAGGGGCTGGATGTCATCAATCTTGGTATAGGTCAACCCGATTTTCCAACACCGGAACACATTGTGGAAGCTGCAATTAAAGCGTTAAAAGATGGCCATCACGGCTATACACCGGCAACAGGTATTTTACCTCTGCGTGAAGCCGTTGCGAAGGACTTGAACGACCGTTATAATACTACCGTCCATCCCGACAGAGTAATGATTATGCCGGGCGGCAAGGTGACTATGTATGCCGCAATAATACTTTTTGGGGAACCAGGCGTGGAAATCCTATATCCAGACCCAGGTTTTCCAATCTATCGCTCAATGATAGAATTTACAGGTGCCAAACCAGTACCCGTACCGATAAAAGAAGAAAACAATTTTGCCTTTTCAGCGGAAGAAACTCTTTCCCTCATCAATGATAAAACCCGCCTTCTCATCATTAATTCACCGGCCAACCCCTGCGGTGGCGTTACCCCAAAAGAAGAAATTGACAAATTGATTAAGGGCCTGGAAAATTTCCCGAATGTGGCAATCCTATCAGATGAAATCTACGATCGTATCATTTATGACAATGAAAAACATATCTCTCTTCTCGCCTACCCTGCCTACCCTGAAATCCAAGACAGGCTCATTCTGCTTAATGGATGGTCAAAAACATATGCTATGACAGGCTGGCGCATGGGTTATTCTGTTTGGCCGGAAGTGCTTTATGACAAGGTTAGAAAATTAGCCGTTAACTGCTGGTCCTGTGTGAATGCCACTTCCCAATATGCAGCCTTAGCGGCCCTTCAAGGGCCGCAGGACGCTGTTGATAAAATGGTCAAAGCATTTGATAGGCGGCGCAAAAAAGTAACAGAAAAACTCAACGCTATTGATACGGTTTCATGCATAGCGCCCAAAGGCGCGTTTTACGCTTTTCCAAATATTCAAAAAACAGGTTGGAAGGCAAAACAACTTGCCACAGATCTTTTGGAAAAAAAAGGCGTTGCCTTAATTAGCGGGCCGGATTTTGGCCTTTATGGTGAAGGATATATACGTATTTCCTACGCGAATTCTCTAGAAAATATTGAACGTGCCATAATAAGGATTGAAGAGTTTTTAAACGATTGAAATTATATAGCTAAAGTACTATAAATGATTATATATTTTATCTATATATCTTTGTTTACGCTCAGCTTTTCTTATAAATAATCATCATTTTATAAGGCTTATACTATAAAACAGCAACAGCAACAGATTTAATCAGGCTATAAACATCTTGACCTTTTTTAAGGTCAAGGTCTTCAAAAGCCTTGCGAGTAATACGCGCCATGAGGCATTGACCTTCAAGATTCAAGACAATATCAACAGAAGAATCTCCAGCGCGCCTAAAATCCATAACCTCGACCTTTAAAACATTTTGTATAGTAAGACCTTCTGGCTTACTAAGGCACAAAGCAACATTATCAGCTTCAATACGGAGTGTATGGTCTTCCTCACTTTCAGGCAGAAGATCTGGAACGACAATTTTTTGAGTTCCGACTTTAAGCCATGTAATAGAATAAACAGCATCCTGTTTTTGAAAAGAAGCTTTAATCAAAACACTTGGCAACTGGTAATTCCCCGCAAAGCGCCCTTCGATTAAAGGAAAAACAATCCCAATATCATCAGATTTTTGAACGCGGCCTTTTTCAAGTAAAACAAGATGACTACACAAATGTGCAATCTCATTTAAATCGTGACTAATAAATAAAACAGGTAAATCGTAATTTTTAATCATCGCCTCAAGATAAGGCATAATCTCGCTTTTACGCTGATAATCAAGACCGGAAAGTGGTTCATCCATCAATAAAATATGCGGATTAGAAAGAAGAGCGCGACCAATAGAAACCCGTTGTTTTTCCCCACCAGATAAACTATCTGGTTTCCTCTCTAAAAAATCTTCAAGCCCTAAAAGAGCAACCACATCATCAAAAGCAATATCACCAGAAGAACGTCTGCCAGCCCATCTGGAAAAGGTTAGATTGCTTTGAACAGAAATATGTGGGAACAACCGTGCATCTTGAAAAACATACCCAACTCTGCGTTTTTGTTGCGAAAGATTATGCCCTTTTAAGTGGTCACAATAACATACGCCATTAATATTAATATGCCCCTTTTCTGGTTTCAATGCACCCGATACGGCTTCAAGGATTGTTGATTTACCAGCACCAGAACGACCAAAAATACCCGTAACACGCTTTGAAGAGCGAAAAGCAACCCGATAGGAAAAGCCCCCCCGCTTACCGGAAATATCAATGTCAATCATGATATTTCCTCTGATTATTTTTAGATCGATAGGTAAAGAGTTCCGATAAAAAAACGGCAATAATAGCTAAAAAGATACTCAAAACCGTCATACGCCAAAGCTGCAAATCATTATTAGGGGATTGCAAAAAAGAAAAAATTGCCAAAGGTATCGTTCTTGTCTCTTCTGGAATATTGGAAACAAAGGTTATCGTTGCTCCAAATTCACCAAGCGCCTTGGCAAAACCTAAAATTGAAGCAACCAAAATACCAGGTACCGAAAGAGGAAGAATAACCGACCAAAATGTGGTAAAATACCCAGCACCAAGACTTTTAGCTGCATCAATTAGCTTTTCATCAATACTTTCAAGAACCTGCCTGATCGGACGCACCATAAGGGGAAAAGCCATAAGGCCAGAAGCTAAGGCAGCACCTGTCCAATGAAAAGCAAAAGAAATACCAAAATTTTCTGATAAAAATTTTCCAAAAAAACCATTTCCTCCAAAAGCGATAAGAAGAATATAACCGGTTACTACAGGTGGTAAAACCAGAGGCATGAGAACGAGTAAATTTAAAAAACCACGCCCCAAAAAATGCCCGCGCGCCAATAAAAGCGCTACAAAATAGGCAAAAGGAAGTCCCCATAAAACCGCAACACCAGCTACTTTAATTGACAGGAAAAGAGCTGAGATTTCACCATCACTTAAAGCAACAAAAGAAAAAAACGTCACCGCACTATAGGCCTTGCCTTGGTAATATCAAACCAGCATCTTTTAAAAATTTTTGAGCATTGGGGGTTTCAAGAAAGGTCATGAATTTTTGAGCACCATCACGCCCTCCCATAAGCCGTACTGCTGGATAGACAATATGTGCGTGACTGGTCGAAGCAAAAGCAGAGATTTCTTTTAACCGGTCATCTTTTGAAACATCCGAATGATAAATTATGCCTAAAGGCACTTCAGCGCGTGCAATCAAAAGCGCAGCAAGACGAACATTACTGGCAATCGCAAAACGGTTTGATAAATCATCGTATTTACCAATATCAGCCTCAAGCGATTTTAGCGCAGAACGTGCATAACGTCCCGCTGGCACATGGTCTGGATCTGCAAGAGCCAGTTTATCGGTCGTATTTAATTTCCAGTCTTTCAAAATTTCACTTACCGTCAAAGATGAATTATAAGGGCTTTGTTTTGGTGCTGCTAAAACAAGACGGTTTTGCGCAATTATTTTTTGGGTTTGCGGTGCCACAAGATTTTGTGTCTTTAACCAAACGGCCCATTCAATATCAGCCGAAATATAAATATCTGCTGGGGCACCAGAAGCAATTTGGCGGGCAAGTGTAGAGCTAGCTGCAAAAGAAAACCGCACCTTTTTTCCGGTCTCTTCTTCAAAAAGTTTACCAATAGGCTTCAAAGCGTCTTCCAAACTGGCCGCTGCAAAAACCAGATAAGGTTGATGATCTGCTTTAACAAAAGAGATATTTAGAAAAAAACAAAGAAAACAGAAAAAGAAAGCTTTCAATCTCATTGTAAATTTCACCCATTTAATTATCCATGAGTTGGATAATGTATTATTGAATAGAATTTGCAAGTATCACAAAGCTATTTAACAAACATCTTTTTTTTCAATCACAACTTTGTTAGTCAAATAAGGATAAACACTGATTGAATAGTTTTTTCTTACTGGAACGTTAAGCTTAGGAAGTTCCCTTACCCCATCTAGTTGTCGTGCTGCCTGACAGGAAGATAAAATCAAAATAGGCGCTTCCCCCTCTCCTTTATAAGGCAACACCATTTCATAATAATTTCCCACACGCCCATCAGCAGACCAGGTATTAATAGTCACCTCCTCATCGCGCAGGTGATAAAGCATCTGGGCAACAATATTACGCCGGTCGGCAATAAGCGTTTTAATCTCATGCTTTTTGGCGAGAGCGTCAACTTGGCTAGATAAAGCCTGCCAGCCAAAAACCCGCTTATAAGCAGCGCCAAATCGTGTATGAACAAGTTTATCTGCATAAATATCAGCACCAGCAAAAACAAATAATGTTGTAAAATGAAGAGCCGCTGCAACAATTAAAAGTCGCACAGAACGCCATTTCAAAGCCCATAAAACCGCCAAAACACTTAAAGCAATAAAAGAAACCGCTGCCCAATTAGCATGTGCGCGGGAAAGGGTTGCCTGAACAATCATCAAGACCTGTATTGGCAAAGAAAAAGCTAAAAGAAAAATAATGTCATTAGAAAATTGACGTTTGAAGAACAGACCAATTATTAATAATAAAAAAAGTACAGGCCCCATAATGCCAATTTGGGCGCCAATAAATTCAAACATATGATCGAAATGAAGCTGGAAGCTCTGCCAATTGCCATTATCTTTTGTGTGTTGAAAAGTTATCCAGTCATGTGAAGCATTCCAGTAAAGATTGGGTGATAGAATTAAAAACGCTAAAATTAGCGACATTGAAAAATATTTTGAAAATAAAAGATGTCGCCCTTCTTTGTTTATAAATGCCCAAAGGCAAAAACAAAGCACGAAATAGACCATCGCATATTTGGCCATAAGACCGAAACCAAGCGCCCCCCCTAAAAAGGCGGCATTAAAATAAGTCTTATCAAAACGCAATCTATCTAAAAAATAGAGGGCCAATGCAAAAAATAACAATAAGGGAGCATCGGTTGAAACCAGACGTGTGGCAAAACTAACCCCTGGCAATACGACAAAAAGGACACTTACCCATAAAAAAGCATGTACTTTATCAACCTCAAATCGAGGTGCCATACGCGCTGCCAAAAGACCAGCGACAAGCGCTGTTGCCCCATATAAAATAGGCGACAAGACCCTTATCGCATAATCTTCATGACCGAATAATTCCGTAAAAAGCCTAATCAACCATGCCAAAACGGGCGGTTTGGAAAAATACCCGAAATCAAGCGCCTGCCCCCATGCCCAATATTGCGCCTCATCAAAAAAAAGCTCCATTGGTGTTATGATGAGAATAGCTATTCTAAAAAGGGTAATAAATAAAACTATTCCAAAAGCTAATAATACAAAACGAGGGATATAATTGATAGTCATTTATTTGGCACCGAAAGGTCGGAACTATTTTCTGCATGCGTTACACGCAATGCTGTGGAAGAGGAAAAAGAGCGCGGTGCATGGATAAAAGTCCATGCAGGTGCGGTTTTATATTTTAAAATGGCCGCATCAGCCTCATCAAGGCGATAACGCATCAGCTTTTTTGCAGAAAGCGATGAACGAGTAGACAAAGTATCTCCTGGTCGGTCAATCACGCAAATTGGCATATTTTCAGCAATTTCCTGCCACCGGTCCCATTTATGGAAAGATGTTAAATTATCCGCTCCCATAATCCAGACAAAATTTACACAAGGAAAACGTTTGGTAAGCTTAAAAACCAAATCTGCTGAAAAGCGAGTGTTTAAACGTGCTTCCAGCCCAGTAATCATTACTTTGGGATGCCTCATTAAAGCGCGAGAAAGAGCAATGCGTTCTTTTAATTCAGGCAATACCTGATTATTTTTATGCGGATTACCAGGCGAAACGATCCACCACAAACGGTCAAGTTGCAAGCGTTTTAATGCCGTTTGTGCAACATGACAATGGCCATCATGCGGGGGGTTAAACGATCCACCAAAAAGGCCCACCGACATGCCATTTTCAACATGCGGTATCTTCAAGGCCTGTTGAAAGGCAGAGGAAGTAAGCCTTTTTACCATATAGAAATCAGGCCCTTGTTTGCCCGTTACCTGAAACGCAATATTTAAAGCTTGTCAATTGCTCAACACCCACAGGCCCCCGCGCATGCATTTTTCCAGTCGCAATGCCTATTTCAGCACCCATACCAAATTCACCGCCATCGGCAAATTGTGTTGAGGCATTATGTAGCAAGATCGCTGAATCAACCTCATTGAAAAACTGTTGGGCTGTTACCTCATTTTCGCTAATAATAGCATCGGTGTGATTGGATGAATATCGGTTAATATGGTCAATCGCCCCCGAAATACCATCCACCAATGCAACAGATAAAATTGCTTCCAAATATTCAGTTTTCCAATCTTCCTCATCTGCACGAGAGGCAAAAGAAAGCAGGCGTGATACCCGTTCATCGGCACGAATTTCACAGCCCTTATCTGCAAGCGCTTTACAAATTGGCTCAACAAAATCCTCTCGCGCCTTGTCAATGAGCAAAGTTTCAGCAGCACCACATATGCCTGTACGGCGTAATTTTGAATTGACGACAATATCAATAGCCTTCTGCAAATCAGCTTCGCCATCAACATAAATATGGCAAATCCCTTCAAGATGGGCAAAAACGGGAACCCGCGCTTCATTTTGCACCCGCTCCACAAGGCTTTTACCGCCTCGCGGCACAATCACATCAATCGCCCCTGATAATCCGGTTAGCATCTCACCTACAGCGGCTCTATCCGTTGTGGGAACAATTTGTATTGCACCCTCAGGTAAACCAGCTGTTTTCAAGCCCGCAATAAGGCAATCGTGAATAGCGCGGGACGAATGATAACTATCAGACCCGCTCCGTAAAATAACAGCATTGCCCGCTTTCAAACAAAGCGCTCCTGCATCAGCCGTAACATTAGGGCGACTTTCAAAAATAACACCAATAACCCCTAAAGGTGTTCGTATGCGCTTGATTTGAAGCCCATTGGGGCGCTCCCATTCGGCCAAAAAAGTACCAACTGGATCATCCAGTTTTGCAATATCTTCCAAACCTTTGGCAATATTTTTCAAGCGTTGTGTATTCAGTTCAAGCCTGTCTATAAAGGAGGCAGAAAGTTTTTTTTCTTGTCCAGCTTCAAGGTCTTTAAGATTAGCTTTAAGAATGACTTCTTCATGCTCACGAATTGCTTTTGCCGCCTGTAACAGTGCCTTATCTTTTTGCTCACTGGTTGCCGTGGCCAAAATGCGGGCTGCTTGTTGTGCAACCTTGCCCATTTCCTGCATAGTTTCAGCAACATTTACTTCATTTCCATAGGTCTGATGTGCAGCAAGTTCTACCATTTTAAAAACCTTTTATTATCATCAAAGCGCATTATAATCATTTCTATCGTGTAAGGCCATATCATCGCGGTGTACCATGGCAGAACGCCCAACATAGCCCAAAAGGCTTTCAATATCAGATGATTTCTGCCCGATTATTTTTTGCGCTTCATTAAAATCATAAGAAACAAGACCTCGTCCAATTTCCTCACCCGATGCAGTTAAAAGACAAACCGCATCCCCCCTTTGAAAAAAACCGTCAATATGACTAACTCCTGCCGGTAAAAGACTATTGCCTTTCAATAAAGCTTGAACAGCCCCTTCATCAAGAATAAGCGTTCCAGTTGCCTGAAGATGACCTAAAATCCACCTTTTACGCGCAGCTACAGGGTTTTCACTGGCTAAAAACAGTGTATGGCGGGCGCCTTCTTGAATGGCAGATAAAGGGTGATCCTCACGTCCTGAAGCAATTATCATGGAGGTCCCACTTTTAATGGCCATTTTAGCGGCCGCAATTTTTGTAATCATACCACCAGAAGCAAAGGTTGTCCCGCTAATTCCTGCCATTGCCTCAATTTCCGGAGTAATCGCTTCAACAATATCAATATGGCGAGCATCCGGATTTTGTGATGGCGGGCAATCATAAAGCCCATCAATATCAGAAAGAAGAACCAGACAATCTGCTCCTGCCATCATCGCAACACGGGCAGCTAGCCTATCATTATCGCCGTAACGAATTTCAGCTGTTGCAACCGTATCATTCTCATTAATAACCGGCACCGCTCCATATTTTAAAAGCGTCTCAAGGGTTGCACGCGCATTTAAATAACGCCGCCTTGCTTCTGTATCTTCAAGCGTTAGAAGAATTTGCCCGGTCTTTATATCATGATATTCTAGAAATTTGGCCCATGCAGGCGCAAGGGCAACTTGGCCAACACTGGCCGCTGCTTGGCTTTCTTCCAGTTTCAAAACACCGTGAGGAAGAGAAAGCATCTGGCGACCAAGGGCAATGGAGCCACTGGAAACAACTATTATATCAAGACCCTGTTTTTTTAATCTGGCAATATCTTCCACGAGGGAAGAAAGCCAATTGGACCTCAATGTCCCGCTTTCATAATCCACAAGAAGAGCAGAACCCACTTTTATGACAAGCCGTTTGAAAGTTGAAAAATCCGTCATTTAAACCGGACTCCACCCAGTTTCTTCTTCCTCATCCGCATTTTCTGCCTGCCGTGTTTTATAAATCACATCCATTAATGCCCGCAAAACATCATCAACGCCATGATGCGTAACAGAAGACAAAGGAAATACCAGGTTATTAGAGACTAATTTTAAAGCTTCAAGCTTTTCCTTAATCTTTTCTTCGCTTAGCGCATCAATTTTACTTAAAGCGATGATTTCAGGCTTTGTTTCAAGGCCACTTGCATAGGCATCCAGCTCACCGCGCACAATTTTATAATCCTGAGCAACATCCTCTTGCGTCCCATCCACAAGGTGCAAATTAATAGCGCACCGTTCCACATGGCCCAAAAACCTGTCTCCAACGCCCACACCTTCATGCGCCCCTTCAATAAGCCCTGGAATATCTGCCAGTACAAATTCGCGTCCATCAATCCGCACAACACCAAGATTTGGATGAAGTGTTGTAAAAGGATAATCTGCAATTTTGGGTTTTGCAGCTGTAACAGAGGCTAAAAATGTCGATTTTCCCGCGTTAGGAAGACCAACAAGGCCCGCATCAGCAATCAGCTTCAAGCGGAGCCAAAGCCACATTTCTTCTCCGTCTTCACCAGGGTTGGCATGACGAGGTGCCTGATTTGTCGATGATTTGAAATAGGCATTTCCAAACCCGCCATTGCCACCACGGGCTATTTGCACCTTTTGGCCAATTTCAGTAAAATCTGCAATTAAGGTTTCATTATCTTCATGAAAAACCTGTGTGCCAACGGGGACTTTAAGCGTGTAATCCGCACCATTGGCCCCATGGCGATTACGTCCCATGCCATGGCCTCCGGTCTTGCCTTTAAAATGCTGTTGAAAACGGTAGTCTATCAACGTGTTAAGGCCATCTACACATTCTGCGTAAACATGACCGCCACGACCACCATCACCGCCATCTGGTCCACCATATTGAATATATTTCTCACGGCGGAAAGACACAGAACCCGCACCCCCTTTACCAGAGGCTATAAATACTTTTGCTTGATCTAAAAATTTCATGCGCCAGTCATTTGACAAAATCAAACAAAAGGCAAGTATTTTTTATGAATTTATGCTTTAAAAACCTGGTGCTTTCAGGCTTTCCTTATTTTCAAGACGTACAAAATTAATCGCTTCCCGCCCCACCCGAAAAAGTTTTTTAAGCTCGGTACGACTTTCAAGGACACCATTTGGTTTGAAAATCCATTCTTCCTTAAAAGTAACCTTGACGGGCTTCTTCCCCCCTCCACGAGGAATTTTCTTTTTATATTCAAGCTTTGCAACGCGCCCTTCAATAATCAATTCTGAAGGTTGCAAAATTTCTTCACTTTCAACAAGATACCGGCTTTTACCTATTTTTTTAAAAGACCAAAGACGCTTTTCAACACCGCTGGCATAAATGTATTTTTCCTGTAAAGTGAGCACTTCCCCGTCCCAAGAGCCTTTTGTTGTCATCTGGAAAGAACGGCCAGCTCCTGCCAATTTTGAAAAAATCTGTCCTTTAGCTATCGTTTCACCGGCAAAAAAACCTTCAAGCGTAAATTCTTTTTGTAAATTTGCAGTCGCCTCCTGTGCAAGCCCTAATGTTATTCCTTCAGATTTAAGAGGATTTTCACGCGGATGTGGACTGTTAGCATAAGAGGGAACACTAAATAGCAGGCTGAAAACGACTAAAATCAAAAAAGGCATCTTTTTCTCCATTCATACCCAGCGTTTGCTGCAAAACTTTATCAAAAATAGGATAAAGCAAATCTGAAAAAAAGCTTTGAAATTATTCTTTTTCCAGAACAAATTCCATTAAAATAGTTCGCTGCAAAAGAGAATGATTGTCATCGGATATAACAGCCAAAATCATTTCACCTTGCCCATTCTCATATAAAGAAAGACCTTCCATATTATCAAGTCGATAGGTAAAATCCGCTTGCATGATAATATTCCCCTTTAAATGAGCACCTTTTACGATATTTTGCGCTTCAATTTCACGAAACCGCATCGCCACGCCATCAGCAATGGTAAACCGTCTTTCAAGCAAAAGAAGATTACCATTTTTTAAAAAAATAGCATCTGTAATATCAAATAAATTATCGCGTGCGACACGAAAAAAACCTTCTTTTTCAGAAGGGCCATCAGGTTTTACAATCCAACCAAAGGAGGCATCGCGCCGATTTTTACCCCGTTCGGATATTGCAACAAGATGGCCCGAAAGAGCACTTTTCTCTCTGCCAAGAGCCAAGGCTTCCAAGCCCTTGGTTGAACTTACCTTATCCACACCACTTGGAAGTTTTAAAAGTTCAGGATGTAAAAAGGGTTGTTCATGCTTCAGGTTATAACGTGCAATTTCGTTTATCGATTCATAAGCAATAAAGGCTTCATCCTTTGAAACGACAAGGGCCTCTGCATCAACAAAATATTTAGGTGCCTTATGTCGTGGACCTTTACCGGAATAAAGTGGCCCCATTTTCCCGTTATCAAGACCATGGATAGCACCATCCGTACCGCGCTTAATATCGGCCTTCAACCAGTTGCCCGTATCAGAAACGGCAAGCAAGCGCCTCCCCCCATCCAGAATATGAAGCCCTGAAAACCCTCCAAATTGGCGGTTAGTAGAAAATAGATAAGTTCCGCCTTTAAAATTAAGGGAACCAAATTGCCGTTTAGCTGCATCTGCCGGATAAAAATCTTTAAACGATGTTCCCTTAATAGAAACAACACTTTCATCAGCCTGTGTAGCCCCTGAACCACCTGAAACAGTCAAGATAAAAAGAAGGGCCGATAAAAAGTAACAAAACGTCCTCACGTTTTTGCAGGCCTTTTCATCGTTGCTGCCTTGCCGTCACCAGAAGGGGGAACAGCAATCGGCGAACGCGTTTGACGACCATCAAAACCATTACTTTCTTCAAATAATTCTGCTAGTTTATCCGTCATTGCGCCTGCAAGTTCTTCTGCATCAACAATCGTAACAGCCCGCTTGTAATACCGTGTCACATCATGGCCAATACCAATGGCCAAAAGCTCAACCGGTGAACGGCCTTCAATCTCCTCAATTACGGCGCGCAGATGCTTTTCAAGATAATTACCAGGATTAACCGACAAGGTTGAATCATCAACCGGAGCGCCATCCGAAATCATCATCAATATTTTACGGTGTTCAGGCCTTGCAATGAGCCGGTTATGCGCCCACAAAAGAGCCTCACCATCAATATTTTCTTTAAGCAAGCCTTCCCGCATCATCAAACTAAGATTGCTCCTTGCCCGCCGCCATGGGGCATCGGCTGCTTTATAAATAATATGGCGCAGGTCATTCAAGCGTCCAGGGCAGGCTGTCTTACCAGCCTGCAACCATTTTTCACGTGCTTGCCCGCCTTTCCATGCTTTTGTAGTGAAACCCAAAATTTCAACCTTAACGCCACACCGTTCAAGTGTACGGGCCAAAATATCGGCACAAACGGCAGCAACGGTAATTGGACGCCCCCGCATAGAACCGGAATTATCAAGCAATAATGTTACAACAGTATCGCGAAATTCTGTATCCCGCTCAGCTTTAAAAGAAAGCGGCTGCATCGGATCTGTCACAACCCGCACTAAGCGCGCAGTATCAAGAACACCTTCTTCCAGATCAAAATCCCACCCCCGATTTTGCTGGGCAAGGAGGCGCCGTTGTAAACGATTAGCCAATTTGGCCACCACACCATGCATCTGGTTTAATTGCTTATCAAGAAAGGCCCGCAAACGGTCCAATTCTTCCCCATCGCAAAGCTCTTCAGCACCAATCGTCTCATCAAACTCACCACTATAGATTTTATAATCTATAGTTGGTGGTTCATTGGAAAAATTATGGTCTGGACGTGGAGCCTCTCCTTCATTTTCATCAAAATCACCAAAATCTTCATCAAAAAGATCATCGGAATAGGTTTCACTCATTTCCGTCTCACCGGCATCTTGCTCCTCTCCCGTTGCATCACTTACTTCAGGCTCCCCCTGCTCTTCTGCATCGGCCTGATCTTGACGCCCATCATTCTCATCATTATTTTCGTTTGCAATATCATCTTGCTCATCGTCATTATCCTGATCAAAAGAGCTGTCATCTTCCCCAAACTCATCTTCCATATCAAGCGAGATCAACAAATCGCGCACGCCCGTTGCAAATTTTGACTGATTGTCAATACAAGCACCTAATTGATCAAGAGTTTCGCCGGCCTTTTCTTCAACAAGTGGGCGCCAAAAATCAACGAGCTGTTTTGCACTTTCAGGCACTTCAATGCCACTCAACCGTTCCCGCATAATAAGGGCTAAAGCATCTTCCAGTGGCGCATCTTCCCTAGATTGCACTTCTGAAAGTTCACTTTTTTGATACTTTTCTTCAAGCATCGCATTAAGGTTTGGAACCATGCCAGGCATCCGCACAGCACCTAATGTTTCAATGCGCGCCTGTTCCACAGCATCAAAAACGGCTTGCCCTGTTTGACCTTGGGGCTTATTAGCCCGGTGGATTTTTGCATCATGGCACGCTTTACGAAGAGACATGGAATCTGCAAGACCTCGCGTAACAGCAATATCTTTTGCCGACATTTTACGCGGTGGTTCAGGCAATCTTGCAGTATCGCCTGAAAGGGAGGGGCGATCATGCGCGAAATTAACATCCATTTCATCACCTGAAATAGCGCGCAAACATCCAGCAACAGATTTTTTAAAAATCTCGTTTGGAGCAACACCTTTTAAGCCCTTTTGCTTTTGCCCCATAGGCGTTTTTTGTTTTGGTGAATATGCCATTGGGCAAGGCCCCTATGCCATAACAAGGTTAACAGCAGATTCAGGTAATTCCTCACCAAAACAACGCTGATAGAATTCAGCAATATAAGGTCGTTCCAACTCATCACATTTATTTAGGAATGTGATTCGGAAAGCAAAACCGATATCATTGAAAATTTCAGCATTTTCCGCCCATGTTAAAACTGTACGCGGGCTCATAACCGTTGAAATATCCCCATTCATAAAGGCATTACGGGTCAAATCAGCCACCCGTACCATTTTTGAAACAGTCCCGCGTTCTTCTTCAAAGCCATAGCGGGGAGATTTTGCCTGAATAATGTCAACTTCCTTATCATGTGGAAGGTAATTTAATGTAGTAACAATTGACCAGCGGTCCATCTGGCCTTGGTTTAATTGCTGGGTGCCATGATAAAGGCCAGACGTATCCCCCAAGCCAATGGTATTTGACGTTGCAAAAATTCTAAAGGCTGGATGCGGTGTGATAACACGGTTTTGGTCAAGCAGTGTTAATTTACCGGATTTTTCCAAAACACGCTGGATGACAAACATAACATCAGCGCGCCCTGCATCATATTCATCAAAAACAATCGCAACATTATTCTGTAATGCCCATGGCAAAATACCATCGCGGAATTCGGTCACTTGCTTACCGTCTTTCAAAACAATGGCATCCTTGCCAATCAAGTCAATGCGGCTGATGTGACTGTCAAGATTAACGCGCACCAAAGGCCAGTTAAGGCGTGCGGCTACTTGTTCAACATGGGTGGATTTACCTGTCCCGTGAAACCCTGAAATCATAACACGGCGGTTAAAGGCAAAACCTGCCAGAATAGCAAGGGTCGTTTGTTTATCAAAAAGATAATCAGGATCAACTTCCGGAACATATTCATTGACTTCCCGGTAAGCGGGAACCATCATATCGCTATCGAAGCCAAAAACCTCACGCACAGAAACCTTAATATCTGGAAGACCTGTTTGAGACGGTGTCATATCGTTCATTATCAACCTCCGCTCCTTATAATTAAAGGAGCTGTCCATGTTACAATAGTTATATAGCGTAATCCTTTTAAAATGATCTTCATTTTAAAAGAAAAGATGAGCGTAAACAAAAAGATATAGTTAAACCGCTTAATCACTTTAAAGTGGTTTAACTATATCTGTAAAAAGTCGATCGCCGTTTAAAAATTTCAATCCCAAATCTTGGTCACGAAGTTTTTCAACGCCTCCCATAAAATCGCCATTTCACTCTCAATTCAGCAAAATGTTTATCGACAATAAACTAATCTGTAAAGCCAGCAGATTTAAGAAAATTATAGGCCTGAATAATTTCTCGCAAACGATCTTCAGATGATCTATCCCCACCATTGGCATCTGGGTGATGAATTTTAACAAGCTGCTTATATTTGGACTTAATTTCTTTTGATGTCGCCTCTTCATGCAAACTCAGCATATCAAGACTCTGCTTTTCAAGGCGCTTTAACTTGCGACGGCGTATTGTTTGTGCATTTTCCTGCTCTGAGAAAACACCATGAGGATCTTTTGCCCTATGCAGCCATGGCTTACTGCCAGGGACACCACCACTAGCCGTTTTCACCTTATCGCTCCACGAATTGACACCCATTTCCCATGTCGGTCTATGCCCCGTAGAAGACGCTTTTTGGTATTTTGCTATAGAATCATCATCCATACCGGAAAAATAATTGTAATTTTTGTTATATTCCCGCACATGTTCAGCACAATACCAAACATAATCATTTTCGCGATTACGCCCTCTTGGCGCTTTATGTTCTGCTTTTTTGCTACACCCTTCCCATTCACAGATTCTTTCACCCTTTTTCGCTGCTTCCGCCTCTTTCTGAGGTTTAATGCGAATGGAATCAAAAAGGGAAGGCTTGGCTGGCATGATGAATTATAAACCTGTATTTAAGAATGTTATCTCTGCAAGAAAAACGGTATAGGCCTAAATAACAAATCTTGCAAATAGTGACGCAACATTATAGCCACTTTCATCAAAATGTGTAGTTTTATAAATACAAAAAGAACAACAAGGAATTCCCTATGTCGATGAAACAAATAATTGAACAAAGATTGCAAGACACCTTTAAGCCTGAAATATTGGAAGTGATTGACGAATCCCATCTTCATGCAGGCCATGCCGGCCACCGACCTGAAGGCGAAAGCCATTTTCGCGTTAAAATGACCGCCTCAAGCTTGAAAGGGAAAGCGCGCCTTGCTCAACATCGCGCTGTCAATGAAGTTTTAACCGAAGAGTTAAAAACCGTTCACGCTTTAGCACTTAATATAACCGCCCAATAACAATCAAGAGAATACCTTACGGCTCCAGCTCAGCGTCCCAATAAAGATAATCCATCCAGCTTTCATGCAGGTGATTCGGCGGGAAAAGCCGACCATTATTGTGCAAATCAAATACCGTGGGCTGGTATGGCCTTGTCATCGGAGGCATCCCAATATCTTCAGCAAAATGATTTCCTTTTCTCAAATTACAAGGCGAGCAGGCAGTAATAACATTTTCCCATGTTGTCTGCCCTCCTTTTGAGCGGGGTATCAAATGATCAAAAGTCAAGTCAGCAGACGCGCCGCAATATTGGCATTCAAATTTGTCTCGTAAGAAAACATTAAACCTTGTAAAAGAAGGATATTTAGCAGGTTTCACATAATTTTTTAAAGAAACAACGCTTGGAATTTGAAAAGATTGCGAAGGACTTCTTACAGCCAGATCATATTCACTTACAATATTAACACGATCAAGAAAAACAGCCTTAATCGCATCCTGCCAAGACCAAAGCGATAAGGGATAGTAGCTCAAGGGACGATAGTCCGCATTGAGTACAAGGGTTGGATGAGCTTCCGGTGAGACGTGTATCGTCAAGATATTCTCCCATAAAGTCATTCAGGCATAAGCCTCATACAATAATAGGAGGTAACGGCAAGATGTGAAGCTTTTAAGTCAGAGGCTCCACAAATTAAAACAGAAGACTTTTAATTCATCAAAACACACTTTAAAAAGTTTTGCCCCAATAAAAAGCCTAACGGATCAATAGTATGGCCAATATCAGCATTAATGTGCCATTCAACCTCAATATTTTGCTCTATCATTGCTTTTTTGGAAAGATGAAGGGCCTCAACTGGAACAACAGGATCCATCGCCCCATGAACAAGTAAAATAGGCGGCTTACTGCTTAATGTCTCACCCAGTTTTTCAAAACCGGCCAAAACACCACTATAACCAATAATACCAGCAAGCTTTTTAAGACGGCGCAAACCACAATGAAGCATCATCATTGTGCCTTGCGAAAAGCCCACAAGAACACATGAACGTTCATCAATATTATAATGTGCCAGCTCTTTATCAATAAAATCTTGCAACGCCTTTTCCGCATGGCATACACCGTTCCAATATTCATCAGGGTTACGCAAACCACCCTGATTAATCGTAAGTGGGAACCATTGCAAACCACCAGGCGCCATGGGACACGCCTCCGGAGCATGCACACTTAAAAATGTTGTAAAGGGAAAATCTGGCGCCCATTGTTGGGCCAAATCAAACAAATCATCCCCATTAGCACCATAACCATGAGCCAAAATAACAAGGCTTTGCGTCTTACCTGCTTTTGCTTCTAATCGCACAGCTTTAAGGGGGGCATGAGGCATCATATTTCCTTTCAAATCAATGGAACAGATCAAACAGGCAAAACATTTTTATTTTCTCGTTTTTTTCCGTAATAAGCCCATAATAGACGGGCTGCAACCCCACGCCATGGTGACCATTGATCAGAAATAGCTTTCAAAGCATCTCCTTTTGGACGCTCTGAAAGGCCCCACCCATCCATCACTGCTTGCTGTAGGGCAATATCCCCAAGAGGAAAAATATCCGCATCGCCAATACAGAATAAAAGAAAAATTTCAGCTGTCCAAGGCCCAACACCATGAACGGAAGTAAGCTTTTCAACCACATCCTCACGCGACAAAGCAGAAAGGGTTCTACAATCGAGCCTGTCTTCAAAAACCGCCTCACAAATTGCCCTAATCGTTTTGACTTTCGGACGAGAAAGCCCAACACCGCGCAACGCCTTTTCATCGGCCACTAAAAGTGCCTTTGCATTATGCGTATCAAAGGAAGAATTAAAACGTTGCCAGATAGAAGCGGCACTTTGCACAGATAGTTGTTGAGAGACAACAATACGAAAGAGGTTGGAAAGGTTAGCTTCACGGCGCCGTAAAGGCACCTCCCCAGCCTCTGCGACAATCGCAATAAGTCGGGGATCCATCGCCTGAAGAGCCATTAAGCCCTCATCAATATCGTCTCT